>SUTG01000027.1 GCA_015063035.1 Methanobrevibacter olleyae
AATAAAAAAGAAAAAAAAAAAAAAACTAAATTAAGCAAAATTTGTTAAAAAATGTGTTTTAGCACGGGATTAAACTAAAATCATTCGACAAAACATTGCTTCAATCTATATTTCAAATCAAATCGAAAAAAGAAAATCAAATCCTGCAAATCGAAAATAAAAATTAGAGGTGAAAATATCAAGATACGAAAAATAAAACCTCAATTTGAAAAGCAAAATTTCAAAAACAAGTAGGAGCAAACAAAGAAGAAATGACTTGTTTGCTTTTACATTATTTTATTTATTAATTTACTTATTTCTTTTATTCAGCTATTTTTCATAACTATTTTTATACTATTTTTTATAATTTTATTAAACTTATTAAAATTAAAAAAAAGAAAAACTTATTTTAAAACCTTATATTCCATAACAAAGTCTTTTCCTAAAGGATAATACTTTTCCAATTTCAATGGAATGGCTTCTTTCATATAATCGAATCCTTCACCATCGAAGAATGTTTTGGAATCCTTTCCTCCAACAATCATAGGAGCAATGCATATCTTCACTTCATCAATGAGATTTTCCTTGATCATGGAAAAGTTAAGTGTGGATCCTCCTTCAAGCATAAGGGTTTCAATTCCTTTTGAATACAAGTGCTCCATAAATTCAGCCAAATCAACAGATTCCTTAGATGAATAGAAAACATTGACTCTTTTGGAAAGTTCCTTAGCTCTTAGAACTGCATCATCATCACAATCAGGATTATTCTCATCACAAAGACTGCTTACTGCAATGATTGTTTCTGCATCATCATTCAATATTCTGAAGTCAAGTGGAGTCCTTGCCTTATTGTCAACTACAACTCTAACAGGATTGTCCTCTTTTCTTGCATTTATCTTATGAACAGTAAGTCTTGGGTCATCAGCAAGAACTGTTCCAATTCCAACCATGATCCCATCAACTTCCTTTCTGATTTCATGAACACGTTCAAGATCTTCAGGCCCTGAAATTTCAGAACTTCCTGTTTTTGTAGCTATTTTACCATCCAATGTCATGGCCGCATTAAGGATTATATAAGGTTTCATAATACCATACCTTTAAATTTAATAATAGATTTATGAGAATTGAATAATATTTATAAGTATCAATTTAATTAATCGTTTCTTTAAAATTATATACCGAATACATATCTTGCATTCTTTTCAGTTTGTAGAGATACATCATCCACACTAATTTCATGAAGTTCAGCTAATTTTTCAACTGCAAGTGCAACATTTGCAGGTTCATTCCTTTCATCCTTGGTCATTGCCAAGTATGGGCTGTCAGTTTCAGTCAAGATTCTTTCAATAGGAATTTCCTTGAAAAGGTCTTGATGTCTTTGACTGTAGCATACCATGGTTGAACAGCTTAGGTAATGGTCTTCCATATCCAAGATCTTCCTTGCTGTCTTTAGGCTGCCTCCATAACAATGATAAATCACCTTAGGAATATCATCATAATCCTTCAACAAATTGAAAATCTTCTTTTCACAGTCCCTTCCGTGAATAAGCAGTGGTTTCCGGTATTCATTTGCAATTTCAATGAATCCAGTGAAGATTTCCTGCTGACGGGCTCTCAATGCCTTGTCTGTGCAATAGAAGAAATCCATTCCAACCTCCCCAACTGCAAAAATCTCATCAAGATGCTCTATCATCTGTTTATGAGCTGCATCTATCTCCTCTTGAGGAGAGTTCTGGGAAGACACTGGATGAAATCCGAATGTTGGATAAACAAATCCTTCATACTCCCTTGAAAGTGCCAATGCCTTTGCATTGCTTTTTAAGCCATACCCTGAATTGATGACAGCATTGAGCTTTTCCTTAGCTCTGGATATCACCTTATCCCTATCTTCATCAAACTCATCAAAATCTATATGACAATGTGTGTCTATCATAATAATCACAATAAAAATAAAATAATGAATAAATATTAAAAAAAGATAAAAAAAGAAAAAGAAATTAGTATTTAGACTCCAAAACGCCTATCTCTTGCTTGATAATCTCTAATAGCTCTTAAATAGTCAACTTTCCTTAACTCAGGCCATAAGCTATCACAGAAATAAAGTTCAGAGTAAGAAGATTGCCATAAGAGGAAACCGCTTAGTCTTTCTTCTCCACTTGTCCTGATAATAAGGCTTGGATCTTCAAGACCTGCAGTGTAAAGATTCCTGCTTACCATATCCTCATCGATTTCATCAATGGAAATCTCGCCATCTTCCACTTGCTTATATATTTTCTTGATAGCATCAACGATTTCCAATCTTCCATCATAACCGATAGCCAAATTGAAAAGCCTTTCATCATAATCCTTTGTAGCTTCCTCCGCTTCCATAATGGCTTCTCTAACGTTATCCGGCAAAAGTTCAGTTCTACCGACTACCTTTACCTTAACCTTGTTTCTGTGAATCTTTTCATGACTAACGATTCTTTTGAAGTTTTTAACAAAAAGATTCATCAACCCTTCAACTTCCTTTTGAGGCCTGTTGAAGTTTTCTGTTGAAAAGGCATAGGCAGTGACAATCTCAATTCCCAAATCAATACTCCAGTCAAGAACCTTTTCCAAGGTATCTACACCAATTTCATGGCCTTTGATAACCTCCATATTTCCTTGTATCTTGGAGTATCTTCTATTACCATCCATGATAATAGCTACATGTCTTGGCATCCTTTCAGGGTCTAATTCCTTTAAAAGACGCTTCTCATAAAGTGTATATAAAAATTGTGGTGGCACAAGCATTCCCCATAAATATTTTTTTATTTTTTTATTTTTGAAAAAATTTCCTTAATTTTATTTAACTATTACTTAATGAAGTAATTCTATTAGTAATATATATAAAAAAAATAATTTAAATAGTTTTATATAAATTTTTAGGAATAAGAGTTTTAAAAAAAGTAAAAAATAGGATTATTCTCTCAATTTAGCTAATCTATAAGCTAACTTTAAGCTTCTTACATAACCTTCTACAGTTTGATCACGGCTTGTATCAATGAATATCTCATCTATTCCAAGTGTTACAGCACCATAGCTTGGCCATTTATCTAGAAGCACTAGTGTCCTGAACATGATGTTTCCAAAGATGCCATCATTTGCAAGAATAATGTTATATCCGTCTTCAATGGCTTGTTCCAAGAGAATATAATAGTTTTTAATTGAATAATTCTTGGATATCTCATCACTATCATTATCAAAGTTATCCAATTCCTTGAAAGTCTCAATTAATCTGTTTGTCAATTTATCAGAAGATATTAGGCTTTCATCGATTCTTTCGCTTCTTCCCAAATCATCCTTTCTTCCTTCAGCCAAAACAGCTATTTTAGGCTTCTTGCCAAGGTATTGAATGAAATTAGCAGCTTGAATAGCTAATGTCACCTTTTCTTCAATGTTCTTTCCTTCATCAATTCCTACAGGAGCAAGGAGAAATTCATAATTACTGGAAAAACCTTTTTCATCTTCTGTATTGATATAAGTGGTTCTGTTGATTGTTTTATCTGATTTGAACTCTTTAATGGCTTTTATAACTTTAGATGCCTTAAGAGATCCTCTGATAACTGCATCAATCTCTTGATTCTTAAATGCTTCTATAAGTTCATCTTCAGTTTTAACTAAAGATATTTCCAAATCATCAATCTCATTGAGTTCGTTAGAAGCCTTAATGATGTTTTCATTTTCTCCTAAACCAGCCACTATTCTAATCATAGTAATTGTTTTATTCATTATTTAATTTATAGTTTTATAAAAAATCAAAACGAGAATTAATTTGTTAAAAATAGTTTGAAATAGTTAGAAATAGTTAGAAATAGTAAAAGTAGAATAATTAGAAAAAATAGTGGATAAAATAAATTAAAAATAGATAAAATAAAGTAAAAGAAAAAAAGAGAAATAGATAAACTTAGAATTGTTTACCTAATTCGTAAGCTTCTTTTAATTTGTCTTCTTGTTCTTCTGCAACGATTCCTGCTGGACCTGCAGATCCTGCATCAACATGACCGATTACTTCATATCCCATAAAGGTGAATGGAGAGAATTTGGTTAATTCAATGTAATCCCTATAGGTTCCTTCAGGTTGGTTTTCAGTAAAGATAAGAGCAGCTTTACCGCTTAAGCTTTTATTTGGGTTTTGTCCGATTGCATAGAAACGGTCGATAATGGTTTTTGCTTGTGCAGTCATTTGACCATAGTAGATAGGAGTTGCAAAGATTACACCATCAGCTGCAACCAATTCATTGATAATCTTGTTACCATCGTCTTCACGTACACAGTCAGGGTTTTCAGCACAGAACATACATGCTTTACAGCCTGCAATGTCTTCTTCTTCGAGGTAGTATTTAACTACTTCGTGACCGTTTTCTTCTGCCCCTTTAATCATTTCATCCATTAATACGTCACAGTTTCCACCAATACGTGGACTTCCTTGCAATGCAATAATTTTCATTTTTCTTCCTCCAAAATATTAAATCAGCAATTAATAATTTAAATGATTATCAATTAAATTTAATCATCTGTAAAAATTAATAATTTAAATCATTGATGATTTAAATCATATTAATTACATTTAATAATTTATTTTAAGATTATATATAGTTTTTATAGTTAAATAGGTTAATCAAACCTATTTCATCAAGGCCTATTTATCCCAAGCCACTTTCAATGCAGCTTCAATAGCTTCTGATGTCTTTACCAAGTCCTCTTCAGTATGTGCACCAGAGATGAAATTACATTCGAATTGGCTAGGTGGAATGAATACACCGTTCTTTAGCAATTCTCTGAAGTATACCAAGAACCTTTTGGTATCAGACTTTTTAGCTATTTCATAATTGAGAACTGGTTCTGGATTAAAGTAGATTTGGAACATTGATGCAAGCCCTACAACCTGCAAGTCCAATTTCAAGTCTTCAACTATGTCTTTCATATTGTCTCTTAAGAAGTCTCCTTTTCTTGCCAATTCACCATAGAATACATAATCCAATTTCTTTAATGTGGAAAGGCCTGCTTGAATAGAAACAGGGTTTCCGCTAAAGGTTCCTGCCTGATAGACTTTACCGTTAGGTGCAATGAGTTCCATGATTTCCTTTTTACCGGCATAAGCACCAATTGGGAATCCTCCACCTAATATCTTAGCGAATGTGACCAAATCAGGCTTGACACCATAATACTCTTGTGCTCCACCACGGGAGACTCTAAAACCAGTGATCACTTCATCAAATATCAATACAATGCCGTTTTCTTCAGTGATTTCCCTAAGGAATTTCAAGTATTTTACATTAGGTTCAACACATCCTATATTTCCCATAACAGGCTCTACGATAATGCAAGCAATGTTTTCCCCTTCCTCATCAATCAATTTGGTCAATGCGTCAACATCATTGAATGGTACGGAAAGGGTGTTTTGGGTTGTTTCAACAGGAATTCCTGCTGAATCAGGAAGACATGCTGCACCGGAACCTGATTTTACAAGAACGTAGTCATGCGCCCCATGATATGATCCTTCAAACTTGACTATCTTATCCCTACCGGTGAATCCTCTTGCAAGTCTGATTGCAGCCATTGTAGCTTCAGTACCTGAATTAACAAAACGAACCATTTCAGCACATGGCACCCTGTCAATTATTTCCTGAGCCAATTTGACCTCATTTTCAGTGGGAGCTCCATAAGCGGTTCCCTTTTGCATCTGTGCATAAACGTCATTCATGACATCATCATCACTATGACCAAGCAAGATAGGGCCATAAGCCAAACAGTGGTCAACATAATCGTTGCCATCAATGTCTTTAATATGAGAGCCTTTTGCTTCCTTTACAAAGAAAGGATAAGGTTCAAAAGCACGTACTGGAGAGTTAACTCCTCCAGGAGTGATGGTTTTACTTATTTTAAATAATTCTTCGCTATTCATGATAATAATTCCTATAAGTTTAATTTAAATGAATGATTTTAATCATAAATCAATTTTGATATAATATAGTTTATTTATCTTAATTAATAGTTATTTCTATTTTATAAAAAGTTTAATATGATAATTAAGCAGTTATTTCTATTTTATAAAAAGTTTAATATGATAATTAAGCAGTTATTTCTATTTTATAAAAAGTTTAATATGATAAACTATAAAAATCAATTCAAGAATAAAGAATCAACTAATTTTTAAGGATGATAGAATGGATTTATTGGATATAATGCTTAAAAGAAGAAGTGTAAGAAAATATACTGATGAAGAGATTCCAAAAGAAAAGCTAAACAAAATATTGCAGGCAGGGCTCCTTGCTCCAACAAGCAGAAACCTGAAGCCATGCAATTTTTTAGTTATTGAAAACAAGGAAGCATTGAAGAAAATAAGCAAATCAAAAGCATTTGGAGCTTCATTTGTAAAGGATGCAAATAAGGCAATAGCTGTAATTGCAAACAGCGAGATTTCAGATACCTGGATTGAAGATTCCTCAATAGCTTTAGCATTTATGCATTTGATGGCTGCAGAACAGGATGTTGGAAGCTGCTGGATCCAAATACATTTAAGAAAATCCAAATTGGGAAAATCATCAGAAGACCTTGTACGTGACATTTTAGGAATTGACGATTACTTTAGAATAGTTGGAATATTGGCTTTAGGAATCGAAGATGGGCATATGGAAGCTTACAGCCTTGATGATATTGATAAGGAAAAAGTCCATTATCTTCTTTAAAATCTTAAAAAAAGAGCAATAGTTATATTTTTTTATTTTTTTAAAAAATGATTTATGAATCTAATCCAAATGGATTAAGATTCAAATCATTCCCAATATCTACATTGCGGATAAAATCCTGCAATCCCTAAGATAGATATTGTAAGCCTATAAAAATGTTGGGTCAAAAGTTTAATGAAAAACTTTTAAACTCTACAAATGAATATGAATTAAATGATATTTAAATTTTTTTAATGGGTTTTTAAATTGTAGGATGTGAGCTTTGCAAGCCAAAGGAAACTCAAGAACAACTTAGGGGGTTGTTGAAAAACAAAATCTTGCAATAATGTTTTTTCCTACAATTTAAGGGGCATTATGACCTCATAACAATTTGTATACAATCATTATGATGATAAAGGCCATGCACCACAAATAAATGATATACATGACCAGTGCCAACCAAATCTTTGATTGGATAGACATAATGAACCCCCATTTTTATAGACTTGCCAGAGGGAATTTTCTTCAAAAAATCTTGAATCCAATTCATGGCAATAAAGCAAAAATGCATTATATCATCTCCTGGACTTAAAGAGTTTACATTTAGGTATAAAAATATATAATTCCTTTTATTTATAGTTTATTTTTAATATAACGACTTAAAAATTCTTATTTTACCACAATATTGCTTTAATATTGTTATAATATTTAACTAATTTTGAATATATTAATTTAAAAAATGATAAATTTATGATAAAATTTTTAAAAAGGGTAAAAATAGTTAAGAAAATAAAAAAAGAAGTCAGTTAAGAGCAATTGCCCTTAACAATCTAAAAAAAGTTATTGTTCAATGATCTGTTCATCAATAGCCATACCAAAATGTCTTGCGCTATCGTCAATAAATCCTTTGACCTTCATTCCAGGCTCTAGAACTGAAACGGAAATCGGTTCATCATTTTCATCGACTAATCTTATGGTTTCTGCATTTTGAACCAATGACCTTATTTTCATATCCTCATATTCAGCTTCAATCAAAAGAAGAGGCCTTTTTTCTATTTTGGATCTGCCAACAATAGACTTTTTGGTTTTTCCATCCTTATCAACAATCAATACCTCATCCCCTGTTTCAAGTTCACTTAGGTATCTTGTCTTGTTGCCTGGAACCATGACATATGCTTGAACAGGACCTGCATTAACCCTAAATGGTCTTGATGCCACATATTCGCTTTCCAAGCTTTCGCTGTGAATGAAGAACATTGCCTTAGAGTAAGAGCCAATTAGCATTCCTTCACCAGGCCTCATCATGGTTGTTGTGTCAATGCATACCCTGTCTCCAGATCCTACAGGCTCGACATTGGTGATTGTCAAGTCCTTTAAGGAGTAGCTTTCTGTAGAAAGCTCATCAATCAAGTTTGCAATGTCTTTTATCTGTGCAAATTCCTGTGGCTCGAATATGACTCCATCAGTGCCCACTTCCAAGGTTTCCATAGCCACTTTTGCATCATCTACAGTCTTTACAGCAGCTATTATGTTCACATTTTCCTTTTGAAGGTCTGCAATGATGTTTTCAAGGGGAATGATTGTCCAATCGGTTGCTACAAGGATTATATAGTCAACAACTCTGCCTAATGTCACTGCCAATTGCTCATGCAACTTGTCGGTAATGATTATATAGGCACAGACAGTTTTACCACTGTTTTTAGCTTCATTTGCTTTAGCTAAATCTGCTGATTCATTCAAATTGTCCTTAAGCTCAAGAGTGCCGTCTCCTTCACCATCAATTCCAACCAAATAAATGTCAGCATCCTCTTCATTTGAAATTATCTTGAAGTTTCCAACCTTTCTGATGTTTTCACTGTCTTCTGTATCAAGAATGTAATCGATTCCTGATTCAAGTGCTGTTGTAATCAATTCTTTCTTATCGTCCCAATCTGCTTTTGGGGACATAATCCAAGCGAATTTATTTGACAATTTTAATCTCCTTAAATTTTTCTTGCATTAATTCTTGCATTATTTTTCTGTATTGATTGTTAATAGATAAAAAAACCATCTTTCATAATTATGATTAATTATTCGAGGAATTTCAATGCTTCTTCAACATCTAAATCATTGTGAACTACTTCAGCAATAGCTCTTGTGATTTTTCCAGGGTTTTCAGCTTGGAAAAGGTTTCTTCCAAATGCTACACCTGCTCCTCCGACTTCAAGTGAATCCTTTACCATTTCTAAAAGTTCCCTATCGGTTTCAACTTTTGGTCCTCCTGCAATGACTACAGGAACCAATGCCCCATCCACTACTTCTTTGAAAGAGTCTGGATCACCGGTATAATTGGTTTTGACAATGTCCACTCCAAGTTCAGAACCTACACGTGCTGCATGCTTTACCATTTCAACATCATGCTCGTTTTCCACTTTTTGACCTCTTGGGTACATCATTGCTAAAAGTGGAATTCCCCAGTAACTGCAGGTTTCGGATATTTCACCAAGTTCCATAAGCATTTCAGGTTCGGTTTCAGAACCTATGTTCACGTGCACTGACACTGCATCTGCACCTAATTGGATTGCCTTTTCCACACTGGTTACAGTTACCTTGTTGTTTGGGTCTGGGCTTAAAGAGGTACTTGCAGACAAGTGTACAATAAGACCGATATCCTTACCGTATCCCCTATGTCCGAGTCCTACAATACCTTTGTGCATCAATATTGCATTTGCTCCACCTTGGGAGATGCTTTCAACGGTTTCATCCATGTTAATTATTCCTTTGATTGGACCGCTTGATACACCATGGTCCATAGGAGCAATTACGGTTCTTCCTGTTTTTCTATTGAAAATCCTTTCTAAACGAATTCTTTTTCCTATTTCAGTCATAAGATTAGTCTCCTTAATAGATATGATTTATATATAAAACTAAAAATTTAATATATTGTTAATGATTTATATATTTTTGTCATGAAAACTATTATTTTTAAAATTAATGTATATTTTTATACATTAATGTATTTTTAAATACAATAATTATTTTGTAATTTTTTATATTTAAATCTTTTTAAAATTGAATGAAAATATAAAATATGATATGGCATTTTAGTTATTTTTAAATAATTGTATCAATAAAAAAAGATATGATGAGCGAGAAAACAAATGATGGATTTTATGATTACAATCGTTTAGGAGACCTTTTATTTATTTTTCATAAGAATCATAAAACCTATTTAAACAATGCCTTGGCACAGTACGACTTGAATTTGATTCAGGTATTATGCATGCTTAGAGTGTACAATGAGGAAAACTTGAATCAAAAGGATTTATCAGATAGCCTTTACATTACAAAAGGAGCAATAACTAAAGCTATCAAGAAATTGGAATCCAACGGAATCATAATCAGGGAACAGTCAAGGGAAGACAAAAGGCACAACATCTTAAGATTATCCCAAAAAGGAAAGGATCTTATCCCAATTCTTGAAGAAATCAATAATGAATGGGAAGAGAAAATGGGATTGGATAAACTCGATGATGAATTCTTTAAGACATTCATGGATTTGGCATTCAAATCTGCTGAATTGAATGATTATGAGTAAATAAGCTATTTTTTAAATTAATTTGATATCCATTCTAATTATTTATTAACTATTATCATTTTTATTATTCTTTTCATTATTCTTTTTTATTATCCTTTCTATCATCCATTAACTAATGCTATTCCTTTAAAATCATTTATAAAATTTTAAATATTTGAATTTTTATAATAGTATACAAGTAAACTATATTTATTTTTTTAATTTTTTTAATTCCATATAGTTTATAAATTTAGATGGTGAATAAAATGGATATTAAAAAAGTTGTAGTAGCTGGTGGAGGAGTACTCGGCAGTCAAATCGCTTTCCAATCCGCTTTCTGCGGTTTTGATGTAACAGTTTGGCTTAGAAGCGAAGGCTCAATCGAAAGGGCTAAACCTAAATTTGAAAGATTGTTGAACATCTATTTGGCAACAATGGAACAAATGAAAACCGACAAGTCTGCATACTGCAGAGGATTCAGCAAAAATCCTGACCTAAGTGATGAAGAAATCGATGCATTGAAAGAGCAAGCTCAAAAGGCATTCGACAGCCTGACACTTACAACAAGCTATGAAGAAGCAGCAGAAGATGCAGATCTTGTTATTGAGGCAATTGCAGAAGACCCTAATCAAAAAATCCCATTCTATGAGGAATTGGCAAAATACTTGCCTGAAAAGACAATTGTTGTAACCAACTCATCTACATTGCTTCCAAGCCAGTTTGCAGAATCTACAGGAAGACCAGAAAAGTATCTTGCATTCCACTTTGCAAACAATATCTGGGCTCAAAACACTGCTGAAGTAATGCCACACCCTGGAACAGACCCACAATACTTTGATGCAATCGTTCAGTTTGCAGAAGACATCAACATGGTCCCAATCAAAGTATTGAAAGAGCAACCTGGATACGTCCTTAACTCCTTGCTTGTGCCATTCCTCTCTGCAGGACAAGCATTATGGGCAGAGGAAGTGGCAGACCCTGAAACAATTGACTTGACATGGAGACTTGCTACAGGTTCACCTAACGGACCGTTCCAAATCTTGGATGTTGTAGGACTTGTAACTGCATATAACATTGTCATCATGGATCCTAGGTCCCAAGACCCTGAAACCACTCAAGGAAAGATAGCTCTCAAGCTCAAGGAAAAAATAGATGCTGGCGAAACCGGTATCAATGCAGGAAAAGGATTCTACGAATACTAAAAACTGATTTTAGTTATTTTTAAACAATATTTAACTAAATAATGAAAATCATTTATTTTTTCTTTTTTTACTTTTTTATAATTTATTTTAAAACATAATTAATAGATTGAAAAGCAACTTAATTTATTAAACTGTCCTAAATTTTTAAATTTAAATACCAATATTGATTTTTTTTAATTCGATAATTTGACAAAATTATAATAAAAATAAAAAATATTAAAAAATATTCATATAAAATAAAATTTAACTAAACATTAACTAGGATAAATGATAAAATATTAAATAAAATAAAAAGATTTATAAACAGTATATCATATAAATAATAACAACAATATATTGTACAATATATTACCATAAGACTTTATACAAACTTAAAAAAATTCAATATTTAGGAGATAAAAAATGATTGTAAGTGTAATCGGTGGAACTGGTCCACAAGGTTTAGGAATTGCTCTCAGATTAGCAATTGAAGGTGTAGAAGTTATCGTTGGTTCCCGTAAAGAGGAAAAGGCACTAGACGTTGTTGCAGAAGCTAAAGAAAAATATGCAGACTATGACTTAAACATAAAAGGTTTAGCTAACGAAGATGCTGCAAAAGAAGGGGACATCCTAATCCTCACCGTACCTCTCGCAGCACAAAAGCCAACTGTAGAAGGAATCAAGGAATTCTGCAGCGACAAGATTGTATTGGATGCAACCGTACCTTTAGAAACTGCTATCGGCGGAAAACCATTCAGATTCATTGACTTAATGGAAGGTTCCGCAGCTGAAAGAACCGCATCCATCCTTGAAGGAACCGGTGCAAAAGTAATCTGTGCATTCTGTAACATCAGTAACTCCCACTTATCAAACATTCCAGAAGACATCGACTGTGACTGTTTAATTGCTGGAGATGACAAGGAAGCAAAAGAAATTGCAGCAGAACTCATAAACAAGATCCCTGGTGTAAGAACCATCGATACTGGAATCTTGGAAAAATCCAGAATCATCGAAAAGATCACCCCACTCTTAATCGGATTAAACATCAAATACAAATCCCATTACGGTGGACTCAGAATCACTGGAATTCCAAAATTAGATGAATAGATTCCATTGAATTAAAATTCAAACCTTTAATTATTCTATTTTTATAGAATAATTACTCTTTTTCTTTTTTTTAAAAATTAATGTCTTTTTGAAATTATCCACTATTTTTCGGAAGTGATCATATAAACTGGAAATTTAAAAAGTTTGAGGAACTTACAACTGAGGAATTATATGAAATTCTAAAACTAAGGGCAGAAGTATTTGTTGTTGAACAGGATTGTCCCTATCAGGACTTGGACGATAAGGACAAGTATGCTTATCACTTATTTTTAGAAAATGAAGAGGATTCCTCCGTAATAGCTGTTTTAAGGATACTTCCAGAAAACATTTCATATGAGGATATGGCCATTGGGAGAGTAATCGTGAAAAAAGATTATAGAGGCCAAGGAATATCTAAAATAATGATGAAGAAGGCAATTGATTTTATTACTGTGAATTTAGGTAAAAAAAGAATTAAACTCTCCGGACAGGCTTATTTGACAAAATTTTATGAGGATTTGGGTTTTGAAAAAGTGTCAGAAGTTTATTTGGAAGATAATATAGAACACTACGAATTTTTATATGAAATTAAATAAACACAAACTTATTTCGAAAAAAAATCAAGAACACTGAATTTCTATATGAAATTAAATAAACACAAACTTATTTCGAAAAAAAATCAAGAACACTGAATTTCTATATGAAATTAAATAAACACAAACTTATTTCGAAAAAAATCAAGAACACTGAATTTTTATATGAAGTTAAATAAAACAATTAATATAATCAATTAGGAGATTAATCATGAGCTTTATTGTAGTTATGGCAGAACTTATCCCCAAAGAAGGGGCAGAAGACAAATTGATTCTTCTTGCAGAGGCATTGGTTGAAGAAACTCTTAAAGAGGAAGGAAACATTAATTACAAATGTTTAAGATCAATCACAGACGGCACTTTCACTTTCGTTGAAGAGTGGGAAAGTGTAGAAGCATTAAGTGAGCATTTGAATTCACCTCATTTCAAATTATTCTCAAAGGAATCTGCAGATTTGGCTGAGGATATGGAAATTAAAGTGCTTAGCGCTGAAGAATTAAATTTATACGAATAAATAATTTTTATAGATAAGTTCATTTACTTATCTAAATCTTTTTTTTTTAATGTTTTTTTAAATTTCTTCTAAAACTTTTTATAAAAAAATTTCATTTTCATTTATCTTAAAATTATTAAGAAAATTTTATTAAACTCTTTTTTTAAATTAATATTATGAACATTATAAGAAATCTGCCTTTAGCAATCACAGGTTTAATTTTAGCTATTCTATCATTAGGTAAGATTTTTTCCGATTATAGCAGCATATTTTTCATAATCGGATCAATCATTATATTTTTAATCCTATTAAAACTTATTTTTCACTTTGACATTTTCATGAATGAACTGAATACTCTGATTGCATTAAGTACATTCGGTACATTTTCAATGGCCCTAATGCTATTTGGCACATATCTTAAGCCATTATTCCTACCATTGTCCGAGAGCATTGCTTTTGGAATATGGATTTTAGGAATAATCATTCATTTATCAATAATTATTATCTTTACTAAGAAGTTTGTTATTGATAAATTTGATATGGAAACAGTATTCGCTACCTGGTGGATTGTATACATTGGAATAACTATGGCATCAATCACAGCTCCAGCATATGATTTGCAACAATATGGATTTATCTTCTTTGGCATAGGTTTCATACTTATGATACCAACACTCCTTCTGATCTCTTACAGATACCTTAAGTTTACTGCAATAGAGGATAAAAATAAACCATTTATTTGCATCTACACTGCACTTTTCTCAATCCTTATTGTTGGATACGTGAATGCATTATCAATTAATGAAAACTTCTTGAGTTTTATCTACATAGCAGCATGCATTTTTTATGTTTTTGCAATTTTCCAAGCTATCAAACTTATAGCAATTGAAAGATTGCAGTTCATGCCAAGCTTTTCAGCATTTACATTTCCATTTGTTATAAGCACAATAGCTACTGGAGAAGCATATAAATTCTTTGGATTGGATATATTGAACTGGCTATTCTATATTCAAGCAGCAATAGCATTGGTTTTAGTAATATTCGTTTCATACAAATATTTGAGATTCTTAATGGAAAAATAAAAAATAAAAAAAAGGTGTTAGAATGAATGCAATCTTTAAAAGAAAAAGCATTAGAAAGTTTTTGGATAAGGAAATAGAAGATGAAAAAATTGAGAGACTTTTAAAGGCAGGAATGCAAGCGCCTTCTGCTATAAATTCACAGCCATGGGAGTTTCTAGTAGTTAAGGATAAGGATAGAATTGAGAAAATAGAAAACATGAGCCAATACTCTAAACCTGCTAAAACATCCACATGTTGCATAATAACCTTATTTAATGAGGATTACCTTAGCCAGTTTGAAAACTACAAGTGGGTCCAGCAGGACATGGGAGCATGTACACAAAACATTTTATTGCAAGCTGTGGAAGAAGGTCTCGGTGCAGTATGGCTTGGAACATATCCTGATGAGGAAAGAGTAAGTTACTTGAAAGAGCATTTCAACATTCCAGAAAATGTTTTTCCTTACTCTGTAATTGTTTTAGGATATCCTACAGAGGATTACACTGGAACAGATAGGTTTGATAAAGATAGGATTCACTATGAAAGCTATTAAAAAAACAGCTAAAAATAATTAAAACTGTATAAAGAATTAAAAATAGCAATGAAAAAATTAATAAAAAATAAATAAAAAGTCGATACGAAATTAATAAAAAATAATGAAAAAAATTAAAAATTAATTTAATTCAAACACTTTAATATCCTCATAGATTGGTCCTTGAGGAGTTAAAGTGCTCTTTTTTAAACATATTTTAGAAACAGTGAAATTTCCTATTTCAATATCTGCCAATTTTTCAATTGTTTGTCTTATTTCCTTTTTATTCTTAGGACTTTTCACTCTTCCAATGGTCAAATGGGAAATGAAGTTCTTTTCCTTCTTGAATCCCAATTTCTTGAATTCCTTATCAAGATCCTTTTGAAGATTTACTATTGGAGAGCCTTCATCCAATCCTAACCATAGAACCTTAATTACATTCCTATTTGGGAAACATCCGCAGTTTTTAATGTTCAAGTCAAAGGAAGAGTAATTTTTAATGACCTTATTGACTGCATCAGCGATATCATCAACCATATCCAAATCAATGTTTCCAAAGAACTTCAAGGTAAAATGCATATTCCTTGATGGAACGTACTTTATATTGGCATTTGTCTTCTTAAACTCCTTTTGAACTTCAAGAATCTTAGGAACCAATTCCTCATCAAGTTCAATGGCTAAAAAGCTTCTGATGGTTTCTGATTGATTTGCTTTCATAAAATTCTCCTTTACTCATCTTTTAATGTATTGTCCCGGATTCAAGAAGTCATCTAAAGAGTTCAAATAATCTTTTGCCAATTCATCACCAGTCCTATTGGAAATGTCATAATCAAATTGATTATCCAAATCAGTTAGGAATTCATCTATTTCAATAGGAACGCAATCATCACTGCAAATAGCTTTCTTGATGTTCTTTCCAATCTTGAACATATGGATATGGTCATCATCGAGGGTATTATCTAAAAATTCCTTAGCAGTTTTAAACTCTCTTTCCCTTGTTAAAACCATAAATTCATCTAAAGGATATAAAGAATCCTGCCATTTCTTCTTGAAGTTGTCACAGGCTTTCTTAGGCCATACTTTAGGGCCTTTATGTATGTAGTATTTTCCTTGCTTGAATACATTGAGCTCTATGGTAAAGATAACGAATCTCTCTTCATCTGTCCAATAATCATAATTGAAGACGGAAAATTCCTCCATTTCTATCTTTTCACATATGGAAGTGACAGTTTTAAGCAACTGGGGATGAAGAGCGTCAGCGGACATTTCAGGAATAGGGAACTTAAGAACCAATGTTTGGGTTTGCCTATCCTTAAATGAGTCTAAAATGTCTTTAGCAATTTCCCCATTGGACTTGCCTAACAAATGCTTCTTTAAAAGAGGATTGAAGAATTCAATTATCTTTTCTTCCTTTGCATTTTCATCCAAATCAATATCATCAAGAATGTCTAAAAAGTTTCGGGATGCGACAATGAAATCAACATATCTTTCTATTCTCAAGGCCGCTCCAACATTTCTATTCTTGTCAGTTGGATCAATGCAAGCAAGAGGATCCTGTTTAAAGTCTTTTGCAGTGCCAAAATCTTCCAAGTCTATTTTAGTATTGAATTTCCAGTTTTGTGCTGCTCTTAAAGTATTTTCAAAACTACCATATTCCAATATAAGCAATTCACACAAATAACCTGCAAAACCACCTGTCTTGAATTCAGAGCCATATGTTCCAACAGCATCCATGAACTTCTTAAGCAATAGAACCTCATCTTCCTGCTCTTTGCTTAAATGCCTTTGGATATATCTTGTATGCAAGATGGTCCTGTCAACAGCGGATATGATTGAATCTCCCTCATTAATTGCATAGCAAGGAACTATATCAACTTCAAAACCATCTATGTCACAGGTCAAGTAAGGATGGGAAGCATAATGCTCTGATGCTTTTCCATTCAATGCATCATTTGTCTTGTGTGCAATATACAATCCCTTTTCCTTTAGGCGATCCATATCAGTATCTATAGGAAAGCTAATGAAAATGTCTATATCAGATTTACCGCTTAACCAAGTTTTTTTGGCAACTGAACCTACAGCATTTGCTTCAGCATCAATGCCTTCCTTGTCGCAGAGTTCATTAATGAAATCAATTACCTTTTCAGTTGTCTCATTAACCGCTTTAATCTCCTCAGGAGTTGGTCTTAATTCGTTTAATATTGATTCATAATTCATTGTTTATTCCCTTTAGTTAATTGTAAAATCTGATAAATTTATTTTATAATTATATTATTACCTTTATTAGTTTTATAATTTTATAATTTAAAGGACTTTTTAAAAAATAGAATTTAAAAAATAAGAAAAAAGAATAAAAAAGGAAATAGAAGTGGAATCAGTCTAATTTCTCCTTCCACTCCTCATTGTCATCATCAATTCTTCTTAATCTATAGAACCTATCAGTGACTTTTTCACATGCATCATACATTGCCTCATGTCCTTCAGCAGTTTTGGAGTAATTTGCTACACGGCTTTTGCGGATTCCAATATGTGAAGCTTCAGAGTAAGAGTCAATATCAGCTCCTATGAATACGAATTCCCATCCGCTGTTTTCAATAAGTTCCTTGATTTGAGTTCTGTTGAACTCTCTGGAAGCGTTTTCATATCCATCAGAAGTTATTATGCACATAGCTGAAGCTACATTGTTTTTATAGGTGTTTACAGTTTTTCCGATTGAATCAAGCAAAGCTGTTAAACCTCTAACATAATACTCCTTTTCAGTGAGTGGTTCCACTTTAGATATAGGTTTTCTGGAATATAGGACTTCATATTTATCGTCAAAGAGAATGGTGGTTACACGGATGTTGTGGTTTTTCACTGCTTGCTTTTCAATGAAAGCATTGAACCCATTGATGGTGTCCATTTCACTGCCTCCCATAGATCCGCTTCTGTCTAAAATGAAGAATAAGTCCATTTCCTCTTCAATTCCAATATTTGCAAGTTTTTCATCGTTGTAGTCATTTACAACAGTTTTGTTTTCATTTTCCATATCATTTCCCCCTTTTAGATTGTTTTCGTTTTTGTTTAATTGTTCAGTGCCAGAAATTTCATCCTGATCTTGAATCTTGATTTTTATACTTTCATTATCCATAGAATACCCCCTTTAGTTTAGATTTATAAAAGCAAATAAATTCTATATTATCAACATTCACTCCCCCTTTGTAAGTTTATTTAACAGCTAAGGTGATAAATGGTGCATTAATAAATTACAGTGAATGTTGAAAAATGATTGGCAAACTAGATATCAACCCCCATATTTTGATGTCATTTTTCTTCGACAATTATATTATGAACTTCATAGTATATAAATGTGTCCTTTTTTTTAAGAACAGATGAATAAAAACTAATGACATGATAAAAATTATCATGAATTAGTTATTTCAGACATCAAATATGCTAATAAAAAAATAACTAAAAAAGAATGAATTTTAAAATAAGTACTGATTTTGCTTTTCAATTACATTTCACCAACAATATTTTATTTTCTGTTACTTATAAAGGTTTGTAATAAACTTAATTTAAAAATAAAGAAAAAATAAATATCAAAGTTTTAAAGTATTATTTAGAAAACATTAAAGAATGAAAAATTAAAAATTAAAAAAAATTTAAAAAAAAGAAAAGAAAAAGTAAAAAATTAAAAATTTAATTATCCTACTTTATCGATTTTAATAGGACCATCGTTTTCTGTGTAGTAAAGTACATAGGTTCCAGGTTCCATTCCTTTATACTGACCAGTTTCATTTGCTGTAACAGTGAAAGTTTGCTTTTTCAATACATCTCCTTCATCGACATCAGCGCTTGCATTAGTATTATTTGCATCTACAACAGCAGATTCATTAGCTGCAATTTCTGAACCGTTAACTGCATCATCTGTAATGTTGACAGTTAAGTTTTCAGTTAGATTTTCAGTGATGTTTTCAGTTGCATTGTCTGTTAAGTTCAAATCAAGTATGTCATTGTGAGGAACAAAGTTCAATGCAACAAAACCAACTACAATTAGAGCAATCAATGCAATAATAAAACCGATTATAAGTTTCTTATTCAACATATTGAACCTCCTTAATGAAATTAATAAATTAAATAAATTAATTCTTAATAATTATATTTGTTTAGGATTAATTTAAAAATATCTATTTTTTATTAAAGAAAGTATAATCTTATCAGCAAAAAATTTAAAAAAAAATCTATTTTTTATTAAAAAAAGTATAATCTTATCAGTGACTATTTAAAAAACATCTATTTTTCTGCAATGGATTCATCCTTTCTTTCATATACAAACTTAGGGACAGCATGTTTAAATGGATCGAATGTTTCCGGATTCTTTACCTCAACGCATTTCATGCTCACTTTAGAGTGAAGGGAACTTGGAAGTCTTAAAATCCTCTTTAAGTCAATGGTTACCTTTGCATCGATTGTTGCAAGATTAACCCTTGCCATAGCATTCACCATATCCTTATACCTTCTTGGACCGATTGCCTGCTTGAATGAGCCCCAGTCATCCTCATAAAGGAAATCCCTATTCTTTACCATGTCCTTCAACAACCTATTGTTGATTCCATCAAACTTCTCATCTCCCTTCAAGTGAAGAATGTTGTATTTCACCTTTTCAGTGAAAATCGCAGGATAAGCTATTGGAATGGTGAAATGCTCAAAATTATAAGGCTTTCCACCGAGATTGATGTTCGGATATTCAGATTTTGGAACTTCAGCGCCTGCAACATATTTCAAAACTTCCCCTCTTAAGTCACTGTCCGCTTCCATCATTACAGGGTCAAGTATCCTTATGTGGAATCCTCTACCTGAATAAATGAGATGTATATTCTTAAGGCCCAAATCTCCTTTTAAAGTGTCTAGCATGATGTTTACTCGCTCAAGAGCTTCACCTAAGCAGATTTCGCATACTCCATCGCAACTGCAGGAACGGATAGGCAAATCCTTTGCATCTATGTCAAATATGTATTCTGCCTTTTCCCATCCTCCACGATTTCTTGGATTTGCATAGAATGCTACAGAAATATATGCTGCAAAAGGGGCTTTTGTTCTTAAGAATCGTTTTAGAGGCCTTGTTCCGAAAAAGACCTTATATCTGTCATTAGGACCATGTCCCAAATGGTCAAAACCGAATTCCCTCTTAGTGATTCCCTCTGTGATAAAGTCAGGGATGTCTTTTTCAGACCATTCCTCCCTGTAATATCTCCTTCTTTCCTGAATACTTGATTGGCCAAACATTTAATCACCAAAAAGTCTAATTCGAAAAATAAACAAATTAAAATAATTATAAACTTCATCATTTATTAAAAGTTTTAAATTTAGTATAAATAAAGTTTTTATTGATTTAAATAAATATTATATATAAGTAAAAATATTTATTATTTATATAATACTTAAAACTTATTATAATGAGAATAACTAAATGAAAAAAGCAAATTTAAAGGAAAATTAGCTATAAAAAAGCAAAATGGAGAATTGAAATGCTAAGTGAAGAGGAACTTAGAAGACTTATAGAAAGCTTGAGCATAAGAGAGATCATAGAGCCTGCACTTGACAACTGGACAGCTTATGAATCAACCGGAAAAACAATCATCAACCTAAAGACAGGAAAAGTTCAAGGAATCGGATTGAATATGAACAAATTGCTTGATATGGACCATGACAATGACCATATTGAACTCTATAAAATAGAATCTGAAGAGGAATTGTATGATGAAGAGGAGATTCTGGAGGATGATGAATACGAAAGGTTCCTTGAATTTAAACTAAAAAAAGAAGAAAAGGAAGAGTATTTTGATGACTATGATCCAGAACTCTTGGAGGAATTCTGCAAAATCGAGTCAATAGACAAAAAAGAAAGGCAAATAAAGATTCTTATTGAAGATTACGAGGAGTATCATTTCAATAACTATCAAGACTTTGAGCATTCCATAATCTTAAGATACTACGATGAAGAGGATTATACATATTAATCGTTTTTTATCCAATTTTCTCTAATGTTTCATCTATTCTTTAAAATCAGTTTTTAGAATCCCCTTTGGAACTATCAGAAGGCAATTCACCATTCTTGCTCATTAGCCATTTTTTCCTTGAATAATAGCTCAATGGATTGTTTATCTTAGCGCAATCCTTATTTTCCTTACAAAGATGTGGCAGATGCATCTTTATCTTTTCACAGCTCATTGGAGTGTACCACTTGGTCTCTCCCTCATTTTCAAGGCTAACTTCCTCATGCATTCCAAAGCCTAATTTTGATATGATGTTTATCTTTTCTTGAGGCTGATCTTCAAATAAAGGAGGGGTACAATTGTCTGCAGCTTCAAAAATAAGCGGCAAAATCTCATTTAAGGTGATGTTCAGGTTTGTATCAATGTCTGAAACCTTTACTGTTCTGTCTGAGCCAAAAATGCCTGGATATAACCTTGCATAAGATACGAATGATGTTAAAAGAAGAACAATTGCATCATTTCTTCCACCTGAAGAAACACCATTTACAGTATTTTCAATGCATGGAGGGAAAGCTTCCCTAATGAGTTTTCCTATTTCCATATTGCCGTAAGCTCCACCACTTGCATAATACGTGCTGTATTTAGCCAATGATTCTGTAATTGTCTCATCAAGCATTTCACCTAATTCCACAATTGCAGGGTGCATTTCAACTATAGCCAATTGATCCTGAATTGACTTTATGTAATCTTCAGTATTCTGCATCAAGAGCTTAATTAAAATAAGCTCCCTTAAATTGTCTCCAATCAAGATATCATAAATCCTCTCTGGAGACCTATCAGTGAATTCATCGCCAAAGGAGTAAACGAATTCTTCCCTATCCAAGACTATTTCTCCACTGCGAAGAACCAAATCAGTTAATGATAGCTTTTTAGTGGCTATCAAATCCTTTAGGAAAGACCATTCAATGCCATCCAGTATAAGCAAATCGCTTAATATCTCCTCTACAAGCTCTTTCCTTTCAGATGTTGGAAGCTTGATTAACCTATCCTCAATCATGAGGCCTTGAGATTCCACAAATAGCTTAATCTCACGGGATCCTGGCCTAAACTTTTGTGCTATGGCTTGCGCCAATATGTGAAAGGCAATAGTATCATATTCTGCAATCCTTTCATTGAAAAAGTAGACATAATCGTTAGGATTGAAGTCATTATTGTTTTTACGTTCAATATACCATTTTATACGATTTATAGCCAAATCCACTATGGTTTCAGGAACAACCTCCTGATTGGAGATGGTTTGACGATTGGTATGGATAACAATATCCATCAAGTCATCGTTTTGTGAGGAAATCTCTTCAAGACCCCCTAATCCCCTTACGATATTCCTTCCTTCCTGTGATAAGGGATTCAAATAAGAAACTAAAACCATTCTATTACTCCTAAGGCTCTTCTGACCATAAATCAGCCAATGTCTATTGATATTTTTTAAGAAATCAGCTTTTATATATTATAGTATACTCCAATACATTTAAATAATTTTTTATAGGATTGATGGAATTTTATAATGGAACGACCTTTTTCTAAAAGCAATGTAATTTTATTAAATGATTAAAATATTGATTTGAACCATTAAAATTATGAAAAACTTATTAAATTACAATCATATTAAAAAATAATAATTATACAGTTAAATTTACTTAAAATATTAGCAAATATTTAAATAATAGCAGAATAAAAAGAATACCTATGGATTCAAAAGGCATAATCAATATAGAACTCTTATTTTGCACATTAATTGTAATGATGCTCTTAATTGTCAATTTGCCTATGATAGAAAATGGATTAGGTTCTAAGATTGAAATCCATGAAAACAGTGAAGGCAGATTCCTAGTGAATAACATTGCAGATTCGATAAATGAGGTTAATTCAAAGGAATACGGATTTAGAAAGAAGATCAAATTGCCCGAATCCGTTGATGGAAACTTTTATAGAATTATAATTAATGACAAGGAAGCTATTGTGGAATTTAATAATAAGAAGGGAAAATCAGCCATTAATCCAATAATGCTTGTAGATTCAAGCAATAAAACAATAGAGAAAATGGAATTGTATAATGGAAGGACGTATCTGATTGAAAAAACATTGATAAATGACAATGAGACAAATGCAATCAATCAAAGTTCAATTTTTATTAGACAAGTGGAGCATTAATTGATTTAATCTAGATCTCTAAATGAGAAAAAAGGAAAAATATTATGAAAATTGATAAAAAAGGCCAAATTACTGTAGAATTACTGCTATTAATCAGTTTTGCACTTATTACTGCAATTCTCTTGGCAAATGCACTGATTGATTCAAATGAATTGAACATGGCAATGGCTTCCGCAAGAGATGGCGCTTTTGAAGGAATTTCGTCAAATGGATTGGCAATTTATCCAAAGGAATCCTATGACAACTATTCAAAGGACCTAAAGAAACAGTCATTGCTTAGGCAAAAGAGGATAAAGATAATCAAGATTAAGCAAACAGTTAATGGAAAGGACAGTTTCAATAGAACCAGAATACAATTGAAGATTTATGCATCATCTCCAGATGTGAAAACGAAAGAGCAAAAGGAAGCGGTTGGAGACCGTATAAATTATAATGTTAGAAAAAGCATAACAAATTCATTCAAGAGCGAGAATATTACAAATAAGCTTTTCAATCCTGCAATTTCAAATAAATACAGCTTCACTACTGGAAATGTTGTTTGGGTTTGAAAAAGTGAAAAATAGATAAAAATCGAAAAAATTAAAGAAAAAAGAAAGAACAAGAAAAAATAGGGTATTGCAGAAGAGAAAAAAGAAAAAAATAGTGAAAAATTAAAAAAAGATTATTCGTGACTATTAAATTAAATTAAATTAAATTAAATTAAATTAAATTAAATTAAATTAAATTAAATTAAATTAAATTAAATTAAATTAAATTAAATTAAATTAAATTAAAAAAAGATTATTTAGAATTAACCTAAATAATATAAATAATCTTTTAGATGGATGAATTGTGCGAATGTTTGATTATGAGTTACTCCAGGCATTAAAATAGCTACAATTATTCCAAATATTCCAAATATAATGCCAATAGCCCAAATCATCATTACAGCAGTCTTTTCATCAACAGGCTTTCTTAAAACGAATCTAATCAATGACTTGAATCCTTGTTCCGGCCTTACCAATTTACCATCATCATTTAACTGAGTAGGCTGATGCTGTTGCCTTTCCATAACTCCTGCACTGTAGAATTTTAGTGCTGCATCAATTATATTAGGCAAGAGAACAATGAAAGCGATCAATTTCACCCTACCGATAAATGCAATGGCTGCAATGCTTGCACCAATGATGAGTGTGCCTGTATCTCCGGGGAAAACCTTAGCAGGATACTTATTGTAATAAAGGAAAGCAATCAATGTACCTAGCATGCTCATGCTTATGATAGCAACATCATATTTTCCAAGAATGATGCAGCTGATAGTAAGGGAAGTCATTGAAATAACTCCAAGCCCAGATTCAATACCATTCAATCCTGCAAGCATATTGGTTAGATTGGAACAGATTGAAACAGCTATTGGAATCAAGAGCATATACAAAAGACCAACGTTAGGTGGTGCAATCCACCATAATGGAATACCTGCCAAAAAGAGCAGGAACAGCTTTTCTTTAGATGACAAAACAATTAAGTCATCCACCATACCTATTATTCCTACAATAAGAACTACAACTAGAACAATAGCCAATTGAAATGCCAAAGTCGGGAAAAGTATGATTCCGACAAAAATGCCTATGATAAAACCAAATAATATCCCTATACCACCCATTTCCGCTACAATAGGGCGAGAGGATTTATGGATATCCTTTCCTATGATTTCTGCCTTCTCCAACTTAAGGATAAGCCAAGGCATTACCAAACGAGTACTGATAAATGATAATATCCCACAAATCAATGCAATTACAACTAAAGGCAATGTGGGAATTGAAATTAAACTTGACATTTTTACACCAAAATATTATTTAATGATCATAAAAGCAAAATTGTTTTATTTAAAATTAATTTTTTTATTTAAAATTAATTGATTTTTTATAATTAATTGTTTTAAGTAATTAATTTAGTTTATATGATTTATAATAAATAAACTTTTTATAAAATTAAAAATTATTATTTTCAAATCAATAAAAGAAATTTTTCAAATGATGGAAAATTTTATGAAAATTGGTGAAAATGGCATATTGTTATAAGGGTATCTATCTGTGAACAAATTAAAATCAGTGATAAATGATATAATTCAATTATATTAAAGAAACGATTAATTAAATTAATAGCTAAAAAATTACTATTAAAAATATTAATAATTTTTTAAAAAATTTTTATGTTGAATTTTTTTGCTAAAATTTGACATGGAAAATAAGAATTTTTAATTAAAAAATAAAATTTTATGAAAAAAAATTAAAATTAAAAAAAAAAAAAAAAAAAAAAAAAAAAAAAAAAAAAAAAAAAAAAAAAATAAAGAAATAAAAAAAAAAAAAAGAAAAAATAAAATTTATAGAAATGAAAATTAAAAATTTAAAAAATAAAAAATTAAAAATAATAAAATTAGAGAAATAAAAAATTAAAAATAATAAAAATCATTTTTTATTCAAAATATAGTAAATG
>SUTG01000028.1 GCA_015063035.1 Methanobrevibacter olleyae
GGTGCAGATAATGCTGTAAGCGTTGAAGTTGTTGTTACTGTTTTAGCTAATGGTACTTTCAATAACACTGCTGTTGTCAAATGTGACGAAAACGAGACTGAAACCAATAACAGTACTAACATTACTGCAAAAGATGTTATTTTAGACATTACTAAAGTTGCTAATGCTACTGAAGTTTATGTTGGTGAGAACGTTACCTTTACCATTACTGTTACTAATGTTGGTGATGCTGATGCTACTAATGCTAACATTTCTGATAAGTTAGATCCTAACTTTGCTTGGGTATCTGGCGGTAGTTATGATGAAGATTCTCATACTGTAACTTGGAATATTGGTACTATTCAGCCTGGTGCAGATAATGCTGTAAGCGTTGAAGTTGTTGTTACTGTTTTAGCTAATGGTACTTTCAATAACACTGCTGTTGTCAAATGTGACGAAAACGAGACTGAAACCAATAACAGTACTAACATTACTGTTAAACAAGTTATTTTAGACATTACTAAAGTTGCTAATGCTACTGAAGTTCTTGTTGGCGATAATATAACTTTCACTATCACTGTTACTAATGTTGGTGATGGTGTTGGTCATAATGCTAATGTTACTGATAAGTTAGATCCTAACTTTGCTTGGGTATCTGGCGGTAGTTATGATGAAGATTCTCATACTGTAACTTGGAATATTGGTACTATCGAGCCTGGTGCAGATAATGCTGTAAGCGTTGAAGTTGTTGTTACTGTTTTAGCTAATGGTACTTTCAATAACACTGCTGTAGTTGTATGTGATGAGAACAAGACTGAAACCAATAACAGTACTAACATTACTGCAAAACAAGTAGTTTTAGAAATTACTAAAGATGTTAATACCACTGTTGTTGTCATCGGTGAAGAAGTTGAGTTTACCATTGTTGTTAAAAACACTGGTGATGCAACCGCTACTAATGTAGTTGTTGTCGATGAGCTTCCAGAAGGTTTCACTGCTGTTGACTTTACCAGTCCTTATGTCATTGAAAGTTTAGCTCCTAATGCTAACGAAACCATTAAGATTACTGCTGTAGCAGTTAAAGCTGGTGAATGGACCAACGTAGCAAATGTAACTTGTACTGAAAACCAAACAGTTAAAGAAGCTAATGCAAAAGCTGTCACTGTTCTCAGATTAAACATTACTATCAGTGTTGGTAATTATACCACTACTCCTGGTACTGAAGTTCCTGTGGAAATCACTGTTGTAGACCAAAGAGGAAACCCAGTAACTATTAACCTTACTGTTGTAGTTACCGGTCCTGATGCTACTGACAGTTTACCACCTCATGAAGGTAAATTAGTATTCACTATTGCCACTGATTTAGGAGCAGATGGTGAACAAGTAGAAGTCACAAATGGAAAAGGAGAGTACAAGTATAAAGTTCCAGTAACTGCTACTAATGGTACTTCCTATACTGTAACTGCATCTAGTGAAGAAAATGATCAATATGCAGCTGCAAAAGGTACTGGTTACATTGATGTAATTCAATACAGTACTACCACTACCATTTCTGATGCTAGCGGTAAACCTGGTGAAACTGTAACTTTAGATGTTGAAGTTACTACTGAAGATGGTACTCCATTTAATGGTGATGTTGTAATTACTTGCCCTGATGGTAAGAAGGTAACTGTCACTGTTAAAGATGGTAAAGGTCAATTCGATTGGACTATCCCTGAAGATGCTAAAGCTGGCGATGAATATCAATTCACTGCTACTTTCGAAGGTAATTCAACTTATCTTGCATCCAGTGGAAATGGTACTGTGACTGTTGAGGAACCTGAACCTAAACCTGAACCTCCTGTACCTGTACCTGTACCTGAACCAGAAGAACCTGTAGTTACTCCAGCTAAAATGTTAAACACTGGTAACCCATTAGTTGCTTTATTAGCAGCATTCGTCTTAATCGGATTAGGTTTAAAACGTAGAGAAGAAGAATAAACAGTTTTAGGAGATTTATAATCTCCTTTCTTTTATTTTTTTAAAATTTAACCTTTTTTCTTTTTTTTATATTTTTTACAATTCCTGTTTTTTAATCATACAATACTTGGTTCGTATTATATGAAATTATTTTTAAATATTTATAGATTAAATTATTTTTAGCAATGTTTATCTAAAGATTTCTAAATGGATTTATTTATTTTTACTAATGTTGCAATCTAAAGATTTATAAACATATTTAACAAATATTAATTTTATGAAAAGATTTTTTAAATTGGTTGAGAAATATTTCTTTATAATTATTTTAATTGCAGTATTTATTGCTGTAACACTTCCAAATTCATTCAATTGGGTTATGGGAGAGTTTATGGGAGTAAATATAATAAATGTTCTTTTAGGAATCATTCTCTTTGGAATGGGTACAACATTAAAAATAGATCACTTTGTAAATGTATTCAAAAGGCCTAAAGAGATCTTAATTGGAGTCAGTGCCCAATATTTACTGATGCCTCTTATAGCATTTGCAATTGCAAGTCTCTTTCATTTGAATGAAGCATTGACTGTAGGGCTTGTACTTGTTGGAACAGTTCCAGGTGGAACAGCATCAGATGTAATCACATTCCTTGCAAATGGTGATTTGGCCCTTTCAGTATCCCTTACTGCAGTATCCACTGTAATTTCACCTATCTTAACTCCAATTATCACATTGATTCTAATTGGAAATACAATAGCATTCAATCCTGTTGATATGTTCATTTCAATTGTGCAGATTGTAATTATTCCAATAGCTTTAGGATTATTCCTTAATTATAAGTTCCCAGACTTTTGTGAGGAATTGAAGGATTACTTGCCTGCATTATCATCTGTTGTGATAGCAATAATCGTTGCGGGAGTGATTGGTGTAAACAAGGATGCAATTATCAGTTCATCCATTGTTATAATTGCAGTGATTGTTTTGCAATATTTCGTAGCAATGGCTTTAGGATTTATAATAGCTTATCTCTCTGGAATGAAAAGAAAGCAGATGGTCACCATTGCAATTGAACTTGCTTTCCAGAATTCAGGTTTATCTACAAGTCTTGCTAAAACACATTTCCCTGCATTGACTTTAGCAACAGTTCCTGGAGCATTATATTCTGTTTGGCAAAACTTTGCAGGATCAATTCTTGCATATATCTTTACAAAATATTTTAGCAATGAAGAGTAATTATCTATCTCTTCAAATATTTTTATTTTTATTATCAAGCAATACAGTAATTATTCATTTATTTATTATTTAAACCATTTTTTGTTCTTTTTCTTCCTTAATCAATTTGAATAATGAAACAAATCCAATAATGGCTGTAATCACTTGAGTAAGACATGATACAATATCATATATTCCTATAAAGTAAACTGCATAGATTAAAACATTTACAATAAATGCTACCTTGATCCATTTGATTGTTTTCAGGTAATAATTGCAAATGGTAAGCTGTATGATTCCAATCATAGGCAATAGTCCAATCAAGCCCATTGTATTGATTATTGGACAAATGATTAGGGTTATTATAATGAACATTATCGCTAATTTGGAAGTCAGCTTTTCATTCATAACCAAATAGTTCCTTGCTGCTGCAATAAGCATTGTTAGTATTCCTGTCCATGATAGGAAAAAAGCAGAGGAAACTGTAAGAATAAGCGCTTCAATAACCTGATATCTGTATGCCTCTCTTTTATCATTGACTATGCAACTTAAGATAAGTGCAATTGATGCAAAAAAAGATATTATGTTTCCAATGATGATGTTAAGGGGCAAACTTAAGAAATCCATTCTATTACCTTTAGCTGTTTTATTATTTTATCAAAAATAGTTCTTTTATATTAATCTAATTTCTTTTTTATACTAATTAATTCTTTCACTAAGTTTATATATTTTTAAAGAGAAAATAATTTTAAATTAATATATTATTTTTTTGCTGTTTAAAAACAAATAAAGATTGATTGCCATGACACTTGTATTAATTGGGCCAGCATGTGAAGATCTAATTATCATTGGAGATAAGGAAAGCTCTAAAGTAGGTGGAGCCAGTTTTTTCCAAAGCTTTGTCTATGAAGAGTTTTATGATGATTATTTGGCAATAGTCAATGCTTCAAATGCTGATTTAATCGATGAATTTCCAGATAAATCTAAAGTAAGGCTTATTTTAAAGGATGAGACTCATCATTTCATTAATGAATATCCGAATAAGGATGATCTTGATATGAGAAAGCAATCAACCAATTTTGCTGATATACCTATACTTGCTGATGAGATAAAGAATATTTTGGATGAATGTGAAATTGAAGATGCTGATATTGATGCCTTTGTCTTGACACCACTTAACAGCAATGACTTTCCAATTGAAACTTTGGAATTCCTGAAAACTTTTGAAGTTCCAATCTACATTTCACTTCAAGGTTTCTTAAGATTCAAGGATGAAAACAATTTGATGGCATTAAAACTATCTGATGACATAAAATATGTTTTTGATATAAGTGATACAATTTTCATGGATGAAGGCGAATTTGATATCATAAAATGTGAAAAATTTGAAGGTTCAACATTAGTTGTCACAAATGGAAGTAAAGGTTCAAGGATTTTATGTATTGATGATGAAACTATTAAAATAAATGCAGTTAAATGTAATAATATTGTAGATGCTACTGGATGTGGTGATACTTATATGGCTGCATATATATCAGCAAGGTTAAAAAACAGAACTTTTAAAAATTCTGCAGATTTTGCATCAATGATAGCAAGTCAAAAATTGGAAAATTTTGGACCTTATAAAAAATCTTAAAAATATAAAAATAGTATTTAGTAAAATTTATTTTTATTTCAAAAATTGAATTTTTAAAAATATTAAAGTAATTTTAGAAAAATAGTAAATTTAGAGAAATAGTAAATTTAGAGAAATAGTAAATTTAGAAAAAATTTAGAAAAAAATTAAAAAAAATTAAAAATAGGAAAAAATAAATTCCTATCTAAAATGTATAATGAATATTGTGCAATTTGTACAAGCATACTGAACTGCTTGAAGGGAATGCATAAATCATATTGTCAAGATCTTCAAGGCTGATTTTTTGATTGATGATGAATGTAAACATATTTGCCACATTTTCAGCATCCGCTGCATATATCTCTGCACCTACAATTTGAAGATCTTTATCTACAATAACCTTTGCTTCAGCGGTTCTATCGTTTTTAAGCTCAAGTGAATATGATTTTCCATATTGGATTCTATGTACCTCGTATCCATCCATCTCTTCAGCTACGAAAGCAGGAACTCCAACTGTTGCAATTCTTGGAATTGTATAAGCAACTGCAGGAACAACAGGATAAACTATTTTTTCCGGATTTTCCTCCAATAATGCCTTTCCAAGATATTTTGATTGATGGATTGCAACTGTTACAAGCTTAGCAATTCCACTATCTGCTACATCACCGCAGGCATAGATATTAGGAACATCAGTTTGGAGGTATTCATTTACCTTAATTCCTCTTTTAGTGTATGTCAAGCCTACATTCTCAAGGCCAATGTCCTCTACATTTGCCTCTCTACCCATAGCTGCAATGACATAGTCTCCTGTTAAGCTTAATCCGCTTTCACAGTTTACTGTAAATGCATTTTCATAAGCATTATTGTCTATTTTTGCATCAGGATCCCTTAATTTATCATCAGTATTCAATGCATTTTCAAGATTAAGGATTCTTTCTTCTGGATTATCGATTTCAACACTATCATCTTTAATGATTTCTGTAACGGTTTCATTAAAGTGGAATCTGATGTTTTTCTCTTTAAGTATTTCAATCACATTTTGAACATATGGCTGGTGGAAGTATTTCAATGCCATGTCTCCTCTGATTATCACATCCGCTTCAAGGCCTGCTTCTGCAAGGATTGAAGCAAATTCCATTCCTACAAATCCTGCTCCAATGATTATTGCGTGTTTTGGAAGCTCATCAATGTCTAAAAAGTCTGTGCTGTCATGGAGGTATTCCTTTCCAGGAATGGCTGGAATTACAGGTTTCAAGCCGGTACAAATCACTATCTTATCAGTGGTGAATTTATCTTCTCCAACTTGAACGGTATGCTCATCAATGATTATTCCTTTTCCATGAGCCACATCGAGGTCATATTCCTTAAATTTTCCATCAAGGAAAGGCGCCATATTTGCAATTCTCTTACGTTTCAATTCCATCAATGCAGTCCAATCCACATCGAAATCACTGGATTTTCCACAGCCTTCGAAATTGTCTGCCAATGCCTTTATTTCATATGGGGCATCAAGGATTGCCTTTGAGTTGCAACCTCTGTTTGCACATGTTCCACCATATAGGCTTTCTTCAACGATTAATATTTTAAGGCCTGCTTTTCTTAAGAAGCGGCCTCCTTGCCATGCTGCATTACCACTTCCAATATAAATAACATCATAATCCATAATATCATCTGTTTTTTATAATTAGTTAAGTATTTGTTAGATATAGTATAAATTATTATTCTAAAAATTAATTAAGAATAATTAACTGAACTTTAAAAATTAGAAAAAATATTAAAAATTGTAAAAATAGTTAAAATAGTTAAAAATAGTTAAAATAGTTAAAATAGTTAAAAATAGTAAAAATTAAAAAAAGAAAAATCTAAAAAAAAGTAAATTGAGAAGAATTATAATTCTCCTCTTTCTCTTCTCTCATCGAGAAGCTTTAATCCGATTTCACCTAATTTGTATTTTTGGATTTTACCACTTGTGGTAAGTGGGAACTCATCTACAAAGAATACATATTTAGGAACTTTATATCTTGCAATGCTTCCGATACAGAAGTCTCTGATGTCTGCTTCGGTAACATCATCATATCCAGGTTCCTTGATAATGAATGCACCTACGATTTCACCGTATTTCTCATCAGGAATACCTGCTACCTGGACATCCTGTACACATTCATGAGTGAAGAGATACTCTTCGATTTCTCTTGGATAGATGTTTTCTCCACCACGAATGATCATGTCCTTGATTCTTCCTACAATGGAGTAGTAACCTTCCTCATCTACAGTAGCTAAGTCTCCAGAGTGTAGCCATCCATCCGGTTCAATGGTTTCAGCGGTTTTTTCAGGCATATTGTAGTAACCTTTCATTACATTGAAACCTCTGCACATGATTTCTCCAGTTTCTCCAGGTCCAAGTTCCTCACCAGTTTCCGGATCTACGATTTTTACTTCAATATTCGGGAATTTTCTTCCTACAGTATTGATTTTTTTCTCAAATGTATCCGCTGCATTGGTTTGAGTAAATCCTGGTGCTGCTTCAGTAAGGCCGTATACACTGGTAATTTCCTTCATGTTCATCTTTTCAATTGCATCTTTCATGGTTTCAACCGGACATGTGGAACCTGCCATGATACCAGTTCTAAGTGAAGACATATCAAACATATCAAACATCGGATGGTTCATCATTCCAATGAACATGGTTGGAACTCCATAGATGGATGTGCATTTTTCCTTTTGAATTGATGAAATTGCAAGAAGAGGGTCATATTCTTCAAGCATAATCATAGTGGAACCATGTGTAATGACTGCCATCACTCCCAGTACAGTTCCAAAGCAGTGGAATAAAGGCACTTGTAAGAGAAGCCTGTCAGCAGGAGTATAATTCATGTTTTCTCCAATGTAATATCCGTCATTAACAATGTTACGGCTTGTAAGCATTACTCCTTTAGGGAATCCCTCAGTACCACTTGTATATTGCATATTGATTACATCATGTTGTGTAACGGAATCCTTAACTTTCTGATACTCCTCATCATCATAGTTCATTCCAAGAAGCAATAATTCGTTTGTATTGAACATTCCCCTATGCTTTTCCTGCCCTACATGGATAATGTATTTTAAGCAAGGGAATTTTTCACTTTTCAAATTTCCTCTTGCACTTGTTTTCATTTCTGGAACAAGTTCATTAATGATATCAAAATAGCTTGTATCCCTAAATCCATCAGTCATTGCCAATGCTTTCATATCTGACTGTTTCAAAACGTATTCTAATTCATGGGATTGGTAAGCTGTGTTCACAGTAACGATTGTTGCACCGATTTTAGCGGTTGCAAACATAAAGGTTAACCATTCAGGCACGTTTTTAGCCCAAATGCCTACATGGTCTCCTTTTTTTATTCCGATGGAAAGTAGACCTTTAGCCATATTGTCTACTCTTTCATCAAACTCTTTATATGTGAATCTAAGGTTTCTGTCGGGGTAAACGATAAATTCATGATCAGGTTGCTTTTCAACTTGGCTCTCAAAGAATTTTCCAAGTGAAAGTTCAGTAAATAGTTCACTCATTTTTTCACCATTTTCATAATAATATCAGTTAATCTTTATTTATAATTTAATATTTGCTGTTTTTAATTTGCTTTCGTATAAAGGTTAAATTACTTTTGGCTTAATAAGGAGTGTATAAAACAGCTAATATTTTTGCCTTGTCTCCACTGGAGTGTAAATGATGTGGCACAACTGAATCATAGAATATGCTGTCACCTGCAGCTACAGTAAACTTATCTTTACCGTATTCCACTTCAATTTCACCTTCTAACACATAAATGAACTCTTCTCCTTCGTGGGAAGATAATTTATAATCCTCTTCATATGTGATGTCAATTATGTATGGATCGATATTCCTGTCGATTTTACCTGCACCTAATGAATGGAATTCTAAATTACTTGCATTTGTCACATCCTCTCTTCCGGAGAAGTATAATACATTGTTTGGTTTTCCTCCTCTCACTACAACAGGTCCAAGCTGTGGAGTGTCGTCAAGGAAGGTTCCGACTCTTACGCCGAGAGCTTTCGCCATTTTGGTAAGTGGGGTGAGGGAAGGAATGATTTCACCATTTTCCATTGCCTGAAGAACTTCTAATTTCACGTCACTTTTTTCTGCAAGTTCTTCAATGCTCATGTTCTGTCTTTCTCTAATGCTTTTTACCTTTAAAGCAAATTCTTTGTTTTCTTTCATTTTTTCACCTTTATACATGGATTTTTTAAAATTTTGATATTTTTTCATTTTTGATTTTATAGTTAGTTAATTAGAATAATTTCATCATATTCTCTTTTAACGAGTAATTTTACATTAAATGATTAAAAAAAGAGATTTAGAAGTAATAAATTTAATAAAAAAAAGATTTTGGAACTTATTCATCATCATCAGTCTCTGTAGAACCAGAGCTTGGTTTTGAATCTGAATTATCTCCTCCACCATTTTCATTGTCGTTTGCATTACTGTTCTGATTATTGTTTGTGTTCTGATTATGTTGGTTTTCAGAATTATCAGAATCATCATCTTCTATAGTGGAATCTGAATCAGTTTCATTATCTGTTTCATTAACTTCTACAACTTTTTTTGGCTCATAAACCGCATTTATAGTAGCTGGAACAAAGTTGTCGTTGTCCAAGGCAATCATCTTGTCAGTATCGTTTATTCCTGGAAAGGATGAACTAACAAAATCCCCTGTAAATGCAGCTGCAAAATTACTCAATCCCAAGGCAAGGATTGCAATAAGCAAAAATATGCAGAATTTAGCTTTTCTATCAACTTTCAAATTCTCACCTCTTAGAAGTCATATTATACGTTAAATTTAATTTATTTTAAATTTAGTTCACGTAAATCTTAATTAATAAAATTTTTTAATTAAATATTTAAATTGTAATAAATTAAGTATATTAATAAATTTTTATTAATTTAATATACATTATTAATTTTCATAATAAATAGTATTTATATATTATGGTATATCTATTATTTTTAGCTTATTTTCTTATATCTCTTTGTTTAATTCAAGATATTGTGATTAAATATATTTACTTTGTTAATTCTTTCATTTATTTAGTTTATTTCCTTATTTTTGATTTTAGCAATTTATTATGGGGAATATTTATATACTTGAAAAACATATAGTATTATATCGGAAGTCGGAAGCCGTCTTCCGATAGGAAATAAATAATTTTTCATTATTAATGAAATTAGTTTATGATTATTATTCAACGGCAAAAACTAATTAAAAATTAATATAATCCTTAAATTTAATCTAAAATTAGTCTAAAACATCAAAATTCATTAAACTAATTAAAAATTAATATAATCCTTAAATTTAATCTAAAATTAGTCTAAAACATCAAATTTAATTAATTAGTTTATTGATCAAACTAAAATACCAATGCTGTTCATTAAAAAATATCATAAAAACTTTTTATAATTATTTATTTCCTTAATTTTTATCTTAATTGATTTATGAGTAAATGATAATATGGTTATGTTAAGTACAGGAGATACTGCATGGGTGCTCATCGCTAGTTTATTGGTTCTTTTAATGAGTATCCCAGGAGTAGCTTTCTTTTATAGCGGTTTAACAAAAAGGAAAAATGTATTGAATACAATGTTTTTAACATTTATTGCATTCTCCATTGCAAGTGTGATATGGGTGGCTTATGGTTATCCTTTTGCTTTTGGAGATGTAAGTATTAATGGATTGATTTCACATCCGGCCCATTTCTTCATGACTGGAATTGGAGTAAATGATTTAACCGATTCCATTCCTACAATATTGTTTATTGTTTTCCAATTGACATTTGCAGGACTTACAGCTGCTCTTGTTTCTGGAGCTATTGTAGGAAGGATGAAAACATCTGCTTGGATGATATTCATCATTGCATGGGTAAGCTTGGTTTACATCCCTATTGCCCACTGGGTATGGGGTGGAGGTTGGCTGATGCAAATGGGAGCATTGGACTTTGCAGGAGGTACTGTTGTACATATCAATTCTGGAGTCACTGCTTTAGCATTGGCACTTGTCCTTGGAAAAAGGAAAAATCCTTCATTGTTGCCACATAACCTAGGTTATTCCGTTTTAGGTGCAGGGCTCCTATGGTTTGGATGGATGGGATTCAATGGTGGATCTGCTCTTGCAGCTAATGGACTTGCAGCTTCTGCCATTCTAGTTTCAAATGTTGCTGCAGCTACTGCACTAATCACATGGGTATTGATTGATACAGTTAAAGTGGGAAAACCTACTATGTTAGGTGCAATTACTGGTGGTGTTGCAGGTCTTGTAGCAATTACTCCTGCAGCAGGATTCGTTGATGTTCCATCAGCAATCATTATAGGATTTGTAACAGCATTTGTATCCTACTATGCTATCTATTATTTGAAATCAAGATTTGGTTACGACGATGCTTTGGATGTGTTTGGAGTTCATGGTCTCTCAGGTGTATGGGGTGCAATAGCTACAGGAATTTTTGCTTCACCTGCAATCAATGGAGCAGCAGGTTTGATATTTGGAAATCCCAATCAGCTTACAATACAGATCATAAGCATTGTTGTAACAGCGGTTTATGCATTTGTTGTCAGCATAATTCTTGCAAAAGTCCTTGATAAGACAATTGGTATCAGAGTTGATGAAAAAGAGGAAATCGGAGGGCTCGATGCAAACTTACACAATGAATCTGGATACAGATTGTAGGATTGACTTAATGTGGAGTGATATTTATGAAAAGGATAATTGCAGTTATTCGTCAGGAAAAGTTTGAAGGCGTAAAAAAAGCATTGATTGATGCAGGCTGTGAAGGAATGAATGTTTCAGAGGTTAAAGGAAGAGGAAGGCAAATGGGTATCAGAGAATCTTATAGAGGTTCAAGTTACTGCATTGACCTTATTCCTAAAACACGTCTAGAGCTTGTTGTTAATGATGAGGACTTAGAAAGAATTTTGGATGTCATTATTGAAAGTGCACGCACTGGTGAAGTTGGAGATGGTAAAATATTCGTTTCCGATGTAGTGGAAGTGATTAGAATAAGAACTGGTGAGAGAGGTTCTGATGCTGTTTAGACCCAGCTTTTCCAGGCCTTCGGCCTGCAAAACCTGGACCAAAATTCTTTCCTCTAATTTGGAGTGATATTCATAAGTTTTTTCATTTTTTTATTTTTATTTTCTTTTTTCTATTTTTATTTTCATTTTATCTAATTTTTTAATTTTTCATATTTTCAGTTTTTTTATATATTTAAATACTATTTTTAATAAATTATTATTTAGAAAATTTAAAATCAATATATTAATTATTTCTATTAACTATTTTTTGAGGAATCATATGCCAATTGATGATAAAAATCAGGAATTTGAATTGATAATGAAAACAAGTGATGGTGATGAGATACTAAAGAATTCAGACACGGTTCTTGTTAGATTTGGTCCTAAAAGGAATGGGATAGTAAGTTCTTGGTTAAATGGAGGATACAATGAGGATTTATCTGCTGTTTTCAATCATCAATTGTCTCAGGAAAATATAGATAAGTATGGTGATGGAGGCATATTGGATTTCCTAAAGGACCTATCAGCTGATTTTTACAATGATTTGGATTTAAGAAGCGACAAGTTAAGCGGTCTTATCACATCTGCAGACATGAACAGCTATTCAATAGCTTGTGAAAGCTATAGGGATATTGAAGTTACTGCAATAACAACTGCCGGTGCAAGAGTGAATGCTGTCTCTGCAGGAGATATTGCTTCATATTATGAAATCAATGCAGATTATCGTTATGATTTAGAAGAAGATGAGAGCAATGGTCAAAACAATAATCAAAATCCAAATAAGCCTGGAACAATCAATACAATACTTTTAATAAATACAAAATTGGATGAAAGCTCTCTTCTATTGGCAGAAATGATTGCTGTAGAGGCAAAAGCAGTTGCCCTTAGGGATTTGATGGTGTCAAGCAATTATTCAAATGAGATAGCTACAGGTACCGGAACTGATGGAATAGCCATTTTCTCAAATATTGATTGTGAAAACTTTACAGACAATGTCAGCAAACATGCTAAAATAGGTGAACTTATTGGAAAAGTTGTAATTGATTCAATTAAGGAAGCTTTAGCTAAATTGCAATGGTTGACTCCAACATATCAATTGAATGCGCTGGTTAGATTGGATAGGTTCCAATACAATTTAGATGACTTTTATAGGAGTTATTTGCCAATGCATATGAAAATGGACGATGAAGATGATAAGGTGAAATTCATTGTTTCATTGATTGAAATTTCCAAGAATCCTGAACTCGTTTCATATGTCTCATTGATTATTCATCTTTTAGATCAGTACAGATATGGGTTATTAAGCAAAAAAACAGTTTTAAAGGCTTCCAATTCAATTTTGGAAAATCAGTTTGACAAAGATGAATGGATTTCCATGAAATTGCTTTTGGATTACATCATCAGGACTCAATTGGCTTAATTTCATAGTATTACTTTTTTTAAGATTTTATATCGTTTTTTATTACTTTTTAAACATTTATATACTCATTTTGATAAAATAAATATAGTTGGAGGTTTTAGTATTTTAGAGGCAAGAAATATAGTTTATGAATATCCTGATGGGACAAGGGCATTGAACAATATTAATTTTAAAGTGGATAAGGGAGAGATGGTAGCTCTTTTAGGAAGAAATGGAGCTGGAAAGTCCACACTATTCTTACATTTCAATGGTATTCATATTCCGAAATCCGGTGAAATTTATATCGATGGAGAGAAGCTCGAATATGATAAGGAAAGCCTTTTTAAAGCCCGTCAGAAAATAGGAATTGTATTTCAAAACCCCGATAATCAACTCTTTGCTCCAACAGTAGAAGAGGATGTGGCTTTTGGACCAATGAATTTAGGACTTCCAATTGAAGAGGTGGAACAAAGGGTTAAGGATTCCCTTGAAAAGGTGGGAATGGCTGGCTTTGAAAAGAAATCCCCTCATCATTTAAGTGGTGGTCAAAAGAAAAGGGTAGCTATTGCAGGTATTTTAGCCATGAAGCCTGAACTTATGATTCTTGATGAGCCTACCTCCGGTTTGGATCCAAAAGGAGCTTCACATATTCTTAAGTTACTGTATGAATTGAATCAGGAAGGAATGACAATTGTAATATCCACTCACGACGTGGATCTTGTTCCTGTTTATTCAAGTGAAATTCATTTAATCAGTGATGGTGAAATCATTGCTGAAGGAAAACCTAATGAGGTATTTTCTGATGTTGATACAATAAGGTCAGCTGATTTGCGTCTTCCAAGAATGGCACATCTTGCTGAAATATTGGAAAAGGAAGATAATGTTGATTTTGGCGGAGATTATCCTTTAACCATTGGTCAAGCACGTAGAAGGTTCTTGGATTTATTGGAAAATTAAATTCATTGCCCTATACTAATTTTTACTATTTTATGATTTACAACATTTAAATTCCTGGCCATATGCTAATTTTTACTATTTTATGATTTACAATATTTAAATTCCTGGCCATATGCTAATTTTTACTATTTTATGATTTACAACTTACAATTTACAATTCATCTTACTGTTTTTCTTATTTTGTGCTATTGTGCACATTCATTTTTTCTTTTTTCAACTTATAATATCATTTAAATAGGATTATAAATAAAAAAGTTAGTAGAAAAACTTTATTGTTTCTTTATGATGATTTAAATGACTGATGAGATTATTAACCGAATTAAGAGGAATTTAAGTGGAAATCCTGATTTGGATAGGGATTATTTAGTCTCTCAATTGGATTTCTATAAAGATCATGAATCTGCTTATGAGATAATTAAGGAGATTTCAAGATTAATTTGGCAATCCTTAGACTTTTATCTTGATGATAATGATAATGAATCCAAAAAGACAAATGTATCAAGGATTCTTGATGAGGTAATTCCACTAATTGAAAATCGTGACAAGAAAATCGCTTTGGAAAAGCTGGAAAATTTCATGAGTCATTTTAATGATAAGTATGAAAATAAGGAAATCCATAAGGAAAGCGATTTCAAATCAAACAGCTCCATTACTGAAATTCAATATATGAGATATGAGGAAAACAAATTGTCCAGAAATCCGAAATCATATAATATCAATCAGAAAAAGAATAGGGTTAATTGGCGCAAGGATGTAAAAATCAATAAGATGAGCAAATCTGATGATGAGGAAACTTCTCATCTAAAAGAGTATCACAGCTTTTTAAATCCTCTTGAGGAAATTTTATTTTACAAATACATTGGATTGGAAAAGGAATTGGCACATATCCCATTCAATGAACCATTATTTGATTTATATTACATTTATGGTACCTTGCTATTGGAGAATGACGATTTTGCAAAAGCAGAGGAATATTTTCTTAAGGCATTAAGAATCAATCCAGTATCCTCAAAAACCATCCTTTCCCTTGCAGACATTTACAAATCAAAGACACGAACATACAATAGGTTTTTCCTATACAATGTAGATGCATTGAAGTTTGCTTATAAGAAGGAGGATATAGCAAGAGCCTATAGGAATTTCGGTTTCTTTTATGTTGAGGAAAATCAATTGGATATTGCTGCTGTCTTCTATGATTTCAGCTTGAACTTTGATTTCAACAAGCAGGCATTTAGGGAACTTGAATATATAAAATCCCGTGGATTCAACACTGAAATCAATCGAAAGGATGCTGAAATGATAATCGAATCAAAAAATATTCAAGTGGGAATCAATCCATTTGTTTTAGACACATTAAAGATTATTTCTGCTGATTTGGAATACAAGAAGCATTATATTGGAGCATTGTATTTCTACAGAATACTATATGACTTGACTAAGGATAATCAGATTCTAGGAAAGATCAATTCAATTCAAAATAGGATTTAATAATTTAAGCAATTTCATTCTGATGAGTTTCAAATATTTGATTTACTTTATATATAATTAATAACATATCTTATAATGTATAAAAATTTATAATGTATAACAATATAAGATTAATTCTTATTGAAATAATTTTTATTTTTTAAAATAATGTTTATTTGGTGAGTAAAATGAGAATAGGAATTGCAGATACTACATTCGCTCGTTATGATATGGGTGCTGCAGCTATTGATGAATTAAAGAAAAACGCTTCTGACTTAAAGATTATTCGCGTCACTGTTCCAGGGGTTAAGGATCTTCCAGTAGCAAGCAAAAAGCTAATCGAAGAGGAGGATTGTGAAATTGTCATGGCATTGGGAATGCCTGGACCTATGGAAAAGGATAAGATGTGTGCTCATGAAGCGTCTATAGGTTTAATTCGTGCTCAACTCATGACAAACACCCATATTTTGGAAGTGTTTGTTCATGAAGATGAAGAGGAAGACCCTAAGGAGCTAAAAAAATTGGCAGACAATAGGGCTCGTGAACATGCTCAAAACCTTATCAAGATGATGTTCCATCCTAAACAAATGAGAAAAGAAGCAGGAAAAGGAATGAGAGAGGGTAAAGAAGACGCAGGTCCTTTATAATTTAAAAATTTCTAAAGATAATATGTCAGATATAAATTCCGAAATCATTAAAGATGTTTATTTGGTTGTTCCAGCATTCAATGAAGAGAAGACAGTGTCTCAAATCATTGAGGGAATTGCTGAAAAGGGATATAATGTGATTCTAGTAAATGATGGTTCAAGAGACAAGACCCTTGAATTAGCTATTGAATCTAAAAGGAGATATCCTAATCAGATATCTGTTGTTTCCCATGTAATAAATAGGGGATTGGGAGCTGCATTGAAAACTGGAATGGTTCTTGCACATAATAAAGGCGCTAAATACATCGTAACCTTTGATGCTGATGGACAGCATGAGATAAATGATATTCCAAAGGTTTGCAAGCCTTTAGTTGATGGAGATGCAGATGTTGTAATTGGTGCAAGGCCATTTGAAGACATGCCTATAAGCAAAAGCTTTGCAAACCTGATCATGAATGCCTTGACCTTCATATTCTATGGAAGAAAAGTTAAGGATTCACAATCTGGTCTTAGGGCATTTACAGCTTATGCAGCAGATGCAATAACCATCGTTTCAAGGGGATATGGCGTATCATCTGAATTCATTAAAGAGATAAGCGATAAGGATCTTAGATTGGCTGAAGTTACAATCACTACAATTTACACTCCTGAAACTCAGAATAAGGGAACTGATGCAATAGTTGGATTGAAAATTCTCACTAAGATGGTGATTGACTTATTTAGGATATAATTAGAATGTAATTGATAGGAAGTGTTATTATTATAGGCCCATTTCGTACATATCAGATTTTATTAATTATTGCAACTATACTATTCCTTATTTTCTTCTATAGGAGATTAAGAGTTAAGAAAATAACTCCAGCTTCCTTTGGATTATGCATTATTGTTAGTTTAATTGTCAATTTCTTTTCTTTTGCTCCTAGATTAAGTGACCCTCTTGCAGGATTCTTCGGTTTTGGTAGAGGATTGGACTTATTGCTGGTTCTCGGATTCGGTATTCTCGTTTATGGAATTTTTAGATTATATGTGAAAATCGATGAGTTGAATAGGAATACAACTGAACTTGTAAGGGCATTAGCTCTTAAGGATGAAATCAAATTGGAAGATATTGATAAGGAAGAGGAATGATTTCCAATTATTATTTTTAAATAATTAAATTTTAAGAATTAAATTAGATTTCCAGAATAAAATTAAGTTTAAATAATCAAATTTAATTAAATTTTAAGAATTAAATTAGATTTCCAGAATAAAATTAAGTTTAAATAATCAAATTTAATTAAATTTTAAGAATTAAATTAAATCCATATGAATTTAATGTTTGTTTTAAGAATTTTTTTATAATTTATTAAGGTAGAAATATGTTATTATATTTTAGAGGATGTACAGCTAGAGAGAAATTGACTTCTATCAGCAAAGCTACAGAAAGGATTTTAAAGATAGCAAAAATCAATTATGAAACATTAGAAGATGAAAAATGCTGCGGATCCGTACTCTTAAGAACTGGTTTTTTAGATGATGCAATTGAACAGATGAATGGCAATTTAGAGGATTTGGAAGGAAAGACCATTCTAACTTCATGTGCAGGCTGTTATAAGACATTGAAGGAGGATTATAAGGAATACCTTGGTGTCGATTTAAAGGTTATTCATATTTCTCAATTACTGGAGCAATTGATTAAGGAAAATAAAATCAATCTTAAAGGCGATAAAGACTTAAATGTCACTTACCATGATTCATGCCATTTGGGAAGGCATGCAGGAGAATATGAAGCTCCACGAAATGTAATTAATTCCATTTCAAATTTGCTTGAAATGGAAAACAATAGGGAAAATGCCCGATGTTGCGGCTCAGGAGGTGGAGTGAAATCCGCTTATGGCGATTTGTCCAATTCAATTGCCGATTTGAGAATTCAAGAGGCAAAGGAAACTGATGCGGATTTATTGGTAAGTGCCTGTCCATTCTGCAAATTAAATTTAAGTCAAAATTCTGATGATTTGAAAATTTTAGATTTGTCTGAATTTGTTTTAGAGCATTTGGATTCAGGCAATGATAATGAAATCCCCAGCAGTTCTGATTCTAAAGAGGAGGATATCCAATGAAAGATGAGGAAATTGAATCAATGAGACGGGTATTCCATAATCTAAAGGATAGGATAGAGCCTCTTGTCAAATCTCCAAAAATACAAGCTCTGCAGAAAAGGGTTATAGATATTAGAAAAGATGCAATAGATAATAATGAAGAGTTAGTGGCTATTGCAATGAAGAGCCTAAAGGAAAATGACATTGATTGCTTTTATGCAGAAGATGATGATGAAGCAAGAGGAATATTGCTTGATTTAATCAATGAGGAAATTGAAAAAAGCAATATTGATAAAAATGAGGTTTATATTGCTAAATCAAAATCCAATACTTTACGTGAAATCGATGCCTCTCAATTCTTACAAGAGCAAGGCATGACAATTGTAGAAACTGATTTGGGAGACAGGATTTTGCAATTAAAAAAAGAAGACAATGGTCCCGTTCATCCAACTGGCCCTGCTTCCCATTTGACTGTTCAGGACATTGCAGAAATTGTTAATGAATCTATGAATTTGGATTTGCCTGCAGAACCAAAGCCAATTATGGAAGCAGTTAGAGAGGATGTCTTAAGGCTTATCGAGAAATCTTCCATAGGAATAAGCGGAACCAACTCCATTGCTGCAGAAGACGGTGCTGTTTTAATGGTTCACAATGAAGGAAACATCAGTTTGGTTCAAAGCAAAAAGCTTCATATCATTGTTGCAGGAATCGATAAATTGGTTCCATTGCTTGAGGATTGCGTTTCAATAGGCAAACTTGAAACAGCATTTGCAACTGGAAAGCCATTGACTTCATATATCAATATAGTGGCTGGCCCTTCCAAAACTGCAGATATCGAGAAAAAGCTTCTTAAAAACATGTATGGTGCTGAAAAAGTAGCGGTTATTTTACTTGATAATGGCAGAAAGGATGCTATTAAGGAATGCCTTTGGTGCATTGGATGTGGAAATTGCATTGTAAATTGCCCTGTTTATAATGTTGTAGGTAATGAATTCGGTTATCACAGCTATTTAGGTGGCCGTGGTGTTGCAATGAGCAAATACCTTAAGGACAATCAAGGTTCTGTTGATTCAGGTTTGTACATGTGTACCTTGTGTGGAATGTGCACTGAGAATTGTCCTGTTTTAACTCCTACAAATAAAATCATAGAAGACTTAAGAAATTCAACCCAAAAGGATGGGCTTTCCAGAGCCCAACATAAAAGGATTAGAGACAATATCAAAGATAAGGGATCTCCTTATTAATTGTTTTTAAAATAAATATTTCTTAAAACTTTTTTTAATTATTTTTTTTTAATTTCGGTCTTTTTCACATTTTTTAATTATTTTTTCTAATTTCAGTCTTTTTGCATTTTTTAATTATTTTTTCTAATTTTAAACTTCTTTATTTTTTTATATTTTTCTAATTTTTTCTAATTTTCCAATCATTAATTTTTTTGCTGACTTATTTTAATTACAAATTAATTAAATAATTGATCTTATTTAATAAATTTCAATATAACTATTAAATAATAATTATTTCATAAATTACTCTTTAATTATAATCTTATTTTAATATTAAATTAATTTTTTACTTTTAAATCACTTTTAAAGCTTAAAAAACTGTTTAATTTATAAATGATGACTAACTAAATATCCTTGAAGAGAAATATTTTCTAAAAATCCTCTTTCAATATTTTTTTAATTTCAGTGATTTTTAAGATTTTTATTGTTGGGGATTTTATAGGATTTGTTTTTCTTCTAAATTTTATGAGGTGTTATGTACATTGAAATTAAAAATTATATGTTTAATTTGTATGATTCTCTGTGTATTTTTAACATTTTCAACTGTTAGTGCAACTGATTTGGATGATTCAAGTCTAAATTCAGTTGTAAGCGATTCACAGTCTGAATCTTCTTTTACAAATTTAAATGAAGATATAAGTGAGAATATTGTAAATAGCAATGAGGATGAAGATTGTGTAGAATCTATGAATGGATTATCTAACTTGAATGGAGATTACAGTCCAAATTTAAGTTCTATTAATTCAGATGAGAGTTCTCTAAAATCTAGTATCAGCCCTAGTGGAAATACATTCAGCAGCATTCAAAGTTCAATAAACAGTGCAAAATCAGGTGATACCATCAATTTAAATGGAAAGACATATTCTGGAAATGGAACAGCTATTCTAGTTAATAAGTCTCTTACCATAGTAGGTGGTTCCGGAACTGTCCGAGCAACTTTAGATGCAAAAAAATTATCTGGAATATTCAAAATCACATCCCCTAATGTAAAATTAATCAATTGTGATTTCATAAATTCAAATGATAAGGCAGTATACTATTTGGAAGGCAATGGTCAAATCAGCAATTGCAATTTCAATCATAATAATGCAAGCACATTCTGTGCACATATTTATGTTTACCCCAACACTACAAATTTCCTGTTGGAAAACTCTAACTTCTATAACGGCTTTTCCTGGAAATATTGCAATGCGGCCATAGCTGCGAATAATGTAACAGTTAGGAATTGCACATTCATTAATAACACTGTTAGAAACAATGAGAGTATACAGGCTTGTGGCGGAGCATTGCAAGTTGGGGTTTCGGAAACAATGATTAATGTAGGAACTGTGGAAAATTGTCTATTCATCAACAATTCAGCCATTTCTGACAATGAAACCACTCATGCAGGTGCATTCTGCTTCCGTCCCGGAATAAATGTTTTAAATTCCACTTTCATCAATAATTATTGCAATAGGGTGGGAGGAGCTACCACATTGCATTCAGATGGTGAGATAGTGGATTGTATTTTCATCAATAATAGTGCTGGAATTTATGGAGGTGCAATAAGTACTGGTTTTGAAATAAACAATATTAGTGTGAATATCAATTCATGCATTTTTGAAAACAACACTGCTCCTATGGGTGGTGCGATTCAAGTTAAAGGGAACAATGTAAAGGTTATAAACTCTATATTCAATGAAAATAAGGCTACTGGCACTGATGGTGGCGCATTGTTTATTATGGGAAATGAGGCAATAATTGTCAATTCCACTTTCAATGAGAATTTCGCTAAAAACATTGGTGCTGGAATATTGATCAATGGAACTGATGTTACAGTTTTAAACTCAAGCTTTGATGCAAACAGAGCAAGCTATGGGGCTGCTATCTATGTAGTCGGATCAAATTCAAACATTTTCAGCTCAAACTTCACAAATCATAAATTGGTAAATGGTTCTGTATACATTAAAGGGCCTAACACATATGTTTATGACAGCAATTTCATAAACAATTCCGGTGAAAATGGTGCTGCAATTTACATTAAAGGCTCAAACAGCAATCTAATATTGAACAACCTAAGCTTTAACAATGTCAGCAATAAGGGAGGGGCAATCTATATTGAAGGTTCCAATGCCCATATAATATCTTCTGATCTTTCAAATAACTCTGCAATTCCAAATAAGTCTGATATCCTTAGTGGATTAGGTGGAGCTATTTACATTAAAGGGGATAACAACACTGTTGATTCATCCAATTTCATATTCAATACTGCACGTAACGGTTCAGCCATTTACACAGATGGATCTGAAATGACATTATCCAATACCAATTTTGATAAGAATCAAGCTTGGTCATATATTTTGGATTCCTATGTAAACCCTGCTATCAGCTATTTCAATGAAAGCGACATTTTAATTAATTTGACTTTGATTGGAGGCAATAATATTGCAAATGCAATCTATAATACCGCATCTATGGATGAAATATACTTCTATAATGTAAGCTATATATCCTCAAAAGGTCAAAAGATAACAGGAAATGATGAGATACACCCTGTTGATGGGGCAGAAAACAGCATGAACGGCAGTCTATTGTACCAGGATGATAGAGAGGACAATCAATTGGTTAATGTAATTATCTATAGAGAGATTCCAGGCAGTGGAAAAACAGGTTTATTGTCTTCTTCTGATGAGGTTTCTGAAATGATTTCAGATAATGAGATTATCTTGAATGAAACATTCACAACCGGCATTCTCGGTGATATAAATTTCAATATCAGCGATTATATTGACAATCCATTAAATCCTGGAAAGTATCATCTCTACGCAGAACATTTAGAAGATGATTACTATAAGGAAATAGATGAAACAAATGAGTTTGAGATCATTCCTATTGTAGATGTAGCTATTGACATCGGGTCAAGCAGAGTGAATATAGATTTCAACAAAACAGTTAAATTCACTATTAAAGTCAAGAACAATGGTCTGAACAATGCAACTGGAGTAACTGTGAGTGCATTCATTCCTGATGGATTGATTTATTTGTCATCTGTTCCTTCAGTCGGCACATATGATTTTGAAGAGGGAATATGGGATATTGGAAATTTAGATGTAGGTGAAAACCAAACTTTAATCATTAATGTTCAAACCAATAAAACTGGAATTATTGACTATCCTGTAAATGTGTCCTCTATTGAAGATGATTCAAATCTTACAAATAACCTTGACAATAAGACCATTAGAGTTCTCATGGCAGATTTGGCCATTACAGTCAATGCATCTGATGAGATTGTAAAGCTTGATGATATTGTAAATTGGACTATAAGCATTGTAAACAATGGGCCAAACAATGCAAGCAAAGTGGTTGTCCTGTTGGATTACTTGGATGGTGAATTGATTTATTTAAACAGTTCAAGTGATACATTCAATCCTGATGAGAATAAATTGGAAATTCCAAACTTGTTTGTTGGAGATGAAATCAGTTTTGTTATTTCAACTAAAGTGAATTCCTCAGATAAGCCTTTAATCCTTAATGCAAATGTAAGCGCAGATACATATGATCCTATTGAATCCAATAATCATGATTCAGATAGTGTTGATGCTTTGCCTATATGTGATTTGATAACTAAAGTGAGTGTATCTGAGAATCCTGTAAATAAGGATGATATTGTGGATTGGATTGTTGTCGTTTCCAATGATGGTCCGGATGATGCGGTTGAGGTCACCCTTTCCTTGTCTGATTTGGAATCATTGGATTTGATTGTTTTGAATTCTTCTGATGATTCATTTGATTTGGATAACTATGAGTGGATTATAGGTAATCTTGATAGTGGAGAAAATGTTTCATTGATTATCACAACAAGAGTCAATAAATCTGATGATACAATAACCGTAATCGCTAATGTGGAAACAAGCACTTTAGAGTCTGATTATGAAAACAATATTGATAATGACTCCCTGATAATCAATCCAGTATGTGACTTGATAATCAATATTGAGGTCTCTAATGATACAGTCAATTATGGAGATATTGTGGATTGGGTAATTGTCGTTTCCAATGATGGTCCGGATGATGCATCTAATGTATCAGTTTCTTTATCTGATTTGGAGTCTTTAGGATTGATTGTTTTGAATTCTTCTGATGACTCTTTTGATTTGGATGACTATGAATGGATTATTGGTGATTTAGAAACTGGAGATGAGATTTCATTGATTATCACCACTAAAGCCAACAAATCCAATGATAACATTACAGTTCTTGCCGATGTCGAGACAAGCACTTATGAAGCAAATAAGGAAAACAATCATGATGAGGATACATTGGAAATTCTTCCAATATGTGACTTATCTGTATCAAAGGTGTCTGATAAGAATCCTGTTTACGTGGATGAACTTGTTAATTGGATAATCAATGTCACCAATAATGGACCTGATAATGCATGTGAAGTGATTGTGAATGGCAGTTTTCCTGAAAGCTTGGAATTTATCATATATGAGTTGACTAAAGGGGAATTGGAAACCATTGCAGATGATGATGGAAATATCGCTGAGCTAATCTGGAAAGTCGGTGACTTGGAAAATAATGAATCCGCTTTATTGGTCATTTCATCTAAAGCATTGGAAGAGGGAACAGTTGTAAATAGCGTTAGCGCAAACTCTTCAACTACTGATTTGAATCAATCAAATAACTTTGATTCTGCAAGCGTTGATGTGATCTTAAATGAAAGCAGTGAGGATAATCCTGATAATCCAGATTATCCTGACGATCCTAATGATGAAGGAAATCCTGAAGGCACAGACAATCCGGAAAACAATCCAAATGACGAAGATGAGTATTACGATGGGTTCCCATGGGACGATTATTTCCCAGATGGTCTTTTTGGAAATGATGATAAAGGTTTGGATAAGAATTTAGATTTTAAATCCCATGCAAATCATAAGAATAATTCTAAAAAGCCTATAGATATTCATAAGAAAAAGACAGGAAATCCATTTGCTTTAGCTATTTTATCAATATTTGCATTGTTTTCAATAGCTATTAGAAAAAATTAAAATTTTATTTTAGGAGTTAAATTTAACTCCTTTCTCTTTATTTTTATCTTGTTTTTTAATTTATTTTTCTTTTCTTATCTTCTTATTTAATTTATTTCCTTATCTTTTTTCATCTGGTTCTTTAATTTATTTTTTCTCTTTTTTTAGCTATTCATTATCAATATCTTTTTCTATTTTTTCTCCAAAGGTATTTAAACAATATAAAAAATTAATAATATTTATATTTTT
>SUTG01000029.1 GCA_015063035.1 Methanobrevibacter olleyae
CTTTAAAGGTTGCAACACCTTTGCTGTTAGTGGTTGCTTTGTAGGTTTTCTTACCAACTTTAAGTGTGAGTTTAACCTTTTTCAATGCTTTTCCTTTGTTGTTTTTCAAGCTTGCAGTGAACTTTTTGGTCTTGGCTTTGACCTTGAAGGTTTTTGCCTTAGCGGCAATCTTAGGTTTTGCTTTGCTTACCACTACTTTAGGACTTGCACTGGAAGCGGCATAAATGCTGTCACCTGCAAACTTAATGCTTGCAGTGTAGGTTTTAGGAAGCAATCTAGCAACATTAAGGCGCACTTGACCTTTAGAGTTAGTGGTCAATGTCTTGCTAATGGATCCGACTTTAACAGTGACCTTCTTATTAACCAAAAATTTGCCATTTTTGTCAGTAAGGGTAATTACTAATTTTTCAGCGACATTGTAAGTAGCAGTCACCTTATGAGCAGTGAGTTTTGTGGCAACCTTAGCAGGAGGAACTGGAGTGCTGTTAGACTCATTAGTGCCAGTTGTGTCATTGGTTGCATGCTCCTCAGTGAAATTGAAGAATTTATTGCCACTGATAGGATTGAATGATTCGTTTCCATCATAAGTTACTTCAACAATAACTTCACCAGTCAAACCAGTGATAGTGAATTTACCATCATCACCGGTTACCCCAGTTTGTTCATTTCCACCATTAACACTGAATTTAAAAGTAGCGCTAGCTATAGGAGAAGTACTGTTATCAGTTAAAGTGACAACAACAACACCCTTTTCAGAAGAGCTAATGTCAACAATACTGTCCACAGCAACAACTTTAAGCTTGGTAGCGTTTAAGTAATTGTGAGCGTATTCATCCACCATAGCAATGTCAGTGGTAGCATCAAAGTCATAATCACAATTCTCTATAGCACAAAATTCTAAAATTTCAATATCTCCCGGAATGTCTAATACACCTTTAATGTTACAGTTGGTAAATTTACAATCATATAAGCAAATTTCATCTTGATCAATGAAGTCTCCGCTTCTAGCAACAATGGAATTAGCAATAATATTATCAAAAGTGCAATTAGTCAAAACAACTCTGCCATATTTATAAACAGTGAATATTGAACTTTCAATATTATAATCTTTAAATTCACAATTATTAAAAGTAATATTATGAGTAACACCGTAAGGTTTCTCATCCAAATGCTCAATTTGAGCTATGCCCTCCGCAATATCAATATGGGAATTAACAAATGTACAATTAATGAAATTTGAATTTAAAAATAAATCTGCATAATAAACGGTTAAATTAATGAATGTTGCTGTTGCACTCATATCACTATTACCAGTTCCAATAGTTGTAAGAGAATTAAAAATAACATCTTTACTTTGACCTATAAAAGTAACATTTTTTGCCCTATTATCAACATTTTTATCCCCATAATTACCATCAGCTAAGTAAATAATCCCATTATTATTTATATAACTATATGCTAAAGGAAATGCCAAATAAGAAGTTCCGAATGCGGTTTCCCAACTTTGCCCATCAATATTTGGAAGAAGTGGATTATTATCACAACTTTCATTTACATAAATTATATCATGCATGTTAGAATCTTTTAGAACACTTGAAGTAAGACTATTTTTAGAGGATCTCATATTGCCTTCTTGAAGAATCAAACCATTCGAATTAGTCAAGAGTACGGGATCAATAAATACATTATTTGTTCCTAAATTAGTCTGATGGCAATTAGTAAATGTGTTGTTTTCAAAACTGTAATTTCCACTGATTTCCACAGTATCAGATGTTGTTAAAGTGTGATTGTAGAAATTGTTGCCGTATATTTTTAAGTTAGGAATTCCTGCGGAAATATTCTCAAACTCCTTACTATATGCAGAAATTGCTTGGCCATTAGTTGCAGTGTTATTAATGAAAGTAGAATTGTGAACATCTAATGATCCACTATTCATTGCAGTAATTGCACCACCATAACCACTAGAATGACAATTCTCATTTTTTTCAAAAGTACAGTTTTCTATAATAATATCATAATTTCCAGACCACCATCTAGAAGCACCAATAGCTCCACCACCGGTATCTGTATAACATTTGTTTCTTCTGAAATTAGTATTATATATTTTTAATGAACTATAAGTATATAATGCTCCACCATTCCAACCAGCAACATTGCCAGTGAAATTAGAATTGTTTATTGTGGTTTGTGCATTATAATGAGTGTGTATTGCACCTGCCCACCATGCAGCAGTATTATTGATGAATTCGGAATCATTTACAAATAGGATTCCACAGTTATTTATTGCACCAGGTTCAACACTAGCAGAGTTGTTAATAAATTTACAGCTATCCACATTCATCAAAACATCAGTAACTGTTGCAGAATTATAATTACTTACCACCCCATAACCTGCAGAAGAATTAGTGATATTGCAGCCAATAAGACTCATATTGCCATAAGTATTATAAATCACAGCATTATGGCCAGTAGCTGCTGTGATATTGTAAAAACTACAATTTTCAAACACATTTGTGCCTGCTAACTCAAGAAGATTTTCCACATTCATGTCCCTAAACTTAACATTTCTGAAAGTGATTGTTAAATCATTGTTGGTATTTAAAAAAGGAACATCATTAAAAGTGCCTGTAATATAACTGTTTTCAGTACCAATTATAGTAGCACTGTTTCTGAAATTTATCTGACTAGTTGGAATATAGCTAGTACCGTTTAAAGCTATATGGCAATCTACACCAGTTAATTCAGAATAAGTTTTTAATAGATTCCAATTATCTGCTTTGACAGATATTCCTATACCTGGATCAGGATTCCAATTGGACCTATTGCAGCTTAATTCAACATCATTTTTTTCTTTTTCAATTGATAATTCCTCATTTATTCCTTCTGTTGCGGTATCATCATAAGCAGTATCAACATGCGTTTCTTCTGCTGCAGTAAAGTCACTTGCGTCATCAATTAATGTATCTACAATTAAAGCATCATCAACAGTATCATCTAATGCATCTATTGATGCATTATCTACTGCACTTGCAGTTCCAATGACACAACATAATAGAACAAAGTATATTGCCAAGTATTTGAATTTCATAACTATGCCTCCTTATTTAATAAATTTTATTAAACTTTAATTTTTAACCATTTAATTGGGATTTATAGTTTTTTGGTAAAATTCTCATGTTTCTTTAAAAACACATAAAATTTTATCCATCACTAAACAAGTTAATGGAAAATTTGATTTTCCATATTTTTCCCAAAAGTTAAATATAATTTAAAATTTATCAAATAAAACATAAAAATCAATCAAATAATTAAAATTTAATTGATTTTTAATAAAGTATGTTTTATGTACTATATATATCTTTGCAATTAAATGTTTTCAAGTTATGACAAATAGAACATACATACCCTCAAAATAAGTTTATTTTTAATAAAACAATTTTTTCTTTTCATAAATTATTAAAATATCCATCCAATAATTTAATGATTAATATGACATTTAGCATATAAATTTAATAATTGCATAACTATAATTATTTTGATATAAGTTACGTTTTCCTATTTTATTATGGTTTGGATAGATTTTTGTCAAGGAATGAAAAATTTGATGAAGCATTTAAAACCATTTTGAAACTTAAAAAAGCACATCCAAACAGCTCATTCCAATCATATTCTCCGATGCATTGCTCTTCAGTGTACTGAAATATGAAAGGGCAGATTTAGTTGAAGAATTCCTTAAATTGTATAATGTTTCTAATAATTTTTCAAATAGGGATTTATTTTCGCATACAAGCTTGGAATACCATTAAATGCTCAAGTCATAATTGATTATTCAAAGTTTTTTGATTATAATAGAAAAGAATATAAGTAAACACTTTGAATCTTTCAAGGAACCTCTTGAATTTCTAATGATATTATCAATTATATTGGGTTTATTAATGTCTCAAATATCACTCCAATAAATAAAGCCCTAGTTATATTTCCTAATGTTTAATTAAATATCTTAAGATTTGCCAAAACATAAAATACAGATAATTCATCAAATATAAAATGCAAATATTTCTGCAATATTTAATTAACTTGTTATTGTTCATATTTTTTTTAAAAAATAAATATTTTTTACAATTATTTTTTTTTATTATTTTAAAATAATTCTTTTATAATTTTTATGTTCATATTATTTGGTTTAAATAAATAATTGTTCAGAAAATTATTAGTATTCATCTATTTTTTATATATTCGTTCATTAGTTAGTTTTATATAAAAAGATTAAGTACAAATTAAATATTAAAGTATTACTAAAATTAACTTTAGTATTACTAATTTATTGTTTTTAGTTAATTAGTAATATTTTTAACTTTATTATTTTGGAGGTGTTGAAATGGATAAAAAAATATATTTTAGCATAGTGGTTGTCGTTGCGATAATTGTAACCATACCATTTATTTATAATAATGACTTAAATGAAAATTCAAGTGGGATAATGTCCATAGAAGACATGGCTGGAAGAACAGTTAATGTTCCAGCAAATGTGGAAAAAGTTGTAGGTGTAGGATGTAGTGCTAGAGAGATTGTTTATCTTAATGCTGAAGATAAAATTGTAGGAATTGAACAGATAGAATCTAATTCTCAAGGGGCTTGGGGTAATGAATTGCCATATATGAAATCTAATGAGAATTTAATGAAGTTACCAATAATAGGTAATGCAAAAACAGATACAGTTGATTATGAAAAGATATCAAGTCTTAAACCAGATGTTATATTTGCAGGAACTCCTGAACAAGCTAACTTGATTCAAACTAAAACAGGTATTCCTACAATTGTTACATATGTTGGATCTGTTGGAACAGAAGAGCAGATGGAAAAATATAAAAAATCATTAACTATGATGGGGAAAGTTTTAGATAAGGAAGACAGAGCTAAAGAATTAATTGATTATATGGATGAAATTGAAAAGGATCTAGAAGAAAGAACAAATAATGCTAATAAAGATGAAAAAGTATATGTAGCAGGGCAAGCATTTTATGGTGTTCATGGCATAACCTCCACTAATCCTTATTACCCTTCTTTCATACATGTAAATGCTGCTAATGTTGCAAGTGGAGTTGGGGGGGATAATGCAACTCTACATGCGATTCAAATAGATAAAGAACAATTACTTAAATGGAATCCGGATTATATTTTTATAGAAGGTGCAAGTAATCAAGTTATTAAAGAGGATATTTCTAAAAATCCTGATTATAAGAATATAAGTGCTATAAAGAATAAAAGAGTTTACACTTTATTAACTTACTGTTTATATAGTTATAATAAAGAAGAAATGTATGCAAATTCTTATTACATAGGTAAAATTTTATATCCTGAGGAATTTAATGATGTTGATCTAAATAAAAAAACTGAGGAGATATTTATTAAATTTAATGGAGATAATGGTGGAAACGCTTCAAAAAGTATAATATCTCATTATAATGCATTTGAAGAAACATATACTTAACTTAAATTGGATGATACTTATGGATATTATGGAAGAACCTTCAATTTCAGCTATTGAACTTGAAAAAATTTTATATTTTGCAACAAAAGGAATTAAAGTATTTAATATTATAAAAGCATCAGTAAATATGGGGTTATTTGATCTTTTAGAAATAGAACACTCTTGCTCAGATCTTTCTAAAAAATTTGCAATAGATTATGATATAATTTATTATATCTTAGAATCTTTAGTGAAATTAGGGTTAATTGAGGAAAATAATGGAAATTACAAGAATAATGAGATTTCTAGTATTTTTTTAAACTCAGATTCTCATTTTCAAAGAAAAAATATGATAAAATCGTTAAATCAACCTTTAGCATATTGGAATGATTTAGAAAATATTCTGCATTCTAAAGAAATAAAACAAGATGAAAATTTTTTCAAGTTTATCATTAAAGCAATGGCTGAGGATGCAGTCTCTGGAGAACTACAAGAAACTTTAAATATAATTAAAAAATATGATGAATTTAAAGATTCTAAAACATTATTAGATATTGGAGGCGGCCATGGTTTATATGCTATTGGATTTAAAAAATTAAATCCCAATTTAAAAGCATTTGTGTTTGACTTTCCAAATGTATTATCTGAAACTAAAAATTTTTGTGATAAATACAATTCAGATATAACTTTGATTCCTGGGAATTTCTATGAAGATGATTTAAAGGGGATGTATGACATAATATTTTCTTCATATAATCCTGGTGGAAAAAATGCAAAAATTGCAGAAAAAATATATGCTGCATTAAATATGAATGGACTTTTTATAAATAAGCAATATTTTCCAACTAAGAATGAGTTAAATTTAGATGATATTTTGAATAATTTAGAATGGAATTTTACAAACTTTGATAAATCGAATAAAGGCAAAATAAGGTATACATTTAAGAATGATCTATCTTATGATTCCTATTTAAAAAATTTAGAAGATCTTGGGTTTGATATTTTAGATATCTTCCCGATTAATCATCATAATGTTTCTTTTGGAACAATGGCTGAAGACAAAATAATTATTGCTAAAAAAGTGAGATAGTTGAAATTTAATGCTAATTCATACCAGGAATATATAAATAGAAAATTTATAATCATTTTGATTCTATTCATATTGTTACTGATTGTATCTTTATTTTCAATAAAAGTCGGTGCTACTGATTTAAGTTTTAAAGAGATAGTGGCATCTATTTTTTTTGATACAAAGGATTCCTCAATTATTTGGAATATCAGAATATCAAGAATTGTTGTAGCAATTGTTGCAGGAATTTTTATGGGTGTTGAGGGTACAATATTACAATGTGTGCTTCGAAACCCTTTAGCAAGCCCTTATACAATGGGTATTTCACAGGGTGCCGCTTTTGGAGCTTCATTCTCTATAATTATTTTAGGTGCAGGAACATTGTATAGTTCTCAAGCAGATGCTGTAATATTAAATAATCCTTATTTAACAGTCTTTTTTGCTTTTTTAGGGGCTTTAATTGGTGTTGTTGCAATAATTATAATTTCTAAAATTCATAATTTATCTCCTGAAGTAATGATACTTGCGGGAGTTGCAATGAGTGCATTATTTTCAGCAGGGACTATGTTTTTACAGTATTTTGCTAGTGATACCCAAGTGGCTGCCACTATATTTTGGACATTTGGGGATGTTAGTAGAGCGGGTTGGAATGATTTTTGGATTATGGTAATAATACTCATTCCTATTCTAATCTATTTTATTTATCATTCTTGGGATTATAATAGTCTTTCTGCTGGAGAGATTACTGCTAAAAGTTTGGGGATTAATACTGAGAAAATCCGATTAATTGGTTTGTTATTGGCTTCCTTTACATCTGCATTGACTGTTGCTTTTTTAGGGGTTATTGGTTTTGTTGGATTAATAGCTCCTCATATTATGAGAAGAATTCTTGGCAATGATCACAGATTTTTAATTCCATCATCAGGATTATTAGGGGCTTTAATTTTATTAATTTCAGACTCATTTTCCAGATTAATTATTTCACCAATTATTTTGCCTGTAGGTATAATAACTGCATTTATGGGAGCACCCATGTTTTTGTATATAATTATAAAAATGAGGTAAGTGATTTTATGCTTTTATCAATTAATAATATGGAGTTTTCTTATAAAGATAGGAAGATATTAAAAGGAATAACTTTTACTGTTGAAGCAGGAGATTTTGTTTCAATTCTAGGAAAAAATGGATCTGGGAAATCTACACTTTTAAAATGTATAAATAAAGTATTAATTTATGAAAAGGGGTCTATTTTGTTAAATGAGGAAGATATTCAAAATATTGAAAATGTTAAAATAGCACAGAAAATTGCTTATGTGCCTCAAAAATTTTCAGTTGAAAGGTCAACTGTTTTTGATGCCATTTTATTAGGCAGACGACCATATATGACATGGAATATATCAGAAAAAGACATTGAAATAACAAAAAACATAATGGATTTATTAGGCATAAAATCCTATGCATTAAGATATATTAATGAACTTAGCGGTGGGGAGTTACAAAAAGTCGTTTTAGCCCGTGCACTCGTTCAAGACCCTGAAATTCTTCTTCTTGATGAACCTACAAGTGATTTGGATTTAAAAAATCAATATGATGTAATGAATTTACTCAAAACAGTAGCAGAGGATAAAAAAATAACTCCTATAATTGTCTTGCATGATATAAATTTGGCACTAAGATATTCTAATAAATTTATCATGCTAAAAGAGGGGAAGGTTTTTAGTTATGGTGGTGAAGATACTGTTAATGTTAGCACTATAAAAGAAGTATATGGTATAGATACATATGTTAAATACATAAATGGAGTTAAAACAGTTATTCCAAAGTTTTATTAATGGTTTTTTATAAATATATTTTTTTTTATTAATGGGCTATGTTTTTTCATAGTAAAAAATAAAAATTAATAGGAGTTAAAAGATGGATTAATTTGAAAAGGAAGGAGGTTAGACATTGAAGAATGCCAGAAACATTGCGGGATATTTTATAGGATTTGTGTTGTTTATGATACTGATTCCATTGCTGATGTGGAAGATATCTGGAGATATTGAGCCAAGTTCTATGCAGATCATGTGTCTCATAGTTATGGCAATGATAGGAATAAGTCTGAGCATATGGTCGATTGTATACATGAAAAATGAAGGAAATGGCAATCCTCTGGATGCATTTAACCATGAAGTTGCTCCACGAACTAACACTCTTATGAAGGATGGACCATACAGGATATGCCGCAATCCAATGCTGCTGGGGGTGTTTATCTTTTATATTGGGCTCATCATCTGTTTTATGTCATGGAAAGCAATTTTAGTGTTTATATTTTATTTTGCAGTCATGATGATTCAGGTTAACAGCGAGGAGAAGCGTCTTGAACAGGACTTCGGTGAAGAGTACAGGAAATACAGGGAAAATACGAATAAGCTGATTCCATTCATCTGGTAATCAGTAAATTCAAGTTTGCATATATGATGATTTCACAACATCTTTCAAAAGTGCTGTTTAATCAAGTTAATTAAACTAGATTTCACGAAACAGATGAAACGGATATAATTAAAGCTAAAGACACTTTCAACATTGTTCCGTCGGTTATAGATTAGTTTTCTGAAAACGTATCTGCTTCGTTTTCTAAAAAAACCTGTTTTAAAGTTGGTTTTGTTTGGAATTATGTAAAAAGCATTTATTTCTTCATTAATGATTGTTCTGATGTTTTCTGTATCATATGCCTTATCACAGACGATATAATGTGATTTGAATCGTTTCATTTTCCTTAAACTGGCATCTGCAAATTTTGTGTCGTGCCTTGGTCCTCTTTGGGTCTGAAAATGGAGAATCAAACGACTCTCTACATCAATTGCAATATGGCATTTTGATGTAGCTTTTCCGTTCTTTCTTGCGAATTATCGCATAATATTTGTCTGCATGGTCACTGGTGAATCCAGAGCCATCAAGAGCAATTATTTCTCATTTATTTACAAAAATATTAACGATATAATCGTTAAAGTTATGCAAAATTTTAGTTGGCAAGTTTTTAAAAAACTTTTGCAAAGTGCTGTAATGAGGCACTTTGGAAATCTTTAAAATCTTACGGATTTCGCTTGATAAATCCAATAAATCGCAAATCTTACGGTATGTAAAATTTAAGTAATTTTTCAGTGCTAAAATTGTGAATTTAGCGGTGTTTGTGAAAGTTCGCTTTGAGAATTTGCTTGAATAGTCTTTTAGCATGATTTGAGCATATTCGTATGTGTAAATCACGAAAAGCTCGACGTGATTCTTGTTAAATTCGCTTTTAGCGTCTTTCATCAGTCTTTTGATACATTTTTCGGTCGGATTTTCAGATCCGAATTCCGAAAGATTTGATTGTAATGAATTACAAAAGTAAGCACGGGAAATGAATTTTTTTGCTTTCATAATAATATTTATTCCCCTTTTTAGTAAATATATTTTACTATTGCTTGTTTTTCTAATTAAAACCTTTAAAAATTATATTACGAAGCAAAAATAATTTTTTGCTAATTATTTTAAATTTCAACAGATTTAAAGATTATTTTACATTAATTTCTGTATCAAAATTTTAGGTTTTCAACAAACCCCAATTTTTTTTAATTTTTATCCATTATTCAAATTTATTAGCTATTTTTTATTATATAGCCTATTTTTTATTTTTTAAAAAGAGTTCCTTATGACAATATTTACTAAATTCCTATTCAATTTAGCCTGCTAAATTTCAGGATAGTAATCTATATCATATCCTAATTTTTTCATAATCATTAGCTCATCTCTTGCATCTACAATTGCATTATGAGTTTCACTATAATCCTTTTTTCCCAAAATGCGAAGCATTTGCTCAACACCATAACCTCTTCTTAATCTACCAGTTCCACAACAAGGCATGTGATTTGGAATATGTGGATTATGCTGTTTATAAGCTGCAACCTTCATTATGTCTCTCCAAGAAAATCCGTCATGAAGTTCAGGCAAATGGCGTTTGTCAAAAGAAGCATTGTAAGCAAGCAGATCCTTAACACCATTTGAATTAAGCAAATCCTTTAACTCATCAATAGCATCTGGCCTATGTTTTATAAGGATTTCATGTTTTGTCAATCTCATTGAATTTGAATACATACCACCTATCTTTTCAGCTCTAGGTAAGATGTAATAACGAGAATCAGTTCTTTCAAAATTCTTGGATTTTGCAATTAAAACACCTATGGACATGACTTCATCTTTCCAATTTGTTTCTGTGTCTATAACTGCAAACCTTCTTGACATAATATTCCTCAAAACAAGTTAATAAATTTAAATTAATTTAAGCTAAATTTAGGTTAATAATATTTTATAATATTAATTTTAATTTAATAATTTATAAAAATAACCATATATAAAAAAGATAAAAATTTAAAAAAAGATAAAATTAACAGTGCAATGATAATAAAAGAAACTAATTAAAAAAAAAAAATAAAATTTTAAAAAATATTAAAAAAAATTTAAAATATTAATTTAAAAAATATTGAAAAAAATTTAAAATATTAATTTAAAAAATAATTAAAAGTAATTTAAAAAAAGAAAAAATTTAGAACTCATCACAAAAAACCTTGAAAAAGATTTTAATCAAACTTTTTTTAAAAGTTTGGATGATGAATTCCTATCTAATACACAAAAATGTGCTTTGATTTAATATATAAAAAGTTAAAAAAGTAAAATGTTAACTAACTAGAATTTAGAATTTATGGAATAACAAACTTATTCCATGATAGGTTCTAAATGGTTAATGTTACAACGTCTGTTTTTTACTTCGTCTCCTTTTACTTCTACGAAGTTTTCATCAATGATTGCAACAATTTCACATTCTTTACCTGCTTCTCTTCCAGCAGTTTTAATACATTTTCTACCAACTTCTATAGCTGCCATTATATCACCTTTAATGTTGTTAAAATAATTTCCGCAATACTGTCAGGGTTAAAGCTGTCAGTATTTATAATCAAATCATAAATATCCATATTTCTAATATCTATATCATGAATATCCATGTATCTTAAAGCTTCACTTTCTTCACGGGAAAGAATTTCCTCTTTTGCAAGCTCAATTGATTTGTTTTCCCTTTCACATACCCTTTTAGCTCTAACTTCTAAAGGAGCAGTGAAGCAAACTTTCAAATCCGCATCAATGAAATATGCAGAAAGTCTTCCTTCAACAATAAGATCTTGAGCTTCACGCGCAAGTTTAGCCTGTCTATTATCAATCTCTTTATCGATGTCAGTATTATTTTCAGCAAATTTGCCGAATTCAACTGGAGTCATTCCCCTCTCTGCAGCCATCTCTCTGAATATTGCACCAGCAGAAACGAATGGAATCCCTAATTTTTCAGATAATACCTTTGCAGCAGTTGTAGTTCCACTACCTGCTGTCCCACCGATTGTTATTATCATTATTTTCTTGCCTCATCTTTGAAATGTTTACGAGCACATTTTGGACATAAGTATCCGCCAAATGGACGGTTAGGTCTTTTTTGAGATTTTGCTAATTTGCTAATCTCATAAGGACGTCCTCTTGGAACACCATGTAATACAGCACCACATTCAGCACATACATGCTTAGATGGTTTTTTCTTTTTATATCTTAAAACATTAACTCCACCAGGAGTTTTTTTGTTTACTCTTTTATATGATCTTGATCTAAATCTATTTGCAGGCATGTTCTCACCTAATTTGTTTTTTTAAAAATATCTACAAATCTTTTATTTTTAACAAGCTATAATAGTATAAAGCCATTATCAAATACTAAAATATCAAATTGTCTCAATCTGTAGATTTGAAGTAAAATACATAATAATATTAAAATATCTTAAATCTTGAAATACAAGTTTTGAATAAAAGATATTTTGAAAAATATCATGAAAAAAGTATCATAAAATTAGAATGAATTCAAATAAATAAATTCATTTAGTTAAATGATTAACACTATCTAATATGATATTTAACTAATATATACTTTACTGTTTTCTATACTTTTTCTTTAAAGAATTAAACTCATTAAAAGATCTATACTTTCAAGTCTAATCCTATAAGAAAATTATAGAAATTAAATTTTAAAATCCTGGCAATTTCCAACAACCCAAATTAAGTAGGCAATTCCCACTTAACATGCCAATCATTAAAAATTCACCAAAATTTAGTATTACATATATCGTACTTTTTGGGATTATGATTTTAATTCAAATTTTTATAAATTTTAATTTTTTAATTGAAACTAGAAAATAATTTTAGAAAAAATATCTAAAAATAACTCAGATTGATGAATATTAAGAAAGTTATATACATCAACAAGTCAGTTAAATAAGTACTAGCAACTAAGTATAATTAAATTAATTTTATGATTGATTAAATTGAATAGTTATGGAAAACTTTCAATTTAATAGAATTTTATTCTTATTAAACAATAAGAAAAAGATTTGCTAAATTTTTCACTCCAAAAAATGAAATTTTTATGAATTTTTCACTTAAAATTCCAGTTAATAAAATTTCAATAAAATAAAATTTTTATGAATTTTTCAGCTAAGATTTCCTGTTAAGAAAATTTCAATATAAATTTCAAATCTTAAAATCTTTCAAAATTTAGAAACCGTTTTTGAATCCCATAAATTTCCTAATGATTTGTGACATTCCAAATGTACAAATGAAGTACCACCATAACCATCCGATTCCATATGGAATGGTAGTTATGTTACCACCATAAATCATTTGCCCTAATGAGTGGAAAATCGGAGTTAAAGTACAATAATAAACAGCTGGAGGAAATACAACAATAATGTTTCTTATTGAAGATTGCCACATCCAAGCAAAGATTAATAAGATTGGAATCATGGTAACAATCATTGGTCTAAATGACATTTTCATAATTTCAGATTGGTCTGACATCATATCCATTTGTTTAGCTTGAACCTTTGCCATTTGTTTAGAGTCTCCACTAGCTTGAGCTTCTCTTAACTCTTTTTGCAAGGCTTTTGATTTAGCTTGCATCTCATTCATCTTATCCTGGTCCACTAATAACTTTTGAGCAGTTACTGTTAAAAGAGATATGATAAATGATATCACAAATACAGTAAGCACAGGATTATTAGGGGTAGGATCCATTTGAACTAATGGATTAAGAACAGCATTCATAGCATCAAACACTGGTTGAAGCCAGGAAATACCTAATAAAAAACTACCTTGATACGCCATTTAATTCCTCACATGTTTAATAATTTTTAATAGTAAATTATAATTTTATTTTCTTTACAAATTTCAAACAATGGATAATTGAAATATTATGCCATATTCATAATTTCATAAATTCTTTAAAAATACAATAAACTATTAAGTTATAAATTCTTTACAAATTTATAAATTAATAATTTAATGCATAATTGATAATATAAATCATATTCTAAATCATATTAATAATTTAAAGATGAATTAAGCAAATGCCTAAATATTAAAAATTTAAAGCATGCATTAAGCAAATTCCAAATTATTAAAAATTTAAAGCATGCATTAAGCAAATTTCAAATTATTAAAAATTTAAAAATAAAAATTTAAAATAATTAGATGCTTCTAATTATTAAAAATTCTCATTTTAAATCAATCATAATGCCTAATTATTTTAAAAGTTCAACCATTTTTCTAACGGTTGATGGCAAATGATTATCATGATTATTAATAATTTTTACAGTTGCTCCAGTTAATGTAGCATAAGCCATAGCTGCAGCTCTGTTCATTTCTTGATGTAACTGAATATCCTTTGCCTTTTCAGCATCTCTTTGTCTGGTTTCATCACTCATTCTTCTAACCATGATCTCATCAGGATGAGCTTCAACTAAAATGAAAGTGTCTGGATTTAATCCTTCCAATACCCATTTAGGAAGACCTGGTAAGAAACCAGCAGGTGTGCTAATAGTACAATGAGTGTCAACAATCACATTTTCAGATTCTGATTTTTCCTTAATTCTGAGACCTGCTTCTTTTTGAATCTCCTTTTGAGTGTCTGCAGGTAATTTTCTTAACTCATCCCTATTTTCAACAAGACCTTTTTCTACAGCGATTTCAGTCATGATATCCCCATAGTTCAAATGAAGATAATCAACTTCTTCTAATGTCTTTTTAAGTACAGTTGTACTTCCAGAACCTGGAATCCCAGTTAAAACTACTAATTTCATTTAAATCCCTCTCACATTAAACATTAAAATTAAATTTTTAAATTAACTAATAATAATCACAAAAAGAAAAAATAAAGGGAATGATTGGTTAATCATTTCCAAAATCCTTCTAATCTAAATATGTATTTGAATATAATCAGATAATTCATTGCAAAATAAATTATCAAGATATTCCATCAATATTCAATCAAAATATTCAATAAAATTATTCAAATACTTTTCTTAACATTGGGTGCATTTCCATAAGTTGCTCTTGAGCAATTTCCTCATAAAGCTTGTATACGATACCTACTGTAAGCAATACACCAGTACCTCCTCCAAGAGCACCGGTCAAGTCAGCGATAAATGCCAATATACCTACAAACAAACCACCGAGAATTGTAAGAGCAGGAATATACTTTTTCATAATCATATAAAGTTGTCTTTTACTGCTTCTGAAACCAGGAATCTGTATACCTGAGTTATAAAGTTGCTTTGAAACTTCCTTCGCATTCAAGGAACCGCTGATTTCTACCCATAACCATGAGAAAAGCACACAACAAGCCAAGAAGAAAATACCATAGAAAATTACTCTCAATGGATTGGTAAACAATACGCTTAAGCTATTTGGAGTGGTTAGCCATAATGCAAGCCCACTGATTGGTCTTCCACCGGAAACTTGGCCTAATATAGGGAAACCGAGTTTCTGGAATACGCTAGCAAAAAGTGAAATGTTAACAAGAAGCGCACTTGTTAAGATAACCGGCATGTTACTTGCATAAATGAATTTCAAAGGATATTTACCTACAGATCCTCTGATTCTACCGTGTCCTCTTACTTGACCATGAGAAATAGGAATTTCTATCCTCATACTTTCACCATACACAGCCATAAGGAATACAACGATTGTTGCAATCAATGGAATCAATATAGTGAAGTTAGGAGCTCCTCCGATAATGGATTGGATAAATCCAGGAAGAATACCTGAAGCAGTAGTGGATGCCGCAGTAGCTGGCAAGAAGTTAAATGTTCCAGTGATAATGGTTTGTGCTACACCTGCAGCAATGAACAATCCTACACCACTACCGAATCCCCATTTGGATACCACTTCATCAAGATATAAGATTAAGATTGCTCCAATAACCAATTGAAGAATCATAATGCCATAAAATGAATTGTCAATAGGCACTAAACTTCCAGTAAGCACTAAAACTGCTGCCTCGAATATTGTGAATAAAATAGCTAATAATTTTTGAGTACTTTGAAACATAGCCTTATGTTCATGTTGAGATAAGTCTAAATTTAATATCTTTGCACCAACCAACAGTTGCAATACAATGGATGCAGTTACAATAGGCCCGATACCTAAAGTAAGTATTGACCCAAAACTACCTGCCATAACAGCTCTTAATTGGGCAAATTGGTCAACTGCAGCTGGACTCAAACCATATAAAGGAATTTGAGTTAAAAAGTAATATATAACTAAAACTATAGCTGTCCATTTAAGCTTTTCACTAAAGTCTTGCCTATGAATAGGAGTCTTGACTTCAGGAAGTAACTTAAATATAGGCTTAAAATTCTCTAAAATCATTTTTTCCCCGTTAATTATTATCTATTAATTCAAATCAGATTTAATTAATATAATAAGAATAAATTAAATTCCAACTTTGAATTTTGCTATTTAAATAAATCTTTTATAATTTGTTAAATTTGTTTAATAAATTTTTAATTAAAATCCAAAATATTAGAATGAATCACATGAGCGATCAAATTAGCGATTAAAAATCATCTAATTTCATCTTATATATTATATATAATATTATAATATTTTAGATTAATAATAAATATAATTTTTATATAATATAAACTATTCGATAAATAATACAAAAATTAACTAAATTAATATTAAATTTTAATGAAATTGTAAAAATTTAAAATTGAAAATAAAGAATACTATTTAATAAAAATTTTTAAAAAATTAAAAAACAGACAGGAAAATATACAATATAAATTTTAAAAAATATTGAAAATTTAAAAATAATATAAAATTTAAAAAATATATAAAAAATAAAAAATTAAAAACTAGTTAAAGAGCATAAACTCCAAAACTAGTGAAAAGAATTTTGGTCCAGCTTTTGCTGGCCGAAGGCCAGTAAAAGGTGGGTCTAAAGTTCTACAGCTTCTCCGCCAGCTTCTTCTATTTTTTCAATTGCGCTTTCAGAGAATGCAGGAGATTTGACTACTAAAGGAATGTCAAGAGATCCGGTTGCTAAAACTTTGTTGTAACCTAATTCAGTTACATCAATTACAATAACATCGTCCTCTTTAGTTGCAATTCCTTGCTCTACAAACTCTTCAGCCTTATCATTCAAGAAGTTTAAGTTGACAGGATAAGATTTGTGGATAGTTTTTTGAGGTCTTTTGAAACCATGTTTACCGAAGTAATATCTGTTTTCAATTACGGTAGTGGACCAGTGGTGTTTTCCAGCTCCAGCTTTACCTTTACCACCTTTGTTACCTGCTCCTCTTCTCCTTTTGACAGAGCCTCCACCATTAGATCTGGAACCTCTCATCTTATTAATCTTTTTACCTTTTCTAATCATAATAATCCACCCTTAAGCCATTCTTTTTGCAAGATTATTAATATCTTCGCCTCTGTAACCTAAGGATCCACCTTCTTTTACAGAATGTCTAATTCCTTTGTATCCTTTTCTTGGAGGATGTAGGCGGAATACTGGTTTCATATCAATATCTTGAGCTTTGAGTTCTCCATTGAGTAATGCATTAGCTAATTCTTCAAAGGTAGAGTAATCAGTGTTTTCTGATAAGTATTCTTCAGAGAGACGAGCTCCACCAACTAATCTTCCTCTTTTTTCAACAAGTTCAGTGAGAGTTTCTAAATCAACTTCACCCCAAGTGATGTAGTCTTTTGCTTTTTGGAGCATACCTTTGTAACTTGGGTTTTCATCAACTAATACAGCATGACTAATTCTGTTAAGTCTTAACATTTCTAAAGTACTAGCAATGCCTTGTTTAACACCAGTAGTACCTCTAATTCTAATTACTAAATACATGATACCACCGTTTATTGGATTACTCCCATATTTTTAAGGTCTTGTTCTGAAGCTTTCATTCTGCTTGCTTCTTTTAAAGCTTCGAATACAGCATTAGCAAAGTTTACAGTAGTTTGGGTTTGTCCACTTGCTTGAGACCATACATCCTTGATACCAGCAAGGGAGAGGATGGTTTTACCAACATCACCAATAGCTAAACCTACACCTGCAGGAGCAGGTCTTAAGGTTACGTTTACACTACTTGCTTTACCGGTTACTTTGAAAGGAACAGTGTGTTGTCTTCCACAAACACAACCCCAGTCTCCACAACCTCTTCTTACTTTGATAATGTTATATTTAGCGTTATCGACAGCTTTTCTGATAGCAGGACCTACTTCTCTAGCTTTACCTTGTCCTAAACCTACATAACCATTTTTGTTACCTACTGCAACGATTACTCTAAAGTTTACTTTTCTACCAGATTTGTGCATTCTTTGAACTAAATTTACATCCATTACTTCTTCTTCTAAATCAGGAAGCAATGCATCTACAATTTCTAATTCCATTATAGGGAGACCTTTTTCGAAGATTTCGTCAATATCAGTGATATTTCCTGCTTTTACTTCTTTACCTAAATTGGTTTTAGGTTCCCAATCATCCATATTAAAGCTCATAATTCAGCCTCGTCAATTTTATTTTTAATTTCTTCAAAGTGTTCAGGCAAATCAGTAGGTTGAAGACCTTTAGCTAAGTATTGGGAGAATTTTTTGTTTAATTCCTCTTCATCTAAGCTTTCTGCATATTCTGCAATGTGTTCACCATTAATTCTGTCTTCAGTAGGGATAATAGATTCACCGTATGGTACATTTAAACCAGCATCTGCAGCACCTTTAACAGCAGCAAATACTTTTGATCCTCTAATAGGAGATTTTAAACCAATGTCAGCAACAGCATAGTCGATACCTGCTGCAACAGCTTTTTTACCACATAAGTATGCAGTTAAATAAACAGCACTAGTGTTTTTGTTTCCTGCTAACCATCCTAATTTGTTTAATTCTTTACTGTGAGCTGATACAACAGTTTCGTCACCGTCTTTACCAACATTAATCACTTGAACAATACAGTTAGCATTGGAAATTCTTACAACTAATCTGGATTTATCTACATCAACTAATTTCGCTCTAGTAGCATAATCAGTTTTACCTTCTCTTCTTCTTCTGAATGCTACTTTATAATTTGATCCGCTTGCCAAGTCCATTCCTCCTATTTGATTAAATCATGGTCTCTAGCGTAAGTTTTCATGTAAGATTTACTTCTGAAAGCTCCACCTTTTGCCATTTTGTATAATTTACGGTAGGTAGTACGGTCGATTTCACCAGCGTCTCTCATGTCTTTTAAGTCAGTTCTTAAAGCACGAATGGTTTTCATCCAAACTTGTTTTTTAGGAGTACGAGCGTTTTTAGCTCCTTTGATACTACCTCTTCCTTTACGTTTACCTTTTTTCTTTTGTTCTTTGATTTTTTTAGATCTGTAGCTACTAATACCAGTTTTTGGTCTAGCTTTGATAATACCTTGATCTATAAGTTGTTTGATACCGTCTCTTGTAATAGCTCTAGAAACTTCTTCAATTTCATCAGGGTCTATCCATACACGGTTTACTCCAACTTTAAGTATACTAGCAGCTAATCTTTTTTGTGTAGTAAGATTCATTAATAATCCTCCATTTAGTTAGCTGATAAACTTGAATAAGATTTCTTCAAGTTTCCCTTTATTCAAATAAATTAAAATTCATTATTTTTGTTTTAATTTAGTTGTTTTAATTTAATTGTTAGCTTTTAATAAGAAAAAAGATTCTCTTGCTTGACTTTTGGCCAATATATTTAAAAAATAAATTTTCCATAAATTTACTCATTAAATTACACACAATTAATTATTTTACCTTTATCCAGGAATTTATTATACTAAATCCCCGAATCAATTAATCGATTAGAATCATTTTCATATATGTTGTGGTATGAGGTTAAAGACGTATTCAATAATCCCTTACCAACTTTATACAACGCCCCTATTTTTCTTACAAGTAAGCTTTATAAATTTTATAATTTTAAAAAATTTACTTTAACTAAATCGCTTAACAATTTTAGGAAATGAAAAAACTTAGTTTTATCATCTATCATGAGAAAAATTTAAATTTTTCTTGCTTTGCATTTATTTATTTAAAACTTTAATACCTAATTCTGATGCTTTTTCTAACATCAATTCCTTTTTACGTTTTCCGATAGTAGCACTGATTCTTGCAGCTTCAGTTTCGCCGTCAAGTGCTTCCAATTCTTTCATGTTGTGAACAAGAACATCTTTGTAACCTGAAGGATGTAATCCTCTAGTAGCTCTAGGAGTACGATAACCGATAGATGGCATTGCAGGTTTACCTGCTTCGTATCTTCTCATTTTACTAGTTTTTCCTCTAGGACGTCTCCATTTGGTTCCTAATTTTTTATAACGAGCATATTCTTGTCTTTTAAAATCTTTACTCATTCAAATCACCATTATAACTATTCTCTACTAGTTAAATAGATACCATCCTGGAATACTCTAGGATCTTTACCTCTAATTTTAGTAGCTTGTTCTAAGTTAGCCATAGTTTGACCGACTTCTTCCTTGTTAACACCAGTAATGATTACTTCATCACCTTTAACTTGAACTTTTGCATCTCCAACGATTTTTGAAGATCTAGGATGTCTTTCTCCAATAAAGTTCTCGATAGTAACAATTTTTTCTTTGTCTTGAACTTTCACAGCCATTGGAAAGTGAGCAAATACAATTTTCATATGATAAGTGAAACCGTCAGTTACACCAGTAATCATATTGTTGATGTGTGCTCTAGTAGTTCCAATCATGGATTTGTCTTTCTTTTTAGGGAAAGCGGTTTCAAGAACAACAAGATTATCTTCTTTTGAAATAGTTACATTAGGATAAGTAAATTTTCTGGAAGTTTCACCATTTGGTCCTTTTACAGTAACTTCATCTTCAATTATAACTTCAACGCCTTCAGGGATTTCAATTTCTTCCTTTATAGCTGCAGCTAATACCATATTCAATCACCTAATACATGTAAGCCAACAAACGTCCGCCGATACCTCTTTCTTTAGCTTCCCTGTGAGTCATAATACCTTCAGGAGTAGTTACGATTAAGATACCGAAGTTCTTTGCTGGTAAATATCTTTTTTCGAATTTCTCAAATTCATCTTTCTTTACAGCATGACGAGGTTTAATTACACCACATTGGTTGATGTTACCTTCCAATTCCACTTCGAATTTTCCAGCTTTGTTGTCATCTATAAATTCAAATTCACCTATATAATTCTCTTTTTGCATAGTGCTTAACACGCGTCCAATCAATTTGGATGCTGGAGAAATAGTACAGTGGTCATTTACTTGACGTTCGTTATTTCTAATGTTTGTTAAAGCATCAGCAAGAGGGTCCATAAGAGTCATAATAAACACCTTTCTTAATTATATTTTTTAAATCCTATTTTAGGAGCAATTTCTCTAAAACATTGCCTGCATAAGTTGAGCCCGTATCTGCTTACAATAGCAGAGTGGTCTCCACAACGGCTACATTTTTTTGCTGCTTTTCCGTATTTTCTTGGCAATACAATCACCTTAACATATCATTTTAATTTCAAATTACCGATTTCGAGGATTATTCGTATTCCTCTTCCTCTGCAATGGTAACATTGAATTTTTCTTCCATAAATTTCATAGTTTCTTCAGGAGTGATTCTATGTCTTTTTGGAATAGATTTCTTTTGGATTTTTCTTCTTTTAATTCTATAACCAGGTTTTTCAAAGGTGATAGAAAGATTCATACCAAAAATACCAATATCTGGATCGTATCTCATTCCAGGAATATCAATATGTTCTCTAATACCGAAAGAAACATTACCTTGTGCATCAAATTGACTAGGTCTTAACTTGTTGTTAATACCTTCTAAAACCAATTTAATTGCATCTTCAGCCCTTTCTCCACGGAGAGTGACTTTACATGCAATAGGTTGTCTTTTTCTGATACCCCATTCTGGGTTAGTAACTTTGGAATAGGTTTTAACAGGGGTTTGACCAGTCATGTTTTCAATAAGAGTCATAGCTCTTGATAATTTTTCACCAGCTTCACCAACACCAATGTTGATGGTAGCTTTGGAAATTACAACTTCATTCATTGGATTCATTGGTTAACCTCCAATAAGTCAATAGCCGGTTCATCTTTACCGATTACAAATGCATATTCCTTTAAGGTTAAGAAAGAATCGCCATTTGCCTTTTCGATAATTGCAGTATTAGGTTTGGAAGATTCGTCTACAATAACTTCTTTGATTTTACCGAGTTCACCAGTGTGTTTACCACCAGTAACGAGTACGACTACACCATCTTCAAATTTGAAGTTTTCTTTGATTTCCTGTTCAGGTACACCTATGCAAACAACATCTTGACCTGCATATACATCTTCATCAACTAAAACGTTTCTACCATCGTGAAGGTTTAATTGGGTTTTTCCGCCTTTAATAGTGGATTTGTTTACGACTTTAGCTAATTTGTAAGTTGCATCTTCTGCAGAAATTGGGTGTAAAGTTAATCTTCCTTTAGTATCTAAAAGGATTCTGTAATTTTCTTCAGTTTTAGGAATGGTTAAGATATCCATAAAACCGACAGGGAATTTATAATCTTTTACAGCTCTTCCATCAATTAATACATTACCGGTATTGATAATTCTTTTTGCTTCTCTGGAGTTATCAGCAAGACCTAAAATGTCTCTGATAATAACAAGTAAAGGTAAAGAATCTTCAATAGCGTGTGAACCAGGAGCAGGTTTTACTGTCCAAGTGTCTTCTTTTGGATGGATAGGCCAGCTTTTAGGTGCTTTATACCTTTTAAGATGCTTTCTAGATCCCATTTTTGCCATCTTATTCCTCCATATTTAATCTTCTTTCATCTTTTAAATCAGCTTCAATAATCATCAAGTTGGATGGGTGAATTGGAAGCAATACAGCATTTCCGTCAGGTTTACTTAAGGTAACTCCTTCAACGGTAACTTTGTATCTTTTTGCATCAATAGATTCAACTTTTCCTTCATGACCTTTAAAGTCACCACGAACAACTTGAACTTTGTCTCCAACTCTTATTGGTAAAGATCTTTTACCGATGTCTGCTCTTAAATCTTTGCTTAAATTAGCACTCATGATTTTACGACGAATGTGTAAAGGAGCAGTGTAGAGAGCTTTTCTTTGTTTTCTAGGTTGAATTGACATTTAATCACCATAAACTTAAATTAATATGCTTGCTGCACTGCCTACACTAGGCCATTTGTCAGCTGCTTCTTTAGCAACAGGTCCTCTGATTTCAGAACCTTTCAATACTCCTTCAGGAGTAATGATCACTGCAGCATTGTCCTCGAATTTTACACGAAGACCATCAGCACGTCTGTATTCTTTTTTCTGTCTTACAACAACTGCGTTGACAACTTCTCTTCTCATATCAGCAGTTCCTTTTTTAACGGAAGCAACTACCATATCACCGACACCGGCTACATCGAGTCTTCTACGAACACCTTTGAATCCTTTTACGGAAATGATTTCGATTTCACGAGCACCAGTATTGTCAACACATTGAAGTCTTGCACCGATTGGTAAAGCTTTGGTTACGCTAGAGGTAGTAGGTTTCATTCTAATCATCACCTTTTACTTCAACTAATACGAAGTGTTTAGTTTTACTTAATGGCCTACATTCTGCAATTTTTACAGCGTCACCAATTTTTACATCAAGACAATCAGGTTTGTGAACGTTAATTCTTGACTTTCTTTTTTCGTATCTTTCATATTTTCTAATGAACTTGTAGAAACTACGTTCTACAGTAATAGTCCTTTCTGCTTTATTAGTAGTAACAACACCTTCAAGGACTTGTCCTCTAACAGATAAAGTACCATGGAAAGGGCAGTTAGGATCATCACATTTAGTTTCTGGTTCCTTAACATTAAGACCAACCATTTTATCACCATTAAATTTTTTTATATCTTCTTTTTATCCTATCTTCAGGACGATTCAACAATATTTTACCATCTATTTCAACTATGGTTCCATCAGGAACCTTAAATTGAAATACAGAAACATCTTTCTGAATTAATTTCTCTTTATAAATAAAATTAAAATCATTCTGATTAGAACTTAAGTCTTCATCTTGAACCTTTTCCTTCACTTCAATCCTTAAGGTCTTTTTGGTTTCATCAATGACTGTTCCTTGAAGCCCTATCAAAGAGGGATTGGAACTGTCAACAACTTTAAGTTCTAACCCAATTAATTCATGATAGAATATATTTTTTGAGCTTATCATTCTAAGCCTCAGTATGTGAATTTAGGATATGATTCATGACTTTAATGTCTTCTTCTCTTATTGTATTTCTTATCAGAATCTCTGATTTCAATAGTATCGGAAGAGAATCCCATTTCAGATAAAACTTCCTTGACTCTTGCCTTATGATCTCCTTGGAGTTCAATCTGACCTTTTTTGGCAGTTCCTCCACAAGCGCATTTGGCTTTAAGAGTTTTAGTAAGTTCCTTAATATCTATATCATGTTCATCTATACCTTCGACAATAGTCATGAGTTTTCCAAATCTT
>SUTG01000030.1 GCA_015063035.1 Methanobrevibacter olleyae
CTTTGAGAACTTAACTGCAACCAGTAGAATCGAATTGGAATATGCAATTAAGGAAATCATTTTAGCTCATGAAGACATTTATGTAAAATTCTTCAATGAAATCGATTCACTTAACATCAAAATGCATAAATTGGAGCTAATCCCAGGTATCGGTAAAAAGCACACTCAAATGATTTTGGAAGAGCGTAAAAAAGAGCCTTTCAAAAGCTTTGAAGACTTGAAGGAAAGAGTTCCTCTTCTTGGAGAACCTGTGGATATGCTTGCAAAAAGAGTGAGACTGGAACTTGATACCACTACCGTCAAAAGAGGCAAGAACAAGTACTACATGTTTACCCAAGTTCCTTCCAGACACCCTTCCAACAGAAAGAAGAAATACAGCAAAGGCAGAGGAAGGGGAAGAAACAATAGGAACAAAGGTAGAAAACCAAACAACAGAGGCAAAAAGCCTCAAAACAAACCAAGTTCCGAAAACAAGGAATAAATTTCCATGAGTAAAAACTCTAAAAAGAGTTGAACTCATTTTTCTATTTTTTTATTTTTAATTTTTTAACTAATCATCCATGATTTTCAAATACTATAAACTACTATTTTAATGGCTGAAAAGGTGATTGATTGACTGAAAAAATATCCTTAGCTAAAGAGACTAAACAAATACTGCAGGAAAATGGGATTATTTTAAATAAGAATTTAGGTCAGAATTACCTTATAGACGATTTCAAAAGAAAGAAAATCATTGAATATGCAAAACTTGCAAAGGAAGACACAGTGCTTGAAATCGGTCCGGGCATCGGAACATTGACAATTGAAATTGCCAAGAAAGCTGGAAAAGTAATAGCTATAGAACAAGACACTGCTATTTTTAACATATTGAAGAAACGTTTGGAAAAAGAGAAAATCGATAATGTGGAGCTCATCAACGGCGATGCAGTTAAGGTGGATTTTCCAGAGTTCAACAAAATCGTTTCAAACCTTCCTTACCAAATATCATCCCCTATAAGCTTTAAATTCCTCGAACATGACTTTGACCTTGCAATTCTAATGTATCAGAAAGAATTTGCAGATAGAATGAATGGAAAAGTAGGAACAAAGCAATATTCCAGGCTTTCTGCAATGCTATACTTTAAGGCTGATGTCAAGTCCCTAACAAAAGTTTCTCCTGAATCATTCATACCCTCTCCTAAGGTGGATTCCTCTGTTGTGGAATTAAAGCCAAAAGAAAATAAAATAGCGGACGATGACTTTAAAATCTATTCAAAAGTCGTTAAGGCATTGTTCCAACATAGAAACAAAAAGGCACGAAACGCATTGATTGATTCAAGACATATTATTGGATTTAAAGACAAGAAGGAATTGAAATCCATTTTAAACGATTTGGAAGATGAAAATCCGAGAATCAAGGAACTGTTATTGGAAAGAACCATTAATCTTTCTCCAGAAAGCATTATGGAACTATCTGTTTTATTAAAGGAGCATATTAACTGAAGGCATGAGAAAACTAAAATGTAAAAAAACTAATTGAGGATTGTTCATGAAAATGGGAAAATTTGAAATAGAAACAGACGATTTGGTTTACATCCCTTCAGATGACACTTTTCTACTGGCAGGAAACCTTGAGATAAAGGAAGGGCAAAGCGTTCTTGAAATAGGAACCGGATCCGGTCTCGTTTCCATGTATGCAAGTCTATTAACAGATGATGTTACAGCAACTGACATCAATTTCAATGCCCTTGAGCTTGCAGAGAAAAACTTCGCTCTCAACAATATCAACACCATAAAGCTTGAGTTCGGAGACCTATTCGAACCAGTGAAAGATAAGAAATTCGATGTAATTCTATTTAATACTCCATATCTCCCTACCGATACAGATGACATTATCAATGACGATTTAAATTATGCATTTGACGGTGGATTAGATGGAAGAAAAGTCATAGACCGGTTCATTAATGAAGTCTCCAATCATTTAAACGATAAGGGAATTGTGCAGATGATTCAGTCCTCACTATCAGACAATGAAAGAACACTGCATATGTTTGATAGAAAAGGATTCATTGCAGAAATAGCTAAAAGCGAAAGCTTTTTCTTTGAAGAGATTGTCTTGATAAACGCTTACAAGATCTGACTGATAAAATGAGTTCAAACAGCCACAAATTAAATAAAAATCTGAAAGTTTCAGAATTTAAGGAATACTATTTTTTAAAAGAGGAATTGAAAGACTTCTGCAGAGAAGAAGGATTAAAGATTAGTGGAAGCAAAAGTCAATTAGAAGAAAGAATTATCTACTATTTGGATACTGGAAAATCATTAAATGATTCAAATCCTACTAAAAACAATGCTAATTTTCAAAAATCTAATTTAAATAAAGCCATTGCCTCTGAAGAAATCACATTGGATTCCATTTTAGGTGAAAACTACAAATGCAGTGAAGATAAAAGAGAATTCTTTGAAAAGGAAATAGGAAAAGGATTCAAATTTAAGGTTAAATTTCAAAAATGGTTGAAATCAAATCCAGATAAGACATATCAAGATGCAATTAATGCTTATTATGAGCTTCAAAATTCAAAAGAAAAAACTAAAATAGATAAACAGTTCCAATATAATCAGTACATACGAGATTTCTTTGAAGACAATGATGACAGGACATTGAATGATGCAATAAAGTGTTGGAAACATAAAAAGAGTTTAAAAGGCCATAATAAGTATGAAAAATCAGATTTAGATGTTTTAAACTAATCTAATGAATAAACTAAGTAAAGAATATATTTAAAAATTTAAAAATCATATTTAATCATATAATCTAGCAAAATTAATAAAAATAAGAGGAATGGTTTATGGATTTAGAGGAGAAAAATTCAAGGGAAATAGAAGAGTTTCTTAAATCAAAAGGTGCAGAAGTAGTTGGTTTTGCTAGTTTAGAAGGTATTAAAAATGTTCCTAAAGAGTATCCCAATAGTATCTTAATTGGAATTCCAATAGAAAAGGAAGCATTAAAAACCATTTATACAGATGATCAATCCATATATGTTGAATCCATGAAAAGCTTAGCATTGAAGCTTAATGATATCGTTCTTGAGGGTGAGGATTACATTAAGGAAAACATGAATTACAATGCATTGGCAATGTCACGTGAAAGAGTTGCTAAGGACTTTGAGGGTTTGGCAAGCAAAATCCCTCATAAGACAACCGGAACAAGGTCTGGACTTGGCTGGATAGGAAGATGTGCATTGCTTATAAGCCCAAAATATGGGGCTGCACTTAGATTATCCACTATTCTAACAGACATGCCTATAAAAGTAGGCAAACCAATCGATGACTCATTATGTGATGACTGTACAGATTGCCAAGACGCTTGTCCTGTTGATGCAATAAATGAAGTCAAATGGGATTCCCGAAAAGAAAGGGAAGAGTACTTCGATGCAGAAAAGTGTTTTGAATTTATAAAGAAGGAAATGCAAAGAACTCATGGAAAGAGCTTATGTGCCAAATGCGGGCTTGCTTGCCCTTACACTAAAGAATACTTAGGAATAAAAACCGACAGGGAACTGATTAAGGAAATATGATTTAAAATATAATTTAGGAAAATGATAAAAATTTAATTAAGGAAAATATGATTTAAAATTTGATTAAGGAAATATGATTATAAATTTAATTAAAGTTTATTTACTTCTTTAAATAGGAGTTTTAGGGGGTTTTACTATTTTTAATGGAAGTCCATTGGATTTTTACAAACAAGAACTGCCAAGATTCATGATCTTATCAAGAAACATTTTGAAATATTTGAAAGAGGGAAAAACACTAGAAGAGGCTTGCGCTAAGGCAGGAGTTGTTCAAAATGAGTTGAACATTTGGAAGCTTTGGGCAGATAAAGGTTTGCAGCCTTATGCAGATTTCTTTAGAGAAATTCAAAATTATAGATGATTTCAACAAGATATGGAAATTAATTGCAATTTGAAAAAATAATTAAGAATAAAGTCTAAAGAAATAAAAAAATAATTTAAAAAAAGAAAAAAGAAAATTTATTTAAAAATAAAGTCTAAAGAAATAAAAAAATAATTAAAAAAAGAAAAAAGAAAATTTATTTAAAATTAAATAAATTTATTGAATCTCAGCATTGAATACCAATGCTGCAGGTCCTTTCATGAATGCTCCGAGTTCTTCGTCCTCGCTGTAAACTTCAAACTCTAAGTCCCCTCCAGGCAAGTGAAGAAGAACTTCACTGTCAAAAAGACCTAATTTTACACCAGCAAGTGCAGTTGAAGTTGCACCGGTACCGCATGCTAAGGTAACACCAGCACCACGTTCCCAAGTTCTCATTTTTCCTTCATTCTTGTTTATCACTTCAACAAAATGAACATTGATCTTTTCTGGGAATACTTCATGGCATTCAATTGCTGGACCGTATTTGTCAATGTCTATTGCATCCACATCATCAACAAACAATATTGCATGAGGGTTTCCTACATTGACACAGGTTGCCTTGAAAGTAGTGTCAATTACATCAAGGTCGCCGTCTACAAACTCTTCTGAATCTGCAATCATTGGAATTTGTGGAACTTTGAAAGTTGATTTGCCCATATTGACCTTAAAGAGAACAGGTTCACCATCTTCTACAGTGATTTCAATGGTCTTGATACCTGATTTGGTCTCAACAGTCATTGAGTCTTTTTCAACGATTTTATTTCTGTAAACAAAGTCACCAAAACAGCGAATACCGTTTCCACACATTTCCGCTTCAGATCCGTCTGGATTGAACATTCTGTATCCGATATCTGCCACTTCAGATGGCACTACGAACAATACACCGTCTCCACCTACACCAAAGTTTCTGTGGCATAATTGTATGCATGCTTCAGCTTTGTCCGCTTCTGGAATTTGCTCCCCTTGACTTTCATCTATAATAGGGAAATCGTTACCGATACCATGCATTTTAGAGAATTTTAAACCTTTTAAATCTACCATTCTATCACCTTAACATCTTATTGTAAATGGTCAGGAATGGATTGTTTTTCAAAGATGTCATCAAAGCTTTGCGCTTCACGGATTACGAAGGATTCTCCATTTTTAACAAGGATCTCTGCTGGAAGAGGTCTTGAATTGTAGTTGGAAGCCATTGTGTAACCGTATGCACCAGCATTCAATATTCCTAAGATGTCTCCTTCCTCAATGTCTGGAAGAGGCCTGTCTCTTGCAAACAAGTCACCTGATTCACATACGTTTCCTGCAACATCCACTTCTTGGGTTGGCTCTTCATTCATCTTGTTTGCAACAACGATGTGATGGTATGAATCATACATAGCAGGTCTGAGCAAGGTGTTGAATCCAGCATCTACACCGATGAACTTTCTGTAGCTTTCCTTTACACTGTTCACTTCTACAAGAATTACAGAAGCGTCCCCTACGATGTATCTGCCTGGTTCAAGGTATAATGTAGGTTCGCCCATGTCAAACTCTTCAAGTTTTTCCTTGAACAGTTTTACGTTCTCTTCTGCAAAGTGTTCAATGTCAAGCAATTCCTCATCAGGAGTGTATGGAATTCCTACTCCTCCACCGAAATCGATGAATTCAAAGTCAATTCCTGCTTCTTGGTGAACTTTTCCTGCAATGTTCATAGTGGATTCAATAGCTAATTTGAATGGTTCTGGGTCTAAAATACCTGAACCGATGTGAGAGTGCATACCTACAGGTTCAAATCCTAATTCTTTAGCTAATTTGTAAATCTCTACAGCTTCGGTTTCCATAATACCGAATTTACTCATTTCTCCACCAGTAATGCAGTGTCCATGGTGACCAGCACCTACCATAGGGTTTACTCTGAATGAGATTTTTTTGCCATTAGGGTCAATGCTTTCTGCAAGTCTTTTAAGAGCTGAAACAGAGTCAATGTTCAAGATCACATCTTCACTGTTTACATAATCCATTTCATCGTTTCTTATGTTGTTTCCTGTAAACAGGATTCTGTCTCCAGAGAATCCCATTTTTTTACAGATGTAGACTTCTCCAGGAGATACAGCATCAATGCAGCATCCTTCTTCCTCAAGGATTTTCAAAACAGCAATGTTTGTATTTGCTTTGCATGCATAAAATACTTTGAATTTAGGATAAAATTTAGTGAAAGAGTTATAGAATCTGTTGTAGTTATCTCTAATTCTTTCCTCATCAATTACATAGATAGGAGTACCGTATTGCTCTACTAAATCGCAAGCATCAGCACCGCCAATATCTAAATGGCCTTTATCATTTATTTTTATATTTAAATCCATTTTGTGCCTCCGATAAAAATAATATTTAATGAATAATTATCTTTGCAATTATCTTTATAATAATCTGAAAATAAGTTTTCAATAAATATCTATTTAAACTAATATATAAAATTATTTAAGGAAATGGATTCTCCGACTTGAGAAAAACATGAAATAAAATTGTTAAAAAAAAGGATGAAAGCCTACCTAAGGTAAGAGATCAAGCTAAAAACTTTTTGTAGAATTCGACTGTCTAAAAAATCAATTATTCAACAAACAATAAAATCATTTGTATGAATAGAATTAATAACAATAAAAATTGTTTGAAATTAAATTCCATGATTTTTCCTCCTTTTATCTGAAATGGTATTCTTTTTAAGGTAGTGAAACCTAAAAAATAATTTTTAAATGGCTATTAATAAATATAACGATTTTATGAACTTTAAATTTAAAAATAACAATTATATTGACTTAAAAATGGAAAATTACATTTATATTGAAAAAAATAATTAAATTGAATAATTATAAAAAAAGTAAAAAATTATCAAGGTTTAGTGAATTCAAAAGAATTCAAAAACCTTACCATTTCAGATAATTGGAGATTTACTCAAAGAGAAAAACTCCTTAAAAATACTTTAAACATCATAATATATAAATCTAATCAAAGTGAAAAACTAAAATAACGAAATAAAAGCAATATAATAATCAAATAGAATTTTCATAGGTGAAAAAATGAATGGTAAAAAGGACTGGGGATTGACAGTAAGAGGAGTAGTTAAAAAAGAGGGTAAGACACTAATCCTTAGAAGACATCCGAAATCAAGAAACAATCCTCATAAATATGAGCTTCCTGGCGGTAAAGTGGATCCTGGAGAGTTCTTTGATGTGGCATTGATAAGGGAATTCAAGGAAGAGACTAACCTTGATGTTAATATAGAAAGCTTGTTTGAAGTGGTTCAAGACGAATTCATAAGCAGAAGAACCAATCAGCCAATAAGCACAGTTCAACTAATGATGAATCTTGAAATACTAAGTGGAGAGCTCCAGATAAGCGATGAACATGATGATTTCAAATGGGTAAGCATTGAAGAATTAAAAGAGCTTTACAATGATGATATACTTACTCCTACACTTAGAAAAACTTTAGAAAAAAGAGATTTTGAGATTTGAATAACTCCCATTATCTTCTTTAGTCTCTTAACTTTTTTATCTTAAAATTTTTTTAAAATAAACCTACTATTTTTCATATAAGCGTTCAACATAGGGATTTAAATGAGTTTGAAGAACCTTTACAATAGGCCCAATTATTAGAGCAGAAACGATTGTTCCTTCACGGACTCCTGCAAGATATCCTAAGAATACAATTGACAAAATAGCTGCAGTAAGTACAAAGCTTGTGTCAACAAATGGCTTTACCTTTGGAAACTCCTTTTTTAAAACCTTTGAAATGGCTACAATTATCCCATCCGGAGGAAGATAAACCACTTCTGTTTGAACCTCAAGCATCACACCAAAAGCAACCACTACACAACTTAAGAGAAGTGTTGCAAATTGACTTAAATAATCTGCAGGATTCAAGAAACTTACCAACATCATTGAAAAGTCCAAGGTAAGGGAAAAGATTGTTCCTACAATTATCTGCAGATACTGTCTCTTTTCAAAACCGCTTCTTAGAAGGATTATCTGTAGAGCTATAAAAATAACATTAAAGATCAAGCATACTGTTCCAACACTCATTTTCAATATCAGACTTGAAACATATGGAAGACAAATGATAGGGGAAGTTCCTAAATTCGCTTTTATTGATATGGCTCCACCTAATGATATTAAAAACAGTGAAAATAAGTAAATAACATATCTTGAAATCTTTTTTGTTTGCATAAAATATAGTTTGCTTTAGAATACTTAAATAATTTTTTAAAAAAATAAGGGAAAATATAAATAAATAAAAAATAAATGATTACGAATTAATGATAACAAGTGCTTTTCTTAGTCCTATAGCAATTATTGCACATCAAGCATCTTGATTCTCCAAATCCATCCTCTTTCCATTTCTTTAGAAAATCATTCTCTGCTACAAATGGCCTGTACATGGACATGAATTCTATATTTGTTCTATTCAATAATTCATTCATATGATCCATATTTCTAAATCCACCACCTACAATAACTGGAACCTTAACAGTATCAATCAGTACATTGGTATAATCTATCAATTCATCTTCAGAAGATAATTTTTTAGTGAAATATAATGGTGAAAGCGGTCTTGTTACCTGTATGCTGTCAACCCCTACTTTTTCAAGGAGTTTACATGCCTCAATACTCTCTTTTGCATCAAAACCATCTTTTCTCTCATCAAATGTATTGACCTTACATGAAATGTGCAAGTCTAAATTATCCTTCATGACTTTAATCAATTCCAAAACCAATCTTAGTCTATTGAATACATTTCCCCCATAGTCATCATCCCTTTGGTTATAATATGGATTGATCATCTTTGATAGGTAGAAATTATTTCCTATGGATAATTGAATTCCATCGAAACCAGCATATTCCAACATTTGAGCGGAAGAGATGATGTCTGATTGTATTTTCCTAATGTCTTCAATTGTTAAGTCATTTACTGGAATGTCCAAATCGATTCCACGGTTATACTTGATAAACTCGACCTGACCTAAAATGGGAACATCATAATCATGGCATATTTCGGAAATCTTCATTGCCATTTTCATGAAATTAGGATTATGCATCTTGATTGAATGCTCGACAAATTTATCCTTAGGGTATATGGAAAATAGCTCAGAACTTATTAAACCCACCCCGCTTGAAGCTATTTTATCATATCTGTCATAAATGGAATATAAGTCATTCTGCTGGGATTCCCATAGCCCTGTCCTCATTATGCGACTCTTAAGGTTTAAATCTCCTAATTTGCAATTATCAAAAATTGTTTTCATAAAAGGTAATTAGTTTAAATTAGTATAAAAAGAGATAAGTAATTTAAAACTAACTTATGTGACTAAAAACAGAAAAAATAAGAAAAAATAACTAGGGTTTAATTTACTTCTTTAACTAAGGGTTTTACTAAAGCTATGATACCTCTCGCTAAAGACAAAATGTAATTTTGTGTCAATTCTCCGATTCCCAACATGCTCATCAATGGCAATAGGATAGCCACTATAAGACTTGTAACTGTCACTTATCATAAAACATCATAATCACTTCTCAAAAATTATTTAAGAAAAGTAGAAGATGCCTCTTGTACCTTCTACTTGCTTTTCAAACTAGGAAATATATAAACAGATTTTACAGGGGTAGGACAGGAAAAGGGTGATGAAAACTGCCTTGTCCCATCAAACACGACCCCTAAAGAGAAAGAAGGAATCTAAAAAGCAATCTAATGGATTGGTAAAAAAACGTTCCATAACCACAACCAAACGAGATGATGGATTTTATTTTACCTGAGATTCAGAAAAAAAGAAACTACCTAAACGAAAAAAAACCAGAAAATATGTAAAACAATTTATAAAAATAGCAAAAAATGGAATCATTTTCCACTATGTCTGTTTGGGAGAATCGCTTTCCAGGATTTTCCTTCGTTCCTCTTCAACCAACATAGCGGAGAGTTAGAAACTGGATTTGTATATTGAATGATATTTATTTTTGATAAGATTTTACTGAATGAAATTATAAATTCTTAGAAAAATTTATATGTTATGTTTATAGACATATTATATAACTTGAAAATAAATTTTTCAAGGGGGCAACTGAAATGAATATCAAAAGATATCTATATATAGTGCTAATTTTTCTTGTTTTAGTCAGCCTGTCTGCCGTTAGTGCAGCAGATGACAATGCAAATGGGATTATTAGTGTTGATGACAATGACGAACTTATTTTAGACGAAGCAATAGATGATGATGTTTCAAGCGCTAATAATAATTATGATGAAGAACTTATTTTAGAAACCCCTGCTGATGATCTTGTTGGAAGTGAAAATGATGCAACTCCTCTAAAGGAAGGTGCAACAGGCTCATTTTCAGATTTGAATAAATTGATTAATGAAGATTACAGCAGCAATGACACAATCACTTTAAGCAGCAATTACAAGTACTCAGACGGTGATGATGATTTCGTGCATGGAATCTGGATAGGTCGTGGAGTAACCATAGACGGTAACGGCTTTACACTTGATGGATCAAATAGTGCACGTATGTTTAATGTGAATACAAATAATGAAGTTATATTCAAGAACATTAACTTTATTAACGGACATGCAACAGGTGGAATGTCTGTAAGTTTACTAAGTGGTGGGGCGATAAAATTTTCTCCAGATTCTACAAATAATAAAGTAATAAACTGCAATTTCACAAACAACACTGCAGAAAATGATGGGGGTGCCATCTACGGTCACGGGGGTACTGCAATTAACTGCACATTCACCCAAAACACCGCAAAAATTGTGTATGGTGGAGCACTATTTGATTATAATGCGATAAACTGCACATTCATCCAAAACACCGCAAAATATGGTGGAGCAATATATAATGCTGCGGCAACTAACTGCACATTCATCAACAACACTGCACAGGGTGCTGGAGCCATGCTTATGGGCACTGCTGTTCTTTGCAGATTTGTAGAAGATTCTGATACAACTTCAGATACAAATATTATCACTCCTACCTTTAGTGTTTCCGATTTGACCACTGTATACAATTCCGGAGATAAGCTATTGTTCAATCTGACAGCAAACAATGTAAATTATGATGGATTTGACACTGTGATAAAAATTTATAAAGGCGAAACCCTAATCAATACAATTCATTCCTTAAGCGGAAGCGATAATGGTTGGGTTGTTGATTTGCCTCTCGGCACCTATAAGTCTGTCTTAAGTCTCGAATCACATCCTGATGTCGAACCGGTCGATGCAGCATTGACCGTCACAACTGATGGAACAACATTCACAGACTTAAATGAGCTAATAAACGGAAATACAAATGACACAATCACTTTGGATAAGAACTATACATATAATCCTGAAATAGATTCAGAATTTAAAAATGGGGTGAAAATCTACCGCACAGTGACAATCATTGGAAATGGATATACAATAAACGGTGCAGGCCAAGCAAGAATACTTGATCTCCAACAAGGAAAAACAACATTGAAAAATATCACTTTTAAAAATGGAAGTCAAAGTTACTTTTTCGGAGGAGGTGCAATTCGTTGCGTTGCATTAGTCGAGATTACAAACTGCACTTTCATAAATAACGGAGCCCCTTCAGGAGGAGCCGTTCAACTGCAGGGCTGGGACAATGTAATCTCCGATTGTGTTTTCATTGGCAACACTGCAGGTCAGGGTGGTGCGATACAATTGAGTGCAGCAGCTTACAATACAATTACTCGCTGTGTATTTTATGACAATGATATTTTCGCATCACAGGCTGATGGATGTGAAATTAACAACAACATTTTCTTCAATTCAAGCATCACATTTGATTGGACCCAAAATTACAATATTGACAATAACTGGTTTGGAAATAATGCGACAAACTATGATGAAATGCCAGTACAAGAGGATTACAATATTAAAAGCTGGTTGTTTTTAAACGCAACAGCAACTCCTGATACAATCTCCATTATTGATGTGTCTGACATCCTCTTTAAATTGCACGTTTATAATCCAACTTCCGGTGAGATATCCGACTATAATCAGGGCCTTTTATATCCGGTCAAACTGGCAGTAACTGCAACCAACGGCAATCTCGATAAAGATACTGTTAAATTAGGTGAAGCAATAACATTTGAACCGTCTGCTTTGGGCACAGGTAGCCTAACCGCTTCAATTGAAAATGCATATATGAGCATTACAATAACTGTTAAAAAGATTCAAACAGAAATAACTGGCAATGCAATCACTGCAACCTACAACGTCAACAAGGATTTACTTATCACATTGAAAGACAGCAACGGCAATGCATTGTCTGGTGTTAATGTCACTGTTGACTTGAACGGTGCCAAAACATACGTTACCGACAGCAACGGTCAGGTTAAGGTGCCAACCAAAGGTTTAGCACCTAAGACTTACATGGCTAAGGTAACATTCAACGGCGATACCAACTATGACAAGTCTACATTGGACGTGAAGGTCACAGTCAATAAGGCAAGTGCTGAATTGGCTGCAAGTGCAAAGACCTTCAAGTTTGAGGACAAGACCAAAAAATATGCAGTCACCCTCAAGGACAATAATGGAAATGCGTTGAAAAACAAGAAAGTTTCCTTGAAAGTCAACGGAAAGACTTACACCGCAACTACAAACAGCAAAGGTGTGGCAACATTCAAGTTATCAGAATTGACTAAAAAAGGAACTTACAGTGCAGTTGTAACATATGCAGGAGACAAATACTACAACAAAACAACTAAAAAAGCTAAAATAACAGTAAAGGCACCTGCATGGAAAACTGTCGCAAAAGGCAGTAAAGACAAGGCAACCGTCAAGAAAATCCAGAGGGCATTGAAGAAAAACAGATACTATCTAACATACAAAGGACATTACCTCAAAATAGATGGAATCTATGATAGTTGCACTGTAAGATCAGTCAAACAGTTCCAAAAAGCCAAAGGACTTAAAGTGACTGGAAAAGTTGACGAAAAAACTGCCAAAAAACTAAAATTAATTTAAAAAAAGAGTTTAAAAAATAAACTCTTTTTCTCTCTTTTTTAAAATAAGATTATATCTTCCCTCTATCCTTTTCATCTCCTTTTGAATTGCCATGTACTCTTGTGAAAACTTGTTTTTTCTGTCTCCATTGGGGCTTGTTCCATAGCTGCTGAAATCATACTTTTTATATTCTGTTTAATTTACTTCTTAAATAAGAGTTTTACAAAACTATCAAAATAATCGGCTTTCAACAAACCTAAAAAATAAAAATATCTGATTAAAATTTAAAAAAAAGTAAATAAAATAATTAATTATTTAAATTTAAAACAAGTGCTCTCCTTTTTGGAGTAACAGTTATTGCAGCTTTGACAAATTGAAACTCCTTCCCCATTTGCTTTCCAATCAGCTAAAAAGTCTGGCTGCGCTACAAATGGCTTGGACATGGATAGGAATTCAACTTTTGAATCATTTAAAACATCATTCATTGATTTCATATCCCTCATTGAACCGCCTAAAATAACTGGAAGATCAATCTCATCAATCAATTTATCCACATAAACAAGAAATGGGTTTCTATCATTGCCATCATAAAGATAGGATATTGTCCTTGCAGTCAATTGAATGCTGTCAACACCTGCCTTTTCAAGTTCCTTTGCCACTTTTATGCTTTCTTCAGGAGTCATTCCATTCTTTCTGACATCCCAAGGATTTATTCTGCAACTAACATGGAAATCCATAGTCTTTTTAAGAACCTTGATTATCTCAGAACAAATTCTTACACGATTTTCTGTATTTCCCCCATATTGGTCCTTTCTTTGGTTGAAATAAGGGTTGATGAACTTTGCAAGATAAAAATTGTTTCCAATGTCTATCTGCATACCATCAAAGCCTGCAAAAGAGAACTTTTTAGCTGCCATGATAACATCTGCCTGAAGACGTCTTATTCCTTCCAAGCTTATGTCATTTGCTTCAACCTTTTGATTCAATCCATCATTATAATAAAAGAATGCAAGTTGTCCAAGAATCGGCACGTCATGATTATGACAGATATCTGTAATTTCCTTATAGTCCTTTACAAAACCTCTATAGTTTACATTATTGCAGTATTCAGCAAATCTGTCTCTTGGATCAAATACAAACATTTCTGAATTGATCAATCCTACACCGCTTTTAGCCATCTTTTCATATCTGTCAAAGACTTCACTCTTTAAGAATCCGCCATCTTCAGTTTGTCTTTCCCAAGTTCCTGTTCTTACAATACGGCTTTTTAGCTTTAAATCCCCTAAACTACATTCATCAAATATGTCTTTCATGATAATCACGATAATCCTTTAGAAAATATAAATTCTTATTTAAGTTTTGACTATTTAAAAAAATTGCACATTTAATTTAAAATTATAATTTTTATAGTATTAATCTTTTGGTAATTTGAAACTAACCTAAAATAGAGGTAAGTTTAAACTTACTGGTAAGTTAATAATTACTAATATGTTTTTATACATTGAAACTAATATTTTAGATAAATACAATTGAAAAATACATTGAAACAAATAAAGAGTTTGATAGAATAAAACATTAAAAAAACATTACAATAAATTTAAGGTGATAAAATGCATTACACAGGACCAGTTTACAGACCTCCGCCAGAAGCGGACACCCCTCTTCTAGAAGTTACTTACGGATGCTCATGGGAAAAATGTTCATTTTGTACAATGTATCATAGCCAGAAATTTGGTATATCCCCGTTAGAGGATGTTGAAGAGGATTTGAAGGAATTAAGCAGATACTACCCAAAAGACCTTAAGAAAATATTCCTGGTTAATGGAGATGCATTTGCACTTCCTGCAAGGAAACTATTGGAAATTGCTGACTTGATTCATAAATATTTCCCAGAAATAGAATGCATTGCATGCTATGCATCAATAAGGAATATCAAAAGAAAATCCATTGATGATTTAAAGAATTTAAGAAAAGCAGGATATAACAGACTATACATTGGACTTGAAACAGCGTATGAACCAACTTTGGAGCAAATGCAAAAAGGATACACAAAAGAAGACGAATACCACGAACTGTCTAGACTTAAGGAAGTGGATATGAATTATGTGGCTCTTTTGATGTTAGGTGTTGCAGGTAGAGGAAACTGCATAGAAAGCGCAAAGCAAACTGCAGAATTACTTAATGAATATAAACCTGTAATGATTATTCCAACATCAACTTCCCTTGAAGAAAACACCCCTTTGCATGATATGGTGATTAATGGAGAATTTGTAGAAGCTACTGAAAGGGAATTGGTTGAAGAGGAATTGACATTGATTGAAAATTTGAATATGGATGATGACTGCTTCTTCTTTGGAGCGCATGTTCACAATCTGATTAGAATCAATTACTATTTCCAGTTCAAGGAAGAAATGATTGAAGACCTCAAAAGGCAAGTGGATAGAATTGAGGGAATGAGACCTGGTTTTCTGGATACTGTAGCTAAAAGAGGGCATTTATAAAAAATAGCAATTAGGTGAAAAGATGCATTACACAGGACCAGTATACAGACACCCATTGGAAGCAAATACTCCAATTTTAGAAATAACATATGGATGTTCATGGAACAAGTGCAATTTTTGCAATATGTATCATGGAGTAAGATTTGGGGTATCTCCAATCGAACACATTAGGGAAGACTTAGAGGAGCTATCACAGATTTATCCTAAAAACCTATCAAAAATCACAGTAGCTAATGGGGATCCTTTGACATTACCTACAAGAAAATTGATTGAAATCAGTGATCTGATTCAAGAATATTTCCCAAACATTTATGTAATATCCTGCCAAAGCTCAATCAGAAACATCAGGCGCAAGTCTCAGGAAGAGCTTGATCAACTTTATGAGGCAAAATACGATGACATTTACATTGGACTTGAATCAGGATCAGATAAAGTGTTGAAACAAATGAACAAGGGATATACAAGCAAACAAGCTTATGAAACACTTGAAAAGTTAGAAAACGCAAAAATCAGATACATATCCCTTTTAATGGGCGGTGCAGGTGGAAAGGATTATTCAACCGAGCATGTCTTGGAAACCGCTAAAATATTGAACGCTTACCCACCAAAAATGATTTCAATCATAACCACAGGAATTGTAAGCGGGACTAAATTAGCTCAAATGCAAGCAAATGGAGAATTTAAACAACTTACTGAAAGGGAAGTGATAGAAGAGGAAATAGAATTGATAAAACATTTGGAAGTACCAAATAATGTCTATTTCTTTGGCCACCATAACAATAATGTAGCTAAAGTTAGCGGCCATTTAAAAGATAAAGACAATATGATTGAAAAATTTGAAAATAAGCTGGAAGAAATTCCAAATGAAATTTTAGACAGCTGTATAAAAAGAGAATATTTATAAAAAATACATAAAATTAGAATAAATTAATTAGAATGAAAAAAATTAAAAAAATCAGATGCTTATTAAGACTATAAAAATAATAATTGGATTTATCTAAATTTAATTATAAACCTAAAACCTCTTTATAAGCATCTTTAATCTCTTGTTTATACTCATCAGTTCTTAAATCACCCTCTAACTCATATAAACCAAAGACTACCATTTCAAATAAGATTTTATTCATCCTTTTTCCTTTTTCTGTGAGAAAATATTCAGTGTTTCTTCTATTTTCATTCTCACAGACATTTTTATAGATTAGCCCATTCATTTCAAGGTATTTTAAGTTGTCTGACAAAACGACATTGCTTAAATCAGGTTTATCCTGTTTAAATTCATTGAAATGTTTTTTTCCTGCAAATAAGTCTTTCATAATGCCAAACATCCATTTTCTGCTTAATAAATCATTGACACTATTTATAGGGCATGCATCCTTATTGTAAATTACACTGTTTTTCATCAAATATAGTTTTATTATATAAAATATTTAACTTTATTCATTTTAAGTAAGTTTTAACTAACCGATAAGTTCAAACTAACTGATAAGGCCAAAATAACTTTTTAATTTAAATAAACTAAAGTTTAATAGATATTTAAGGTGATTAAATGAAATTTAATGAAGTTATGGAAAAAAGACACTCATCAAGAGACTTTAAAAACGAAAAAATCATAGATGAAGAAACCTTAAAGGAAATTATCAGAGTTGCAGGATTATCCCCATCTTGGGAAAACAGCCAACCTTGGAATGTTTATATTGCAACCGGCGAAACCTTAGAGGAAATCCGTAAGGATTGGATAGCAGAAAATGACAAGAAAATCAAAGGATCTGCAGACATGAACCCTGGACACAGAACCAATTTCTCCGAAAGAGGCCAAAAGAATATGGCAGACTTTATGGAAGATATCGGAGTATTCCGTGAAGATGAAGAGCTTGAATACTTCTTCCATGTACAGCATATCTTGTTTAACTCTCCTGCAATCGTATACTTGACTCTTCCTAAAAACTATACCAGATGGTCTGTTTATGACTTAGGAGGATTTGGAATGAGCATACTTCTTGCTGCAACCAATTTAGGAATCGATTCAATCCCTGCATATGAACTTGTAAAATATCCATATATCATAAGAGATCATCTCCCAGTTCCAGAAGATGAAGACATTATCATGGGAATTGCATTAGGATATGAATCTGATGACAAAATAAACGAATATGAATCCCCTAGATTAGATTTAGACGAGATTTTAAAAATTAATTAAATAATCCTTTGATTATTTAATTTTATTTTTTTACTTAAATATTTTGTTTGTATTATTACAAATGATTTTTATTTTGATAAAAAAGAAATATTAAGAAATAATTGAAAAATAAGAATATCTAAAAATAAAAAAAGAAGAAATAATAAAAAAATAATTATTGAATAGTATTTGAGTTTTGATTATATGCCTTTGCAACAGCCTTCCATTCACCATCCATTTTTAGCATAAGCAAAACATCAGTGAAATCAATACGGCCTCCCCAACTTTCTTCAAGAACTCTTACAACTGCTAAAGTCTCTTCAAGGAGAAGCACATCAATTCTTGCATTAAATTCTTCACCTGCAGCCACACTATCCACATTATCATAGAATTGCTCAATGGAACCATGTTCCAAATCGCCATCCAAATAACCGAACAATACCGCTTCATCAATGAACAAATCCCTTGCATATTCGCTGTTTCCTTCTGCTACACTTTTTACAAATTTTTCTGCTGCTTTTTCTACAGCTTCATATTCATTAATTTCAGATCTCATAATAATTAATATCTTAATGTTTGCTTAAAAAGAATCTGTAATTTTAAAATTACTTAATACATTTATAATAATATAGACAAATAAGAATACATGAATAAAGATGATATATGTCCCGTAAGTGAGTCTCTAGACTTTTTCAATAGAAAATGGGTTCTGTGCATATTGATGGACATGTTTAGAGGAAAGAAACATTTTACAGAATTTCAAGAGGCAAATCCTAATTTAAGCAATCATGTCTTATCCCAAACCTTAAAATATATGGAAGATGTCGAATTAATCAAAAAAGAGACCATATCTGAAAAAACCAGAAACAAAACATCATATGTTTTACTTGAAAAAGGTAAAAAAGCAAATAAAATATTATTGGAATTGAGTTTATACTCTTTAAATGAATTAGAATGCAGTAAATTAAATGAAAAAACTAAAAAAGAACTTCTAAATGAATATGAAGCTTTTTTAAACCTTTAAAAATGATTTGAATCATAATAAAGAAAAATTTACCATTTAAATAAAAAAAATAGAAAATAAAAAAAATAAATATAAAAAATAAATATAAAAAAGATAAAAACAATGAAAAGATTAAAATAAAAAAAGATAAAGGAAGAAAAATACTAGTAATTGTATTTATCCTCTATTATTTGACCATCCTTGATTTTGATGGTTCTTTCTGCCAAAGCAGCAACACCATTATCGTGTGTAACTATAATTAAAGTCACATTATAACGCTCATGCATTTCCATAAGCAAATCCAATATCATTTCTCCTGTTTTTGAATCAAGAGAACCTGTTGGTTCATCTGCTAAGATAATGGAAGGGTTATTTACCAATGCCCTTGCAATAGCTACCCTTTGACGTTGCCCGCCAGACAACTTATTAGGCCTTTGCTTTTTCTTATCCTCCAATCCTACAGCACGAATAATTTCGCTTGCCTTTTCCTTCATCTCCTTATTGGACATTCCAGTAGGGAGTAATGGAATCTGAACATTGTCAAAAACGGACAAGTTAGGAATAAGGTTATGCAATTGGAAAACAAAACCTATTTTTTCCTGTCTGAATTCGCTTAAATCCTTCTCTTTAACAAGGTCGATGCCATCGATATAAATCTTTCCTCTGGTAGGCTTATCCAAAGCCCCAAGCATATTTAGGAGTGTTGATTTTCCAGAACCTGAAGGTCCAATGATGGACACGAATTCCCCTTCAAAGATATCCAGGTTTACTCCATTCAATGCCTTAACAGTTCCTTTATCGTATTCCTTTACAACATCAAATAGGCTGATTAATGGCTCTTCATAATAATATTCCTCGCCATCCTCACCGATGAAGGTTTCATTATAGATATACTCCTCATCAGGATATGCATTCTCATTTTCTATGTAACCATCCATAAAATCACCTATTCATACCTCAATGCTTCTGTTGGAGCAAGCTTGGATGCCTTATAAGCAGGATAGATTCCACCGATTATTCCAACGATAATTGTAATTCCAAATGCAAGAATGAAAGTCTTAGGAGAGTAACCCAATGCAAAATCTGTAACATTAAATAATCTAAGACCCACTTCAGGTATCAATATTCCAAATATTGATCCGACTATTCCGGATAAGGTTGTCAGTACCAATGTCTCCCCTAGAATCATGGTTAAGATCTTTCTTGATTTCCAACCAACTGACTTTAAAACACCGATTTCCTTTGTCCTCTCATAAACTGCCATGACCATTGTATTTATGATTCCAATAGCCCCTACAATAATAGCAAGTGCTGAAACAGCAAGTGTCGCAGTGTCCAATATTCCTAAAACATCATCTGCTATTGAAGAGATCTCCTCACTGGTCAATGTTGTGAAATTTTCATAATCCTCTTCAATCTTATCACTGATTGCTGAATCGTTTACATCTTCACCTGTTTTTACAAGAATACGTGAAACTCCATCCTTATCTGTTATATCCTGCAAAGTATCCAATGGAACATAAATTCCACTATCTACAAATGGGCTTCCAGTCTCAAAGATTCCTGAAACATTGAATTCCTTGCCTTGAAGGGTAATGTCATCCCCACGACTGACATTATTCAATTCAGCGTATTCCGCCCCAACAATAGCATCTCTAGAGCCGTTTTCATACACTTTTCCATCAATGTTTTTAATTCCCATCATATAAAGTTTTTCAGGTGCCAATCCTACAACAGTGGTTGCAAAACTGCTTCTGGAATCCGAACTGCCTGATTTCAGCCGATCCATATTCATTTCAGTGACCGTTAGCGAACCAGCAGCATCTATGACCCCAGTCCTATTTTTCATCTCATCAACTATTTCGCTATCTATCAATCCAGTGTTTGTGCTGATGGAACTGGAATTGCTGACTGTTATCTCAGCACCAACATCATTCAGCGAAGCTTGAACTGAGTCCTCCATTCCAGTAGTGATAAGGCCCAACGCCACAATAGTGGTAATCCCTATAGCAATGCCAATAATGGACAATGCACTACGGGTCTTATTCCTAAATGGATTTTTTAAAATTAAATTAATGAATCTTATAATAACATCCCCTTATAAATAATTATTATTTTACTTTTTTAATAATTAAACTTAACTAAAAAATTATTGAATATTAAGTAAATTAAGTTTAAATAATTTGATAAAAAGGATTAAAATAGCTATTTGAAAGATTTAAAGCTTAAAAAAGAAAAAATAGGTAAAACTAGAAAATAATAGAATAAATAAAAAAATGAAATAATAAAAAATTAAAATTAATAAAAAAAGAAAAAATTAAAGAAAAGATAGACTTGTTTAAAGGGAAGCAAATACCTTATCAAGTGCTTCCACAAGTGCATCAATCTCTTCTTCCTTAACCACTAAAGGAGGTGCAAACCTTAATACGTTTCCTGCTGTACAGTTGATCAAGAATCCTTCTTCAAGCATTTTGCCAACTATATCTGCTCCTTCAAAGTTCAATTCCACACCTACTAAAAGTCCAGCACCTCTTACATCAGTGATGAAGTCATACTTTTCTTTTAATGGAGCTAATTTTTCCAAGAAGTATTCTCCCATCTTTTTACTGTTTTCAACGATTCCTTCCTCTTCAAAGGCATCAAATACAGCATTTGCTGCTGCACCTGCAAGTGGACTTCCTGCAAAGGTTGTACCATGGTCACCAGGTACAAAACCGCCAGCAACATCCTCTTTTGCCAAGAATGCTGCCATTGGGAATCCTCCACCAATACCTTTAGCTACAGTCATGATATCTGCATCAATGCCAAACAATTCATGGGCAAACATTGCACCGCATCTTCCGAAACCGGATTGAACTTCATCTACAATGATTAAGACTCCTTTTTCCTTACATAAGTCATTCAATCCTTTGTAGAACTCTTCACTTGCTACATGAACTCCACCTTCACCTTGAACAGGCTCAATGATAATTGCCGCAGTGTTTTCAGTGATAGCTTCCTTCACACTGTCCAAATTGTCGAATTCAACTTTCTTGAATCCTCTTGGCAAGTTTTCTGTGTAAGGTGCACTGTATTCTGGGTGATCAGTTACAGATAATGTCAAGAATGTTCTTCCGTGGAATGAGTCACCACAGAACAACACTTCATGCTTGCCGCTGTATTTTATAGCAAGCTTAAGTGCTCCCTCATTGGCTTCTGCACCGGAGTTTGCAAAGAACATTCTGTCAAATTTGGTTGCATCAACCAATCTTTTAGCATAAACAGTTGCAGGTTCGTTATAGTAAATGCTGGATATGTGGATTAGCTTTTCTGCTTGGTCTTGTATAGCCTTTACAAGCTTAGGATGATTGTGACCTAAACAGTTTACAGCAATACCTGCCAAAAAGTCCAAATACTCTTTACCGTCAATGTCCCATACTTTTACACCTTCTCCATGGTCAAGCACTATTGGAACTCTGTTGAATGTATTAATGAAATATTTATCTTCAATATCAATGATTTCTTGTGTATTCATAAAAAAACTCCTAATTTTTAAAATTATTTAGTAAAATTGAAATGTTTTAAATAATCGATTATTAATCAATTGTAAATGTTATAAATAATTTAACACAATTATATTTATATTTTATAATATAAAAAAATAATTAAAGAGTATGATTATTTAAGAGATATTTCAATAATAAGTGATAAAAAGTATTTGGATTGGTTAATATGGCAGAGATAATACTAGGCAAAACTGGACTAAAGATAGAAAAGAATGGTTTTGGAGCTCTCCCTATTCAAAGGGCTTCATTTGATGAAACTAAAGATATTGTTCAAAAGGCTTATGCAAATGGAATTAACTTTTATGATACTGCAAGAGCATACACAGATAGTGAAGAAAAGCTTAACTATGCTTTTGAAGGATTCAATGAAAAATACCCAAGGGAAAGCATCATAATAGCTACAAAAACACAAGGTGAAAACAGAAAGGATATTGAAAAGGACATCAAAGTAAGCCTTGACAATCTCGGCACAGATTACATTGACCTTTATCAAATCCACAATCCATCATTCTGCCCAACAGAAGGTGATGGAAGCGGCGCATATGATGCCTTATTCGACCTTTATGATGAAGGAATCATAAGACACATCGGATTTACCTCCCATAAGGCAGAGCTTGCTAAGGAAGCTATTGAAAGCGGATTATATGAAACCATCCAATTCCCATTCTCCTACCTTACAGGCCCAAAGGAACTGGCTATTGTTGAAATGGCAAGAGCGAACAATGTAGGTTTCATTGCAATGAAAGCTATGAGTGGAGGATTGATTGGAAGCTCTAAAGCGGCTTACGCTTACATAAGCAGCTTTGATAATGTAGTGCCTATTTGGGGAGTTCAAAGAATGTCAGAACTTGACGAGTTCCTATCCTATATGAAAGATGAACCAACTCTTGATAAGGAATTGGAGGAAATCATCAAAAAGGAAAGAGAGGAATTGCAGGGAGATTTCTGCAGAGGCTGTGGATACTGCATGCCTTGTCCTGAAGGAATTGAAATTTTCCAATGCGCTAGAATGTCCTTATGGATTAGAAGATTCCCATCAGCTCCAAGTCTCACTCCAGAGTCTCAAGAGAAGATGAAAAAGATTGAAGAGTGTACAGAATGCAGGCAATGCGTAAACAGATGCCCATACGAATTAGACATCCCAGAACTTCTCAAGAAAAACTATGAGGATTACAAAAAGATCTTATCTGGAGAGATAAAAGTAGAATAGTTTTAATTTAAAAAAATAAAAAAATCTTATCTGGAAAGATAAAGACAGATAATTTTTATTTAAAATATAAAAAAATCTTATCTGGAAAGATAAAGGCAGATAATTTTTATTTAAAATAGTTTAAATATTAAGTAAAATAAATTATAAATAGTATTTTTTAAAATATTTTTAAAAATATGTTTTAAACAAAATAAAAAATAACTATTCATTAAAAAATTGAAACGTGATTATAATGAAAAAAGCAATTATTGAAACTGAAAAAGGAGATATCGTATTGGAATTATTCCCTAATGAAGCTCCTGGAACTGTTGCAAACTTTGAAAAATTAGCAAACAGTGGATTTTATGACGGCTTGACTTTCCACAGAGTAATTCCTAACTTTGTAATTCAAGGAGGTTGCCCTATCGGAAACGGTACTGGTGGACCTGGCTGGACCATCAAATGTGAAACTGAAGGAAACCCTCATAAACATGGAACCGGTGCATTATCCATGGCACACGCTGGTAAAGACACTGGTGGAAGCCAATTCTTCATTACCCACAGCCCACAACCTCACTTAGATGGTGTCCACACCGTATTCGGACAAGTTATCGAAGGTATGGATGTTGTAAATTCCATCCGTGCTGGA
>SUTG01000031.1 GCA_015063035.1 Methanobrevibacter olleyae
AAAATAAAATTTAATTAAAATATAAAAGTAAATTAAAAAAAAAAAAAAAAAAGTAATTATTTTACAAAAATCTCTAAAAACTCTATGTTTTCCTTATCAATATGACTTTCAATGCTTTCTAAAATATTGTCTACAGTTCCATCAAAAATAGCATAGGAAAGTGGCATATGCTCATAGTCCCAATAGTCTGATCTTTGAATAAACCTGAGCAAACTTAAGGCTTCAAGCAAATCCAAATCCTTTTCTGAAAGTATTTTCTCCCAATCTGCCTTAAGCTCCACATCATGCTTTTCCTTAAGCAGATTCACATATTCATTATAGTCTTCAATAGCCAATTTGTATTTGAATAGAATATTTACAAGAAGATAATTCAATCCGTCCAAATCATAGTCCTTGCTTAAGACTTCCTTCTTGAAGTCATATTCCAAGATGTACTTTTCTTCCAAGTCAGTTTCATTTTCTATCTTTTCCAAAAAGGACAAATAAGCATCATCGTATGAATCATAATATTCTTTAAGATAGGTTCTGAATTTGACTAGTTCATTTAACCTCTCTTCCCATGATAGGTTTTCCTCTGGAATCTTTGCAATCTCATTTGCTATCTTGTAAAAATCATTCATTTTATGGCCCTGGAATTTGATATGAAATACTTGAAATAATGATTAATCAAATAATATTTTTAAGTTGAATTATTGGTTTTAATTAAGTAAATCTTTAATTTAATTAATATTAATATTTTTTCTTAATCGAATAGCTAATCTGGTCTATATCAACACTTCAAAGAACTCCTTATTCAGGTAATTTATATGCGTAATCAGCTACCTCCTTTTCATTTGAAGCAGCTTATGACTATACATCAAGTCATCATACCTTTCCTTATCGTACTCCTTTCCCATGTCCTTATTGCATTGAAGTTTCCAAATTTCCTTGAACTGCTTGCTCATTTGATCCTTAATGCTTTGAAGCTGCAAAGTGGCTTCATTGATTTCTGAAGTTAATTCATCTATTCTTCTCATAGAAAGCATCCTAAATAAATTAACCCATCTTTAAAAAAAGTCTAAACCATATGTAGATTAATGTTGGATTTGATTGCTTATAAATGAAAAAGTAGAGCATTTGAAAACTAATGTTTCAATCAAAATTGTTCAAAAAGGATTGAATCTAAACCCTTGGAATTAATGTTCCTTAAAAAAAGTTTGGAAAGGATATGAGAATAAAAAAAAGAAAAAAATTAAAAAGAGTTATTTAGAGCTGCATAACTGAGTAATCTGAGCTTTAGACAAACCAGTGACTCTAGAAGCGTCTTCAAAAGAAAACCCCTCTTTAATCATATTAACAGCAGTTATGCCAATGCCACGTTCAATACCTTGCTCAATACCTTGCTCAATACCTTCTTCAATACCTTTTTTCACTATCCTATCATAAAGTTTTTGAGTGCTAGGGGGTAAAACAACCATACCAGAACCTCCAAAATTATTTTTAACTTCCTTAAGACACCATTTATTAGCATATATCAACACAATCTTGATCATATCCCCATATTCATCATCAGACAGACCAATGATTCTATAAAAATTATTCAAAAGTGCATTTATAGCTTCATCCTTATTCATTAAATTCATCATCGGACTAGTTAAAAATAAAGCCTTTTCTTTATCTGACATCCTAAACTTGTTTTTTATTTTATATAAACTATTATTTAAAGTTTGTTTTTGATTTAGAGCCTTTAACGATATGATAAGCATAGTAAACTCTTCACAGGGACCTACTCTATGCCTGAAAAGCTTATGCTTATTGCTAACAGTGCTGAAAACAACCATTCGCACATCTTTCTTATGCTTAAAATGCAAATTGGCTTGATATTCGTAAAACACTGTTTTTCTTTTATAATCCAATCTTGATGACTGGAATTCAAGACCAATGATCAAATCTTCAAAAGTGTCAAAGGGACAGTCTGGAATAAACCTTTTTCCTTCTTTTGTGAAAAATTCACTCTCCAATTTCCGCTTGAAATTAAATCTGAACAAATCGCTTTTTACTAAATCATCCAAACATCCATTCAGAAGCTCTTGGGGAAAAGTGTTCCAAAAAGCCTTTGGGTAAAAATCAAGAATCAAGTCTGGGAAATTCTCTGCAATCACATCATTGATAATGTCCAATGTTCCTTGAGGATAGGTGTCAAAGATATTCTTGAAAATGCAATCATAAATATGAAATACTGCATTAACACCTCCAAAAAATTATTTTTTAATCTTAATTTGTTAAAACTAGTATTTAAATTAGTTAGTTTAATCTAATTCTAGTTTTACAGTCTTATTTTAATATTTCAAGTTCATACAATATTTTGATTTGATTATAATATTATAAAAATAGTGTAAAATTAAAATTAAATAAAAAAAATAGTAAAAAAAGTCAATATTTGACTGTGCTGATCATGCGAGCCATGGTTTCATTGTCCTTGCATACAATGATCACATTGTCATTTGTATTCTCTGGAGAGAAGAATGCAATGTAATTGCTGTCCTTTCTATTGTACCATACGGTATGATTAGACAAGCTAATCTGCTCAGCACCCAGCTTATATGATTCCTGTGTGTATATATATTGGGATCCGTCTTCTATTAAATTTAGTGTGGATTCATTTCCCATATTGAATGATGTGATTTCAATATTGTTTTGGGAATCATTCACAATATGCATATGTGGACTCACTTGTGTCTTTGTCACATTGTCAGATATTGGAACATCCAGTGAGAATGTGTCTGTTATGTTTACAGTGTGGTATATTATCTGCTCTTCTCTAGCTTGATCATATGCACCGATAGCTAGAAGCGCTATTATTATGAGTGCGAGAATTATGATGATTATGTCTTTCTTATCCATTAGCGTTCACCATACCAATAATCATATATATCAGCCCCACAATTAGGGCAAAGAATTTCAGAACTATCTATAAGCACGCCACAAAAGGGACATTCGTCATCAAAGGATCTTAAATCCGCTCCACAATGTGGGCAGGTCAAGTCTCCACCATTTACATGTTCTCCACAGAATGGGCATTGCATATTAATTCCTCCCTTTACTTCTAATAGTAGTATTGTAATGGGAGTTAATAAATGTTTTTGATTAAGGACTGTTTAGAATTTGATCTTCACTTAAGCCACTGATTTCAACAGCTTCAGCCATACCTAATCTTTCAGCAATTTTTCTAGCCAAATCCACTCTCTCTTCCACTCTACCTTCTTCACGAATCTCTTCAAGATAAGCATCTGCATCTCCTTTCAACTTAAACATATCAATCACTCCTTCCAATCGAGCCACATCATCCAATGTGATTGCGTACTTACTGATCATACATCTCAAACATATTGGAAAACCATATCCTCAAATCCATATTAAGATTACGGACTGTTTAGAATTTGATCTACACTTAATCCACTGCTTTCAACAGCTTCAGCCATACCTAATCTTTCAGCAATTTTTCTAGCCAAATCCACTCTCTCTTCCACTCTACCTTCCACTCTACCTTCCACTCTACCTTCTTCACGAATCTCTTCAAGATAAGCATCTGCATCTCCTTTCAACTTAAACATATCTATCACTCCTTCCAATCGAGCCACATCATCCAATGTGATTGCGTACTTACTGATCATACATCTCAAACATCTGCCCAATGCATATTTAATGTATTTATTCTCCATTCTCATTTTAGAAAACAATACACAAACCTCTTCCAAAATCATGTCGTTTCCATCATCAAACATCTTTGGAATGTTCACCAAGTCATACCCTTCAACATCATCCCACCATTCATGATTACTTACCTTAATTCTGGCTTTTTCCAATCTTTGATTGCCATCAAATTCATTGAAGGATATAATGATTGGCAAGAACTTGTTTGTTGGTGATGAGAAAACATACTGATCGCATCCCTCTAATGGAACGGTTGTGGTGATTACAGAACAGACAGGCAATGAAGAAAGATATCTCATTGTTACAGAGTATCCGAAGATTTTCAATAATTCTTCCTTATTCACTCCAGAACTCTCATCCTCTATGAGAATTATCATTTCATCACCATCCAATTCCACCTTGTATCCTCCATCAGTTCTCTTTTCCTTATTTTCCCCATCGGGTATTTCATTCAATAGGGTTCCGATGAATTTGCCTGGAAGCCCAAAGTATTTATGCACTGTCTTTCCAAGCTGACTATGGCTTATTTTTCTAAATTTATCATCAGGCTTATCTATTCTTTTCATCTTTTTACACCAATACTTTTTTTCTCCTCCTTATAGTTGTATTCTATTAATAAAGTAGCATATAAACTTATTGGTTTATTAAAGAGTTATTTACACTTTAAAATCAATTTTACAAGTTAATTATAGTTTAATAATGAAATTAAGATAATATAATTAAAATGTAAATTATAATCATTTATTTTGCTTTGATTTTATATTTTTTTATGTATAGTTTACCATATATGAAAATAATGATTGTATAGTTTTTATTTTTTATTTTGGTAGTTATTTAAGTTTTATTTTTAAAATAAAGTCTAATTATTAATTTAAATTAATTAGTATTTAAACTTAGTGGAAAGATAGAAACAGTTAAAAAAAAAAGTTTAATTTTATTAAACAATTAAAACAATAGTTATAATTAAAGGGTGTGAACTTATGGCAAATAAATTGACTTTATCCAAATCCAAGATCAACACATTCATTGAATGTCCTCGTAAATTCAAATACAGATACATTGATGAGATAACTGAAGAAGCGAATGAATACATGCTCCTTGGAACAGAAGTTCATGAAATAGCTGAAGAGATAGCCGTGGATTTAATGGAAGGAAACAAGATTGAAGATGTGTTCTTAAACCTTGAATATGATGAGAAACTGGAAGACCATATACGAGGATTGGAGAAATTCTTCCATGACATCTATTCAAATGGCTATGAGATCTTTAGCGTTGAGGAGTACATTGTTGATGATAAGAGCAATATGAATGGAATCGTTGATATAGTCATAAAGAATAGTATGGATGAACTTATAATCTTTGATTATAAGACAGGAAAGCCAAGGAATATTGATAAATATAAATTGGAATTGTGTGTTTATAAGATATTGCTGGAATCAAAGTATCCTGAGCTTAATGTTGTTTCTGCAGGAATTTACTTTACAAGTTCTGCTGCATATAGAATAGCTAATTTTGGTTCCCGTAGTGGGGATTACTTTAAGTCACAGTCAAAAGAGGATATTAGTGATGGTGACTTTGATTATGTGGATGCTGTAGTTGATAATTTGTATGAGACTATTGATAGGAATTATTATAAGAAAGAAAGAGGATATCAGTGCAGATATTGCTTTTATAAAGATATGTGTGATGGAGATTTTGGATAGAACAGTTTGTTATAGTATTAAGTTTTTAAATGTTTTTAAAATTCTAAAAAAGAATTATTTGAAAAGTTGATTAAAAACATATTCTTTAGCAGCTTCATTTTCCATTTCTTCAAATGAATTAAATGAGGTATTTTTTATAATAAAAAATTCCCAATCTTCATTTTCAGAAAGTTTAGAAAAATCCTCTTCATTTTCTAATTTAAAACCAGACCTATCAATCATTTCATCAAAACTGGAGAAAGCAGAATATTTTTCTAAAAACTCTTTTGAAAATAATTCATCTATAGAAACAATATTCTCTCCATCAAGTTTTTTTGCTCTTTTTGATAATTCATTTAATCCCTTTAAATCAATTTTCATTAAAAATCCTCCTATGAAACTAAATAATTTTCATCAATAATAACATTTTCTAAATTTTTATTCTGGCTTGCAGATTTATTAATATTCAGATTAACCACTATTAAAAAAATAATCTTATTACCATATTGAACCGATAGAAAGTCATCTTTATTGTTTAAATTAAATGATAAAATATTTTCTCCTAAATTAAAAATCAACAAATAACCATATTCTTTGTTATAATCTTTTGCATAGTGATATGCTTGTTTAAAGCCTTTCTTAATATAATCTTTGTTATAATTGTTTTGACCTCCAAATAATTTAACTTCTAATGCCAATGGATCTTGAGTATCAATACCATAAATTAAATCCGGTTTCCCTGAGGGAGTGCTTGGCTCTGAAAATGGAAAATCAATACCTTGATTAAATAAATATTTTCTCAAATCCCTAGTTAATAAATCCTCTCCTCTAATAGTGTTATTCATATATTCTTGCATTAATTCTTCTTTATTGAACCACTCACAATAAACTTTGTATTTGTTTAAAATATAAAGAATAATATTTCCTTCATCTATTCTCATATCTATATATTCCATCAATTTTTTAGTAAAAATATTATTAAAATACTTAATAGGCTGTTTTCTAACAAATCTATAAAATAAATTAATTAAAGACCTTGTATCATTCACATATTTCTCTAGAATAGATAATGACAATGCAGCATAACCTTCTTCATCATTAGGTAAATTAAGATCAACAGACCCATGCATACCACCTAATTGAGTGAAATTCCATTCAGGGTTATAATTAGGATTTAACCTTAATTCGTCAATAATAGTTTTAGTAATGAAATTTTCATTTAAAAAAGCCAATAAAATATTGATATTTGTACTTAAAGTTTTATCATCTGAATTAATTACTTTCATAAATTTATTTTTTGATTGATTTTTGATGAATTCTTGATAAATAATTATCACCTTAACATTAATATGATATTTATATAAAATAAAATATTTGTAAGAGCAATTGAAAAGTAATATTCAAAAATTGTATGAATTTTAAGATTTTCCATAAAATAAGAAGAATGTGTATTATCTTTCTTTCTATCTTGTAAAGTATTAATTTCATCTAAACTTAATTCATTTTCAGCATCATATAATGTAGAGCCATAGAATTTTCTTAACATATGACTTCTAAATCCATTATAAGTTTTTGCCTTTCTAAACCCAGATGATTTACTTATTTTTCCAAAATAGCTATTTAAATAGTCTAAATTAATTTTAAATAATTTATCATATGATTTTTAATTTGCTATTTTTCATCGAATCCTAGTTTCCTCTTATGATCTGCTTCTTTTAATAAGTTGGTAAAAGAATCTTTTTGAAAAAAAGTATATTTATTAGAGAATTTTTATATCCATGTTTTGTTCTTAAAGATAACTCCCTTGTTTTAATAAAATTTTCTAGCATTAATTCATCATATTATAAATATAATAACTTAAAATATATAAAAAAAATAAGTCACTACAATTAGAAAAAATAAACAGATGCATTTTATGAAAAAATATTATTTTCTTTAATATATGATATAAATAAAGTTATTCTACAAAGTTATTATATATAAGAAAAATATAATGTTAAATTAAGTAAAGCCATATCAAAAAAGCATATATATTGGGTGTAAACATGAACAAAAAATATTCAGCAATTATTAAAGAATACTACAATGCAGTTCGCGAAGCATATGAACTTGGAAATGTTGAATCTTCTTATAATCCTCCAATCATCAAAATGATTACTGAATTTGGCTGTGCCGCTAGAGATTTATCTGGCCAAAGAACAGGCAAAAGAGGAGAAAACATTGATATTAAATTATGGCATAATGAAAGCGAAGTAACTGGAATAGAACCGTTTGCAGGAATAGAAGTTAAGAAGATTGGAGGTATTGATGAACGTGCACGAGGACAAATAATAACTGAAGTAGAAAGCTTCGGTAATGCTATATTAACTGACAATTTGGAGTGGAAATTCTGGTGTGATGGCAATCCCGAAATGTATGCTGAGATACAACTTTTGGAGTTAAAAAATGGAGAATTAAGTTTTAATAAAGAAAATGAAGATTTGTTTATTAGTTTGTTAAAGGATTTTCTGCTTAAGGACCCAACACAAATCAAATCATCCACTAAACTTGCTGAATATATGGCTATTCATGGGCAGTCCATTCGTAGTATCGTTAAAGGAATACTAAAAGAAGATGAAAAAGGAATGCCTTTACTTAATGATACACAGAAGAAACTTCCAATGTTTCTGGAATTATATGGGCTTTACAATAAAATCAAGACGGAATTAGATCCTTCAATGAAAACAAAAAAATTTTCAGACATGTACGCTCAGACTATAGTATACGGACTTTTCATTGCAAGATACAATGATAAGACATTGGACACATTTAATAAATATGAGGCTCTCGGCAATTTGCAAGAAGAGTCTGAATTGTTGAAACAATTCTTTACACACATTACTACAGGAAAAACACATCCAACTCTTGATAATGTTGTAGATAAGTTATGTGAACTATATAAAATATGTGATATATCACTTTTACTTGCAGAAGATGACCACAATGACCCTATCGTTCATTTTTATGAAGAGTTTCTTACATATTATGACCCTCAATTGAGGAAAGATTTGGGTGTTTTCTACACTCCTGTTCAAACAGTGCACTATCTGGTAAATATGGTGGATGAAATTCTGGTGAAGGAACTAAATGTTGATAAAGGTCTCTCAAATAATGAACAAATATCAACTATCGTTCCATGCAAACCAAAAGAAATTAAAAAAGGAAAATGGGTGGCAGAAGAGGAGATTATAGTGCCTCGCATAGCTATCCTTGACCCTGCATGTGGGACAGGTTCATTTGGAGCAGAGATAATTAAAGTAGTTAAGGACAAATACTTTTCTGGTGGAAGAGAAGCATTTTATGAAGAGTACATTCAAGACAAAAACGGATTATTGTCTCGTGTTATTGGTTTTGAGATTATGATGACTAGCTATGTTGTCGCACACCTTAAGTTGCGCCGTATGGTGAAATCAACATTAGGTCATGCTCCTTATGCTCAGTTACCTATAAATATTTTTCTGACTAATTCTCTTGCTCCACCTATGTCAAATACTGAAAGAGGAGAACAACTGACTTTGTTCGATTTTTCAGCAGCAATAACTGATGAAGCATATCATGCAGATACTTGGAAGGCACGCCGTCCTATAAAAGTTGTTATAGGTAATCCTCCATGGCTTTCTACATCTTCAAACCCTTATGACATTTCTACATACAAAAAAGAGACTGATGGAGTTACTGATTTCGGTGAAAAGAAACATTTGTTGAATGATGATTATGTTAAATTCTTCCATTTCGCAGAACAGATCATAAATAAAGAAGATAGTGGAATTCTTGCTTTCGTTTCAAATAATGGCTATTTGCAAAATCCTACATTTAGAGGAATGCGTGGAAGCTTATTAAGAACATTTGATAAGATTTGGATTGTGAACCTCCATGGAAGTGCAAACAAACAGGAAATCACTCCTGACGGTGAAAAAGATGAAAATATATTTGACATAATGGTGGGAGTGTCCCTTTTCATCGGAGTTAAAAAAACAGATACAGACGATTGGGCAAAAGTATATTATACTGATTTATGGGGTACAAAAGATTATAAGTTAAATACCTTAGAAAAAGGAGGTTTAGACTTCACTGAGTTGACAATAGATAAAAAAATGGCATACTTTGTTCCATTTGGAAGTGATGATAAGGAATATTATGATGCCGGAGTTAGTATAACTGAATTGTTTCCAACCAATGTTACGGGAGTTCAGTCAGGAAAAGACAAAGTTGCCTTAGCTCCAACAAGAGAGATACTCATTGAAAGAATAGATAAAGTTAAACATGCCACAGATGATAACGAAATTCTAAGTTTATGGACTAAATTTAGTCGTGGGCAGAGCGCACAGAAAATCAAAGAAGATGTGATTTCTAATGGAAAAATAACAGAAATTTCATATAGACCTTTCGATTCACGTTGGACCTATTATACAGGAAATTCTTGTGGTTGGCTTCTTCGGCCTCGTGAAAAAAGCACAATGGGACATTTACTAGCTAACCCTACTTCTCCAATAGGTGAGAACATAGGATTAGTATTTGGCAGGACATCAACGCAATCTTTCTCGCCATTTGTCTCAAAGAAAATAATTGCTCACCGTTTGTTTTCAGCTAAGTGTGAAATAACTTATGTTGCACCATTGTATTTAGTATCAACTGATGAACGAGGTGTAGAAACATGGGACGCTAATATAGATGAAATCACATATAATAGATTAACACAATATATTCAAGAAAAGCCTTCTCCACTTGAAGTATTTAATTATGTTTATGGTATTCTTCACGATCCAGCATATTCAGAACAGTACGAAGAATATTTATGTAGAGACTTCCCTAGAGTACCTGTAATAAATGATAAAAGTATGGAAAATGAAGAAGGAGCATTTTTCGTTAGTGAAGATTTATTTAAGGAATATGTAGCAACAGGTTCTAAGTTGAGAAAACTCCATTTAATGGATTCAAAATTACCTGCACAATTAACACTTGAACCTAACAATTCTGATGATTTAGAAATAGGCTCTATAAATTATAAAAAAGGAATTCTCCACCTTAATAAACGCAAACAAATATTAGGAATTCCTGAAGATGTATGGAACTACCAAATTGGAGAATATAAAGTAATAGATAAATGGTTTAAAGAACATAAAGGAGAATTATTAAATATTGATAATTTTGATCATATAGTAAATATTGTTGGTTTACTTGAAGAAACTATTAAATTAGAAAATTATTTAAGAGACTTACATCAAGAAAATTAAGGAACATATAAGATTAGTAAAAAAATTAATTATTTGAGAAAAGTAAATGATAGGATTATCTTTTTAATCCTATCCTTTTCATCTCCTTTGAATAGCCATGTACTCCTGTGAAAACTTATTCTCCCTGTGTCCGTTAGCAGAAGTGCCATAGCTACCCAAAACGTATTTTCTAGTATTCATCAACAATAAACAATTTACATTATATAAATCCTCTTTTAACCGATTTCATTCTGTTCATAAAGGCATTTGTTTTACATATCCAAAAAATATATTTTAAGTATTGCATTAAAATTATAGCATTATTGTATAACTTCCATAAATTTCTCCCATAATTTTACCATAGCATAAGTGTCAAGTCCACAATATAACAGCAAAGCATTCCTTATTGATTCTTGCTCTTCTTTTGACTTGCTCTTCAAACCAACAAATGTTTCAGAAGCTTCTCCACCATTGTGAACCAAAGGCAAATTATCATAATTCAATTCAGGATCATCTGGGTATAGTGCAGGCAATACATACTTGATTGAATAGGACCCTTCCATTTCCCTCATATAATAATCTCTGTTTTTAAATGGAACCATGAAATCCACCATATTATGGTTTATTCTAGCCATTTCATCTGCTAAGTCAGGATAGAGCTCTGCTATTTTTCTGTTTACGCTTGATTCAAATGACTTATTGTAGACAATCACACTTCCGTCTTCAGGAAGATTGCTTATCATGCTTTCTGCAAAAGTCCTTATGAAATCCTCATCATCAACTTCCGCCAAAAATTCCTTATGTTCTATTGGAGCTCCTTCCTCTTCAATGACATGCAAAGAGTATTGGAAAGGCAATTGTTGATATGGCTTGGTTCCTTCCACTTCAGGTATAGGTTGATTGTAGGTTTCATAATCAATGAAATACAACGGATATTCCAAGGAGTTCAAAGTTCTTTCAATAGCTGCCTTATTTATTTTAGGAGCTTTATCATTTACTTCAAATTCCACTTGCTCTAAGTATTTTGGATTTAAGTCTTCATATAATAAATCTTCAAATGACACTTTTCCTTCATTGTACTTTTCAAACTTCTTGCTTCTCCACATGCCTGCTACATCAAAGACATTAGGTTTTGGCAAATCTTGAGTACAGTACTCCCAGAAATCACAACCATAAGGATCAAAGCATTTTGGTTCCAGATATGTAGGAGGTTCGTTGTATTCACCATACTGTTCCATAAATCTATTTATTTCATCAATATTACTTTGAATTTCATCCTGCTTTGAGAGTGCTATTGCTGTTACATCTTCTATATTGAAGTATTGATCCAATTCCTCTTCAACAGGAAGTTCACCTTTAACATATTCATTGTTTACATATACAATACAGACTTTCTTTACATTGTATCCGAGATTAGACAATACATAATATTGGTATGCCGCATCATCCAAGTAAATGTCCTTGACTTTTGTAGAGCTTTTAACTTCATAGATTTCCACTCCATCCAAATCATTTTTTAAGATATCTACACTGCAGAAGTTATGGTCATAATCAAATGAAGCTTCTGTGATAATGTTTGGCTTGTTTGGCATTAGCTCTTCAGTTTGCTTAATCATTGGGCTGATGGTTCTGTCAAATGGAATATCCTCATAATCTCCAAATAATCCTTTTGCAAGTTCCCCCACTTTATGTCCGTTTTCAAAAATAACTGTCTTATCCTCAGGTGTTGCACACTCTGGTTTGTACTTTTCTAGCCAAAGAATCTTTTGACATTGCACACATCTGCAATATTTTGATTTTGATAAATATATGTTGTTCATATCATCACCCTATTCAAAAATATAATAAAAAGTTTATTAATATTAGCATATATAACTTTTGATTAATTTTAAATCTTAAAATCTAAAATAAATAATTATATAGAGTTTATATTATCTTTAAAGCAAAATAAATAAAATAAAAAGAATTAAAATAAAAATAATCAAAATAATTTTGTAATAATTAATTAAAATAATTATTTAATTATGATTTTAATAAATAATCAATATTTTTAATAAAAAATTATTATTAATAAAAAATAATAAAATTAAAATAATATAAATACTTTTTTTAATAAAATATCCTTATTTAATAAATTAAAAAAATTTAAAATTTAATAATAATTAAATTTGTAATATAAAAACAAAAAGTTTATATATTAATTATTACAAACTATAACATACATCAAAAAAACATATGTTAAAGGGGGAATTCTCAAAAACCATACACATCACCAAAAAATTTCCCTTTAATTAATTAACACTGCTTTTTTAAACTTTAATTTTAGGGTGCAAAATATTTCAAAAAAATTTTAAAAAAAGAAACAAAAACAAGAAAAGAGGAAGTAAAAAGAAAAATATCATTGATGTTTCTTGTGAGAAAACTCAAGAAACTCAATTCTATTCTCTTTTTTGCAGAATGAATAATATAACCTGAATGAATCTGCAACATAAACTTCTTGCTGACCTTTACGGTTAGAAGACAAATGCTTGCCCACATCAGGATTTTGAAAGATTTGCTTAATCTTCTTCAATAATTGAGATAAAACGCTTTTATCCAATTTCTTTAGAGACTTGAAGAAATCTTTTCTATATATCCATTCCATTAATGATTCGCCTAAAATCTCTTGAAGCACAGCATTGAGCTGACTTTCATTTCTAATTTTATTAGGGCAAGATGCATAGATCTTGATAATCACCCAACAAACTAAAAGACTTTAAGTCTTTCTTCCTCCCAAAATATCGTTTAGGCAGTATATGCCTTTATCTAATTCAACCACTCTGTACTTTTTACCAGTTTTTGTGTTTAAAATAGACATGATTTACTCCGATATCCTGTGGTTTTAAAACCACAAATATACTCTATTTTTGTTATATATAAAAAAGTTTCTGATTTTAAAAAAAGATTTTTATAAAATATTGAAATTTTAAGAAAATACCCTCCCAATATTCAAAACTATTTTTAAACTTTTTAGAAAATTGGTAAAAAGAGAAATTAAAAAATAAAAAAATAAATTAATTAAACGGTTTTTAGGGTTTATAAATCTTGGTCAACATGGGCAATGCAAAGTTCAGTGCCGTTTGTTTGATCAACCACAATTTCCCCTTTTATATGAGTGGCGCTATTGCAAGCCCCCACCACATCGTCTTGAGGAATCTTTAAGGAACCTCTAAAGGCATATTCATGTGTAGAGAGAAGAGTGCTGTCACAATCAAAATTCCGACCTTCAGCAATCTTATCAACAGTGCCATTGGAGTAAGTCAATTCAATATTGGATAATTTAATTCCAGTGACATTCGTAATGTCTTCTTTAGGGCTGAATGCAAAACCAAGCTGTGCAGAAACAACATCATCAACTGCTGAATTTGGAACAGAAACAGGTGAATCATCGAAACTATATGATACAGCATTCAAATCAATATGTTTAACATCCGCAAGGTCACCATTATTTCCACTTGTGCCAAATAGTGATAGGCCTACAATAATCAATATCAATACAATTAATGCAACAGCAATAACTTTTATATTTAACAATTCCTTAATTGAACTCAAATTATCACCATGCCACTTTTTCTTTTTAAGTTATACTATAATCTCTTCAAGCAGATCCTTATCATCCACATAAACAACTGCCAGCTTATCGTCTTCCATGAAAACATACATATAATTATCCATATCAGACATGTATTTTATAGCTCCTTTATGGCCATTGATTGTTTTGGCATCGTATCCTGCAGAATAGAGATTTGAGATTTTTCCTTTTCTATCTTCAGATACCATTATAGTGATATTTCCATCATCGCTCTCATAGCATTTTACTTCACCATTATGAGCCTTGAAGTCATCCTCTGCCATTAATTCCATCAAATCTGTAAAGTTTTCATCATATTCATATCCGCTAGGGATAACGAAATCCACACCACATACTGTCACATTTGTAGCAGGTTCCTCCAAAAAGTCAAAGAGTGCACTGCTTGCAGGATTGACAGCTACAATAAAAATCATCAATAATGCAAAAGCAAAAGCTAATTTTACTTTAGAACTTCTTTTCATTTCCTCACCTCAATACGAAAAAAATCACTTAAAAATAGTTCATAAGTTTATACAATCCAATAAACAAACTAACTATAAAAATAATTTTAATGATTTATACATTTATAATTTATGATTTAATTCTAAAAAATGGAAAAATTTTAATTAGTGAAAAGGTCAGACGAAAAACCTATAGAAATGAGAACAATTTAACAAACTATTTTTAATTAAAAATACAAAACATTAATCAGAAGTGGAAAAGGTGAATGGAATGAATGAAATCATAGACAACTATAATGTTAATGCAGAAATGGAAATAGACAACAGCGAACTTGAAGACATAATGCTAATAGAACCTGGCATGATGACCATTGCAGATGAAGAGGAATTCTTCAGATTGCTCAAGGAGGCAAAGCTTTTCATTCCAATTCATTGGGAAAAGGAAGAGGTGTTCAATATTGAAGACCAAAGCGTTGTAGATGTTATTAAGCCTGTGCCCCCACTTGGATTCAACTTCATTTCCCTTAACTTGAACGATGGGGGAAGAGCACTTGTTGCATTCACAAGAAAGGAAATAATGAAGGAAATCAAGCTTAAGAAAGACCATATTGTAATGAACATGAGAGATCTTGCGAAGATCTTGTATGGCTTTGGTGATGTCTTCACATCAATCATCATAAATCCACAAACTGAACATTCAATTATTGTCAGCACTTCTAGACTTATAGACCTATTTAAGGAAAAGGCAAAAAACCCATTCATTGCTTCACTTGAACAGACTTTAGCTACATTGAAGAGCAATTCAGTGAAACTTGACAATCATTACATGTTCTTTATCCGTTCAGATTATGAATTCATGGAAAATGAGGCTGTAGATGGAATATTTACAGCAAAGATGCCGCTAAGAGCATGCACTGACCCTCATTTCCAATCAAATCTCCCAATATTGCATAAGATAATGATGTATGAAGGCCAAAAAATACTGTACACTGGAAAAAGTGATGAAGTGACTGATTTCAATGTATTGATTGCACCTGGATGCGAATTCCAAAAGTTCTATGATGAAGATGGGGACACTTCAATTTGGAGATGCATAAAGCAGCCATTCTATGATAATATTGAAGAAGAAGATGACGGTGAAGAATAGGACATTTATTGCTTTTTAATTCTTTAAAATCAGGATTATGAGGATTTTTTAGAATTTCCATAATTTTCTTATTGATCCTCAATAATAACTTTTTATCATTCTTATGTTTATAAAGAAATTTTTCTACCTTTTCATGTTCATATAATTTATAGCTCATTTTTTTAACTCTAGTTCCAGTTTATTAATCCTTTCTTCTAAACTTTCTAGAGTTAATTCTTTAACGTTTTCTAAATTGCCATTTTCGAATTTTTCTATCTCTTCATTATAAAATTTACCTTCTTCATCACTAAATTCCTCATGAGTATGATAATACTCTATTAAAAAACTTATAACATCATTGAAAGTGTCATTTTTAGAAGCTAATTTTGATAAGGAATTATGGTTGGCTTGAGAGATTTTAATAGTTTTATTCATCATAATACCACATTATATAGTATACTCAGTATACTATAAAAAACTTTCTAAAAAATCTAAAAGAATAAAAATAAATAACCAATATGATTTAAATTTCAATTAAAAAATTTATAGAAACCAATATATAAATTAAACTATTTTTATAGCTTTAAATGACATTATGACATCAATATTGACTTAGAATTAAAAAATAATAAAAAAATTAAAAATTGATTTAAAAATAGAAAATTAATTGAAAATGAAAAATTTAAATCTAATTTAAACTAAGATCCCGATTTAGTGGAAAACCTTTAGCATATAAATAAATATAATTGATTCCATAAATAAGATTGGATAAAATATTATAAAATAGATTACTGATTAAAATGACTAACTTAAAAAATAAAAAGCTAAAGAAACTATTGAAATCAAAGTCAAGAGTTAAGATAGAGCAGAATCCTGATATGTTCTATAAGGAATTCCTAAAATCAGAAGTCTTTGTTCCAGTGATTGCAATGGAAAACAAGGAATCATTAATGGATGGAGACACACTTGACTTGCAGATTGGATTCTTCGATGAGGAAAACGGAGACCGTAACATATACCTGTTTACAGATACAAACGAATTGGAAAAGGCAGGATACCAAATCAAGTCAATAGCTGTAAATGTGATGGAACTCTCAATCATATTGGCACAGTTTGACATTGATTTCAATTATATTGTAATCAATCCATACAGCGTTGACTCATACAAGATAGACTTTGATGAATTTTTAGAGAAAAATAACTTTTAGGGATAAAAAAATAAAATATTCAAATCAGACTTTTCTTAAAAGTTTTGGTGATAAAATGAGCATACTCTATAATGATAAACTTGAAGAATTAATGAAAATACAATCAGAAATGAGCGAAGAGGAAAACGAACATTTCCTAAATGAATTCAGAAAATCAGAACTGCTGGTTCCTCTTCAGATTGAGCTTGATTCACTAGACCTTGAAAACATGAATCTAGAGGGATTGAATGAGATCAATAAGGAAGTCAAGTTTCATTTAAAATCCTTTGTAGGGCCAAATGGAATCAAAGTCATCCCTATTTTTACAGATGAGGAAAACATCCATGATGTCCAATTGAACACAACAGTCGGATCATTATTCATGAGAGACTTATACAAGTCAATAGTCCCAATACAAGACAGCTTCGATCAAATCATAATTAATCCAAGTGCAGAAAATGAATACAAGATAAGCATTGACGACTTCTTAAGTCTCTTTGATGAGGAAAGGGAATTCGAAGACATGATGAAAGAGATTGAAGAGGAAATGCTTGAAGATAAAAATATGGATTAATGGATAAAAAATTCAATATAATATAATTAAAATATCGATTAATTAACAATGCACTTTCCTTAAAAAATCATCATTTAATTGGTTGATAAAGTCATTTAATTAAATCAAATACCTAATTTTTTATTTAATGAATTCTGCACGTATATGTGCCATGTAAAATTTCTTAAATATAACCATTTAATGATAATGCAAAAAATAGAATAGCCAATAAAACAACTATAAAAACTAAAAATAAGGCCCCTTCTTTTGAGAATGGACTTACCGGTGCACAAGTACCATTTGAACAATCCTCATCAACTTGACAATTATCTTCTTTAGACACTTTCATCACCGAAAAAATAGATTTAAATAATTCTAATGATTTGAAAAAATTACTGTTTAAAATTGAAATTCAATAAAAATAGCTAAAAAATATAAAAAATGCTATTAATGAATTCATCATTAATAGCGAAAATCAATCAACTTATTTGAAGTTGGTTGCTCTTTCTTCGAAGTAGGATTGAGGGTGTTTACATACTGGGCAAATTACAGGAGCATCGGTTCCTTTAATTATGTGACCACAGTTAATACATTTCCATTCAATTTCTTCTTCTTTTTTGAATACAGTTTCACCTTCAACATTAGCGAGTAAAGCTCTGTATCTTTCTTCATGCTCTTTTTCGATGTTACCAACCATGGTGAATAAACCTGCGATTTCATCGAAACCTTCTTCTCTTGCGGTTTCTGCGAATTCTTTGTACATTTCAGTCCATTCTTCGTTTTCACCATCAGCTGCTGCGTTTAAGTTAGCAATAGTGTCTGGAACTTCTCCATCGTGTAAAAGTTTGAACCAGATTTTTGCATGTTCTTTTTCGTTTTTGGAAGTTTCCATAAAGATATCGTGGATTTGTACGTATCCTTCTTTTTTAGCTTTACTTGCGAAATATTGGTATTTGGTATGAGCTTGAGATTCGCCAGCAAAAGCTGCTGCTAAGTTAGCTTCGGTTTTAGTACCTTTTAAATCTGCCATTATAATCACCTAAAATTTTTTAACACATGTGTTTATTCTTAAATTAATAAGAATTCAGTAGTAGTTTAAACTACTTAAAACTATTTTAGTTTTGAATGTTAATAAATATTTCTAAAATATTTCATATATGATAAAAAAAGAGTGAAAAGTGAAAAAATAAAAAATGAGTGAAAAATAGAAAAATAAAAGTTAAAAAAAGAGTTAAAAGAATTAAAAGAGTAAAAAAGTTAAGAGAATGAAAAAATCAAATCCTAATCACTTCTTCAGTGCTTACAATCATGTTCACGTTTTTGTCATGGCTTTCAGTAGGAATATGATCAATCAATTGAAACGGATGGATTGTAGTGACTAAAGGAGTGTCTTCGTTAATAAGATTCTTTTTAAAAAGGTCTTCGATTTCCCTATCTCCATATCCCTTTCCTTTCCCAATTCGATTTCCACATCTATCTACACCAACAGAGCCTTCAACAAGCATATCAATAGCTATGTCTAATGAATCATCTTTTGAACTATTGAAATTATCTTCGCCAAAATCAAAAAACTTTAAGCAATGATTGAATGCTCCCTCTTTTGTTGACGCTTCCCTTTCCTTTCCATTTAACTTGTTTCCTTCAAGATACAAATAGCCATGTTCAAGGTTAGGGCTTGCCATGATAAGGTTCTTGTTTTCCTTTAAAGCAAGATATCGAACTGGAATCTGAGCGGAATCCGGACTGCAAAAAATGGTTTTTGAATCTTTCCATTCATCAGTCTCAGCCAGTAATCGAGCAGCAATATCCGATCCTTTAAAATTTGGGATTTTGCCATAATCTCCATTAGGTCTAAGAGACTGGCCCTCATTAAACAATTTATCATAAATTGATTTCCTGATTGATTCCTTTTCTTCCTTTAAAGACATAATATCAAATAATATAAAATCATGTAAAATAAAAGGTAAAATAAGATTAAATAAATAGGTAAATGAATAGGTAATTCATTATACAAATTCCAAAGTCTTATACATCATCAAAAATCCTTCTTTATCCGGATTATCCTCTCCAAAGCCAAGGAAATTAAAGCTAAATGCATCCCTGTCATTGATTGTTGATAGGGAATGGGTATTCAAAGGAGGTTCATGGCTTGTATCCTTTGCTATGAGTTCATGGGTTTCCTTGTTTCCAATGATAGTTAGATGAGAATCCTCAACAATTAAGCTATCTTCCCTTGGAATGTCCTCAATTGCATTCTTAAGGTATTCCATAGACAAGCCTTCCTGAGGATACTTGAAAACCATGACTCTGCTGAATTTGCTGTCACAGTCAAGTACGGCTATGCAATTTTCAATATCCTCCGCTTCAAGCAATTTCCAATTATTCGGATACTTAAAGCTTAATTCATCTTTTTTGAATAGATTAGACATTATGATGAAACTCCTTTAAAATTAAGAAAATTAAATGAAGATAAAATTAAAAACTGAATAAAAAAATAAAAAAAGAATAATGGAATTAATCGAATTCAATGGAATCCATAATAGCTAAATAATCATTGTAAGCATATGGAAATTCCTTAAAGTGCATCAATTCAAACACATACAGGTTTCCATCATTAAGCAATGCAGAGGTATTGTTTTCCAAAGTCTTTCCACCCTCTTCAGCATTTGTAATGATGTTATAGACAGGCATGCCATTAAGGTTTAGAATTCTGGATTCAGAAATATTCCATCCTTGAGCTTCAAAGCTTTCCTTAAAAGCCTCTTCAATTTGTGCAACTGCCTGGACTTCACCTGCATCATTTTTATAGACTGTAATAGTGGATGGATTTCCTTCAACCACTTTCACTAAAGCCTTGATGCAATTTGGACCAAGCATTTCCTTGTTTTGTTCTTTCCAATTACTTAAATATTTGAATTTGATTCCTTCTTCATCAAATTGGACTTCATCCATAGAATCACCATTTTTAATTGATACCCAATAAACTATATAAACATGAATTAATGATTAATAAAGATTAAAAATTTTTAGAAAAATTTTAGATTAAATAGACTAGGTAAATTAGAATTCAGTCAAGATTAAGGAAACTTATTCCCCACTTTCAAGCAAATATTCATCTGGAATTAACTCTTCCAACTGAGTGTAAGCCTTGCTGGAAATAGCTGATTTATGAATTTCAGGTTCCTTGACAATAGTCAAACCCCTAATCCTTCTTATTATGCTGGTTTCACCTAATTCCTTATTTATCTCATTGATTGTAGCAGCCAATGTCTTGTTTACAACCTCATCAAGCATGTTCCTGTTTGTTTTTAGGATTATCTCCAAGATTTCCCTATGCTTGTCCTCTCGCTCTCTAAGCCTTGACAACTCTCCGGCATCAAAACTCATTTTAGTCTTTAAGACATTCATATCCTGCAATAGTTCAATCCTTTCTTCATTTGATTCATTCAAATCCTTATTCAATTGCTTGATTTCAGAATTCAAATCATCAATATCCCCATTTAACTTTTTAACTTCATCAATGAGAGAGTTTGATTCAGAATCAGATAAGACACTGCTATTTATATAATTCGCTTTTTCAATCTGAGACAATTTAGTGGTAAGCTCTAGATTAATGTTCTCTAACTCTTCCACTTTTGAGAAAAGAATCTTCTCTTTAGACTTTGCTTCCTTAAGATCATATTCCAATTTTACAACAGCTTCATCATCTGGGACTACTTCCAAAGTGGACACTTCGATTTCAGAAGATGTCTTCAATTCCTCATATTCTTCAGGAGTCAAGATTACAAAATCTCCCTCTTCAAGATTATGTTTTTTCACATCTTCCTTACCGATTGTGAGACTTATATTACCTCTTGATTTATTAATTTTCCCAGTCTTGATAATCATATTTAATAATATGTTTTATGCCTTTATAAAGATTATTATTTAATTTAAAAATATTATATAAAAATTAAAGCGATTTTAAAATAAAAATGAAAAAATAAACAAAAATTTGTTAAAAATAGCTAAAAACAAATAAATTAAAACAAAGTACATGAAGTGAACATGAAATTTCATGCAATGAATTCATGTAATGAAAATCAGTGTAAAAAGATATGAAAAAATTATTGGAAAAAATTGAAAAAATTATAAAAAATGAGTGAAAAAATAATTAGAAAAAATTGAAAAAATAATAAAAACTAAGTGAAAAAAATTATTGGAAAAAGGGAAATAAATAAAAAAATAAGTGAAAAAATAATGAAAAAAATAAGTAAGAAATAATTAAAAATTAAAATTATTTCTTAAGGTTTATTTAAAATAATCAAACAAGAAGAGATCTGATTCATTGCTCATGCATTCATTGACCCAATTGATGAAGTTTCCATTAGCGGAACCTGTTCTTTCAGCTTGGCTGTGGCCTTGACCCCATACTTCATTGAACTCAACACTATCCACATCACCAACCTGCATCAAAGCCAATGCCAAATTGGTTTCAACGGTAAATGAAGTGTCAGTCTGTTCAATTCCCGCATTTATTCTCCAATACTTAGCAGGATGTGATGAACCCACACCATCATAATAAGGGGAAACATAATACAATGGATTATACATATTGGAACGGTTTAATGTAGTGTAATTTAACTTATCCAATTCTTTTAAGTCATTTGCATAGCTGCTTGCTTTAGATGAATCATAATCAGCAAATGCAGAGTAATTGTCTGAATTTTGCTTTAAGACATTTGCCATAATGCTGTCAAAGTGCAAGGAATCATGCTTGTCTGTACCGAATAATTCGTTTTCAGCTTGGTCTCTTCCCAAATCATCAAAAGCGCCAACATCTTTACTTGGGGATTTGCAATGTTTTACAAATGCTTCAATGCTTGTTATTTTTGCAGTGTTTGTTGAACTGTTATAAATGATCCATTCCTCATCGCCATTTAATGAATCAATGTATTCCTGAGGAGTCCTATAAGTTCCAGAACTTGATTCAGTAACATCACTTGAAAGGGAGACTCCCTCAGGTACAGGTCCCATATCCATACCTCCAGAAGAACTTGGGGAATATGGGAAACTGGTTTCGTTCAGGAAGTTGTTCAAGGAATCCTCTACAGTCTTAAGCATATAATCATAATATGACCCTGAAGTGTAAATTCCATCTTCAGACTTTTCAAGGCTTAAAGGCTTTCCATCAGGACTTCTAAGACCTAAATCATTAATGTATTCTGCATAAGCGCTTGCCAAATCATCAGATAATGCACCTGTCCAAGTGCCACTTCCACGTGTTCCATCTGTACTGTATTGGCCCATAGTCCATTCATAAGCCTCATCAGCAGTGTCTAAAGAAGTGATAGGACACCAGCACATCGCTCCACAAATGCTATCTGATAACTTGTTCCCATTTCTGTCTATAAGTGCAGCACCAATGGATTCAAGGTATGGTGTGTACAATTCACTGTCACCGCTTGCACCTAAGATTGCACTTTGAGCTCCACCGCCACTGTGACCAAATGAAAATATTCTTCCGCTGTCTCCAGGAAGAGTATCGTCATTGAACTTTAAGTAAAGCACTACTGCCTTTAAGTCAGTTACTCCCCAAGGAGCCCCTCCAGAATAGTTCTCTCCATTTTCCCTACCTCTGCAGCCGGCATTTACATAAATGAAACCTGCATCTGTATATTCCTTGACTTCATTGGCATTATAGCTTGTTGGAGCCTTATGAGCAGAATAGCCTGCAGTGTTGATAGGCATTACAATAGGGGCATTAGATGCAGAAAAATTTCCAACATGACCATCTATAACTGTACAGGTATATGTTCCATTAGCATTTTGGTCACTATTAAAGTAATCACCAGGAACATAAATTCCTAATGATTCATATTCAGTAGTTTCAGGATCACTACAGTACACAAGCCCAATTTGATAGTAAATATTGTTTTCCTCATCATACTCCCAATTGGACATATCTATTGTTAACTCATCATTCAATTCTGTGAGATTAACCTTATAATTATTAGTGTCAGTTAATAATCCCATTTCACTTGCAGCCACAAACAATGTAAGCATTGCAATCACTACCGCTATAAGTAAAATAAGTTTATTTGTTCTTTTCATAACCACACCGCAATCGAATTTTGTTTAAAAAAAACAGCAAAATCATTCCAAAATTTCAAAAGTTCTAACTATTTCCATAAATCAAAAAAAACAAATCACTCCAAAATTTCAAAAGTTCTAACTATTTCCATAAATCAAAAAAACAAATCACTCCAAAATTTCAAAAGTTCTAACTATTTCCATAAATCAAAAAAACAAATCACTCCAAAATTTCAAAAGTTCTAACTATTTCCATAAATCAAAAAAACAAATCACTCCAAAAT
>SUTG01000032.1 GCA_015063035.1 Methanobrevibacter olleyae
TGCGCCTAAAATGGCAAATTCTATTCCCTTGCCTTCCCTTAGCCATAACCAAATCAAATATCCTCCACCGATTTCAAAGAAACCAGCAATGATGAAGAACAGAATTGATTTCAACGTATTAATCATATAAAGACCATAATTTTTCTTCAATATGGATTTTAAACAAAACCATAAAGATCTGAATTTTTCTCTTTACGAGAATAACTAATCCATTTAAAATCTGGACTTTTCTTTATTTCATTTAATAAAAAATTTCTCTTTGATTTTAAAAAAAATAAAAAGAGAAAAAATATTATTAAATCAAATAAAGAAAAAAAATAAAAAATTAGGATAGGTTAAATGTTTAACCGAATCCTAAAGCTAGTCCAACCATATAGATAAGGAAGGAAACTACATATGCAGTAACTAAAGTAACTGCACACATCATCAATGGATATTTGTATCCACCAGTTTCTTCTTTGATTGCCCCAATTGCAGCGAAACAAGGGATATACAAGAGTACAAATGTCATGAAGACAAATGCTGTAAGTGGAGTAAAGATTCCTTGCATTGCCGCTGCGATTCCGGCTCCTTCCTCGGCCACACCGAAGAGCGAACTGAATGTACTTACTACAACCTCTTTAGCAACTAAACCGAATACTAAAGCTACAGCAGGTTGCCATTCGCCAAATCCAAGAGGAGCGAATACAGGAGCTACAACTTTACCTATACCGCCGATTAAACTTTGTTCAGATCCATATTCCACACCTGCTGGGAAGTAACTTAATACCCAAATGATGATGGATGCTGCAAGAATAATGGTACCTGCCTTTTTAATGAATCCCCAAGATTTTTCAAGGGTGTGCATTAAGATACCTCTAATGGTAGGTAATTTATAATCAGGTAATTCCATAACAAATGGAGCTTCCATTTCTTTAAATACGGTTTTCCTTAAGATAAATGCTACAATCATTGCTACAACAATACCAATCCAGTATAATGCTGTGATAACCAATCCTTGGTTTGCAGTGAAGAATACACCTGCCAACAATACATATACAGGCAATCTAGCAGAACAGGACATGAATGGTATAATCATCATAGTGATTAACCTATCCTTTTCGTTTTCCATAGCTCTGGTTGCCATAATACCTGGAATACCACAACCGAATCCTAAAAGCATAGGAATGAATGCTTTACCATGTAATCCAATGAGCTTGTGCATGATCTTATCAATAACAAATGCTGCTCTTGCTAAGTAACCACAGTCTTCAAGGAAACTGATGATCAAGAACAATATCATAATTTGAGGCACAAATACAAGTACCCCACCTACTCCTCCAATAAGACCGTCTACGAGGAAGGAGGAAAGCATTGTTTCACCAAGAGAAGCTAAGATAAAGTCACCGAGCATTCCAAATATTCCATCAACAAAGTCAATGAATGCTCCTGCTTGATTAGCAACAATCTCAAACATCAAGTACATGATAAGCACAAATATTGGTAAACCTAATATTCTGTTAGTAACAATTTTATCGATCTTTTCACTTATGGTCTCTTTTGGAGAGCTAGGTTTGGTGAGAGATTCCTTAAGCAATCCGTCAATGAATGCATATCTTGCATTTGCAATAACCTCTTCACTTCCTTCTCCAAAAATGCCTTTCAAGTGATCCTTGACCTTTTGGGTTTCATCCTGAATATTGTTTCTTTTTGAAGAGCCTGCAATCTTTTCTTCTACAATTTCATCGTTTTCAAGCAATTTGATTGCAGTCCAGGATGAAGGAACATCAAGTAAATTCTTATCTTCTTCTATAACAGCTTGTAAATCTCCAAGATGCTCTTTAAGTTCAGCATTGTAAACCAATCTTTTAGAAGGGTCAACTGGATTTGCAGCTGCCTGTTCAATAGTTTTAAGTAAGTTTTCTTTACCTATGTCACTATTTGCTTCAATTTCAACTACTGGAACACCTAATAATTCAGAAAGCTTGTTTGCATCAATGGTATACCCTTTATCTTGAGCATACTTATTCATGTTTAAAGCAAGCACCAAATTAGCTCCAAGTTCCATCATTTGAACAGTAAGATAGAGGTTTCTTTCTATATTTGCTGCATCAATGATGTTTACAATCACATCAGCATCTTCATCTACAATGAAGTCTCTTGATACGATCTCTTCAATTGAATGAGCACTTAAAGCATAGTTACCAGGTAAATCTATTACTTCTACCTCATTGCCATTATGTTTATAATGACCTTTCGCTTGTGCTACGGTTTTACCAGGCCAATTACCTACATGTTGGTTTAAACCAGTCAAAGTATTGAATAGAGTGGTTTTTCCTACATTAGGGTTACCTGCTAAACCTATTTTTAGATTCGCCATATTTATACCTTTAAAAAAATTATTTGATTAAAAATAAAAATAATATAAATTTTTTAATGAAGTAATGAAATTATGAAATTTATACTTCAACTTCAATATTCTTAGCTTCTTCTTTTCTAAGACATACAGAATAGCCTTTCACTTTAATTTGCATAGGATCACCAAGAGGTGCAATTTTTTCCACTTCTATGTCTGCACCTTTGACAAAGCCCATACCAAGCAAATGTCTTTTTAATTCCAAGTCACCACCGGAACCATAGGAAGCTAAGACTCCGGTTTCTCCAGATTTAAGTTCGTTTAATTTTTTTATCATTATATAACCTCTTAAGAAATTTTATAAAATAAATATAATGTCTGATAAATTACCCATACCATATTTTAGAGCTTTTGAAAATCTTTCTCTAAAAAAGTAATTACCATATAGTAGGAAATTTAGGCATACCTAAATCCATGTCTGATGAAATCTCATTATTTTGAGGTATTTTGTAGTTTAATTAAAATTTTTAAATTTTGTTTTAAAAATGGGGATATTTTTAAAATAAAATGTATTGCTTTTTAAAAATATTTTTGGATTGTTAATTAAAATGAAAATAAAAAGATTACCCTACATAGATTAATTAGGCATACCTAAAACCTAATCTTATTTTTGTTTTCATAATATATAAAGTTTAGGTTTACCTAACTGAAAATATAGAAAAGGGCCTTTTTTTAAAAAAGAATCACGAAAGATTTGCATAATCCTAACGACTTGAATGCATATATCGAAAATTCATTAATGAAAATTTATTAGAATCAATATAATTAAAAAATAAAAGATATTTAGGAACAACTAAATAAAATTTTCGTTTAACTAAATTTAAATTAGGTATAACTAAATAATTGGCCTTTATTTTAAAAATAAAGATAAAATAACCGAATAACTTAAATATAAATAGATACATAAAACTATATGTCTCACAAAGAGGCCAATTTAAAGAAAAATTAAATTGAAATTTTTAAGGAAATCCTAAAAAAATTAATGAACCTCAAATAATTAAGGAAATCCTGAAAATTATGGTTATGCCAATGTTTATTTTTTTGGTAAACCTAAAAATTTAAATAAAAATAAATTTAGATATAAAAATAGAATCTGAATAGTAAAAGTTTACTTATTTAGATTAAAAATTTTTTAGATTAAAAATTGAAAATGGTGATAAAATGTATAAAGACTTTAGAGACAAAGCATTTGAACATAGACACGCATTAATTTTTGTAGGAGGAATAGCTGCAGCAGTAGTAGGTAAAAAAATCTTGGAATCACAAACCACTAAAGACTATGCTGCAAAAGGTATGGCTAAAGTTTTAACTTGCAAAAGTGAACTTGAAGAATCAATCCAAGACATAAAGGATAATGCAGAAGACATCCATACTGATGCAAAAGCTGCAAAAAAAGAAGCTGTATGTGTTGATATAACTGCTGAAGAAGAATAAATTTTCGATTAGATTATAGGCAAATCTAATAAATCAAATAATTTTATTATATTTATTTCAATCAAGAGCCATGATTTACGATATAGTGTATGATAAGGGCACTCGATTGAGAGTGCGCGCAGGTAAAGAAGCATTTACCAAAGAAGAAACATATGGCTTAAGTGAAACCTTGCTCGAATATGACTTCATTGATGAAGTCACCATATCACATAGAAACGGAAGCATACTGATTTTTTATAATGATGTAAGCAAAAAAGAGGAAATTCTTAAAATATTGGATAAAATTTCCCAAGCAGACCTTTACGAAGGAAAGGCAACAGACAATGTAAGCTTAGCTGAAATATCAAATGATTTCTTTTTAAGAATATCTAAGCACGTCTTAAAAAGGTATCTCTTTAAGATTATACTTCCAATCCCATTTAGGAAAGTGAGAATGCTCTATCGTGCTGCCCACTACATATATCACGGATTGGATAGCTTAACCAGTTTTAGAGCTGATGTTGCACTTCTTGATGGAACTGCTATAGCCGCATCATTGATTACTCGCAACTACAAGTCAGTGGGATCAATGATGTTCTTATTGTCTATCTCAGACATGCTTGAAGACTATACAATGCAAAAAACAAAAAGCACTTTAAAAAGTAGTTTAGCATTGAATATCGATAGCGTATGGAAAGTTGATGTTGATGATGAAGGAAATGAAATCGAAAGCCAATTCCCATTGTCTGAAATCAAAAAAGGAGATAAAATAAGAATTAGAACCGGTGCTATCATCCCTGTTGATGGGGTCATTGCAGATGGGGATGCTATGATTAATGAAGCCTCAATGACTGGAGAGTCATTAGCTGTGCATAAAAGTGAAGGAAAAGCGGTGCATGCCGGAACCGTTGTTGAGGAAGGATCCATAGTCATTGAAGTTCGTTCCATTAACGATGAAACCCGATTGAATAAGATCATTGATATGATTGAAGACTCCGAGGAGCTGAAAGCAAGCATCCAAAGCAAGGCAGAAAGGCTGGCTGACTCAATTGTTCCTTACAGTTTGCTTACAACAGCGCTAACCTATTTGCTTACAAGAAACACCACTAAAGCATTGGCTGTATTGATGGTGGATTTCTCATGTGCAATTAAGTTAACTACCCCTATTTCAGTTATCTCTGCAATGAAAGAAGCTTCAGACAATAGAATGATGGTCAAAGGCGGAAAACATCTAGAGGCATATGCAAATGCAGATACCATTGTATTTGATAAAACAGGAACCTTGACAAATGCTCATCCGGTTCTCGAAAAGGTCATTCCTTGTGGAAAATACGAAAGGGATGAGGTATTGAGAATTGCAGCCTGCATTGAAGAGCACTTCGCTCACAGTGTAGCGACAGCCATCGTGAAAAAAGCTGAAGAGGAAGGATTGCACCATGAAGAGGACCATAGTGAAGTGGAATACATAGTTGCACATGGTATCTCAACAACATATGATGGCAAAAAGGCAATCATCGGAAGCAGACACTTCGTAGAGGAAGATGAAGGAATCAGGTTTACCAAGAAGCAACAAAAGATCATTGAAGAGAATGTGAAAGAGTATTCAGTGATTTATCTTGCAATAGGCAAGAAACTTCAAGGAATCCTTTGCATTTCAGACCCAGTAAGAGATGAAGCTTATGATGTAATCAGCCAACTTAAGGAATTAGGCATCAGCAATGTAGTGATGTTGACTGGTGACAGTGAAAATGCCGCACATAAAATAGCTAATGATTTAGGCATTACACAATACAAGTCACAAGTTCTTCCAGAAGATAAGGCAAGCATCATCCAAGAACTAAAAGATGAAGGCCATCAAGTAATTATGGTTGGAGACGGAATCAACGACTCCCCAGCATTATCTGCCGCTGATGTATCAGTAGCTATGAGAAACTCATCAGATATTGCAAGGGAAGTTGCAGACATTTCCCTGCTTTCAGATGACTTATATGACTTGGTAACACTTAGAAAGCTCTCAACTGGAATGCTTGATAAAATCAATACAAATTATAGGCACATTGTAATGTTCAATGGGTCTTTAATTGGACTTGGATTGCTTGGAATCATTCCACCTACTACAACTTCATTGCTCCATAACTTGTCTACCATGTTATTTGGACTTAGAAGCACTAAATCCGTTTTAGATGAAGAAGAGCCAGTAGTCATCGATACACAAGTTGTAAGCAATCAAGAGGCCTTAATTGGTGAAGCTGCAAAATAAATTCAAATGATTAATGTAAATATTATAGAAATTTCTATAAATTTACATTTTTTTTTTACTATTTTTAAAAAAAGAATTAAACTATTTTTAAAAAAAAGAATTAAACTATTTTTAAAAAAAAGAATTAAACTATTTTTAAAAAAAAGAATTAAACTATTTAAAAAAAAAGAATTAAACTATTTAAAAAAATTAATTAAAATTTAGAAAATATTTTTAAAAAAAAAACTATTTATGATATATTTTTACATTATCCAAAGATTTAATTCTATCAAAATTGTCATTTAGATAATAAATCAATATCTTTAATGTTTTCTCTACACCACTCTTTTGACGCATATGCAAATTATCAGAATCGCCATCAATTAAATTAGCACTTACATCCGAACTAGCGCTTATAATTACTTCATCATCAACGATAGCGATACCGCCATATCCAATTCCTGCAGTGGTACCTATACCTATAGATGCATTGGCTATTTTTTTAGCGGCTTCTGCCATTAGGATAGACATTTCAATATCCCCACTGTCATCGTAAACCTTTATCCCCTTAATCAATTCCAAAGGCTCTACAGGATTTTCAATTTGTAGAACGGATTTTACAGCATCCAAAGTAGGTATGAACAAACCGCATATGACACTCAAATCTCGAAAATCAAAAATTGAACATTTATCCTCTAAAATTGCATCTTTTAAGCAATCCTTTTCAACCTTATTGACAAGATATGAATAGTTAGATCCGAAATTATCCTCATACCCCTGTGCAATGGCATGTATTTCGCGAGCTAAAATCCCATGAGTGAAACATTCGGCAGTAGCAATAGTGATCATTTCAAAAACCTTCAAGTAAATAAAATTAATTAAAAAATAAATTAAAAGATCTTATAAAACAAAGAATTATAAATTGTTTTTCTCGATTAATAATTTTAATGCTTCTTTTGTAATGGTGTTTGCAATGCCATCCAAAACATAAGGAGTTATTGGAATACCATCACGAATAAATTTGCTTGTTGTCACAATCATATGATTCTCAGTGATTCCCTCTTTCCTTAACTCTTCAATTGCAGGGTTGGAATCATCAAATTCCGAAATGTCCTTTACCACTATTTCCTCATCCCCGATGCCGAAGATTCCTGCTGTCCCTATTGTTTTAGACCCTATTTCATGTGCCTTTTTAATAATGTTTGCGGCAACTGGTATTGTATTTCCCCCGGCTATCTCAATAACAACAACATCTCCAGTGATTAAATCTATATTATCCTCAGAAATATCTTCTGTTATGGAAACAACTTCTCGAAAGCTTGCAGAATGAGTGGAAAGTTCCTTTAAGAAATCAGATTTGTAAGTTCCTACTTCAGCACCGTTCAATAGAAAGATTATATCAGATTCTGAGATTTTTTGACCATCAAAAACTGTTATTTTAGATGGGCCTCCCCTATGAACTTGAATGAGATTAATGCCTGTTCTCAAACCTAATCTTCCGAATCCCACTAAATCTATACTTCCTTTCGGTAACAAATTATTTTCCATTTCTTGAATCATTTTATCACATAGCAAATTATAAAATTAAAAATATAAACAAAAATTATAAAAAAGTTAAAAATTATTATTTGAAAAATCAAAAATCGGCAGAGATATATTTCCATGGAACCCCAGTATCCACCATTTCTACCGGAACGTCAATAACATCATTATTCTTCAGCAATTGGGTGAATGCAAACAATCCTGGAAGTTCTATGATATGATGTGAAACATCAATTAATGTAACACCTAATTTCTTAGCTAAAATGGCATTTGAATGGTTTAAATCTCCAGATACAAATGCATCAACAGACCTATCCTTTGCCAATTTAATAAACTCCTTACTGCTTAATCCAAAACCGGAAACAATAGCTATTTTCCTAAGCATCTTATCAAAATCACCATCATGAACCAAACGAACATTTTCAGGACCGAACTTATAGCAAACCAATGATAAAAACTGATCCAACGACTTTGTTGAAGAGCAGATTCTGCCTATCCCAGTCTGCTTATGAAAAATAGAAATTGGCTTTAAACCTAAATAATAAGCCAAAGCGTCATTTGAGCCTCCGTTTATGATGTCCCAATTGGAATGAACAACATATGTAGGGGTTTTTGGCAAAAACAAGGGAGGATGATGTGAAATAACAAGATCTCCCTCATCAAACTTCAAATCATCTTCAGGCAATAAATCCATCAATACCTTAATATTCTTAATATCTAAATTTTCATAAGTTTTGCTGAAATAGCCTACATTATCATTTTTCAAGGCATAACTACGAGGCACCAATTCATCTATAATATTAAAAATATCATTTGCAAACATATTACCACCTTATTAATATTTCTGAATGTATCCTTCCAATAAACTCATTGATTATGCCATCACAGTCAAATGGCTGAATAGTTGAAACCTTAATGACCGGTGATTCAATCAAATTAAAGAATTTATCCAAATCCTTTTCCTTAAATATGATCTCCTCATAAAATGTCATCTCAGATGCACAATAAAGAACTCCCTCTTTAGCTAATATTTTATTTAGAGATTGCCTTAAAACATCTATTGCAAAAGTCATTGTCCCAGATGTTTTTGTATTCAATCCTTGAGTTTTAAGAACATATTTATTAAAGGAATTTGCCAGATTTGCTCTTTTATAAACATTATTCTTATCTTCTAGCAAAACATCATTTTCTTCAGCGATAGGATCTTCAATTAGAAACACCTTTGTAAAAATTGATTCGGACTGGCTTTCGTTTATTCCCCCTAATCCTGTAGTGTCAATTATCGCATCCGCATTTTTAATTAAATCCAAATCAGAAGAGAACTTTATATTTTTAAAGTTTTCAATGAAAGGGTATTCTTTATTCACATCTTCGGCAATAATGGGATTTCCCAATTTGGAATCTATCAATCCTTCCAAATGAGGATAAATATCCACAATAGTGATATCATTAAAATCATTAAAGGACAAATGTTTTGCAATGGATATTCCTGTAAAATAAGTCCCTATAATTAGAATAGAACTATCCTTATTGATAATTCCATCTTCATTTAACTTATCGAATAAGCCCAATACGGCATTTGCTTTCTTTTCTAAAATCAAATTGAAAATATCAATCAATCTGATCTTTGATTTTACTGTAAAAACCTCTGAACTTATTCCAGTATCGAAATCATTATTTTCCATTTTATCCTCTAAAATTTAAGAATTAAAATTCCTCATCACATTCAAACCCGACTTTCCTTAATGCTTCCACTGTTTCCTTATAAACTGTCTCCTCTAAGGATTGCTTGTGAATTACATGTGATGGTGAAGAAGCCGCGGTGAGAATTCTAGACTTGCTATCCATAAAAACCATAAAGGAACCTGACCCAGGAATTCCTAAACGGCCCCTTGCAATAACTAAATCTGCATCTGACTGATCTATGGCTATCATAGCCTTTGAGATGGCAGGAGTTCTACTAAAATCAGCAAAATTGGTATTGACATGCAAATATTCAGCAGGAGGGATATTGAATTTTTTAAGAACTTCATTGATTACTTCCACTTTAATCCCATTCTTATTTGGAACAACAATCTTTGCATTACGAATATAATTTTGAATTTCCTTGATTTCCTCTATGGTATCTCCTTTACGAGTACCTTCATAAGATTGGGCTGAAGCTTTTCTAATACTTTCCTCAAAGGCCATTTTTTTCACCAGATAAAAATTAAAAATTTAATGAAACTAAAAATTAAATAAATAATGAAACTGAAAATTAATTAAATAATGAAACTGAAAATTAAATAAATTATGAATTAATTAATGAATGATAATTATATGAATTCATAAAAGATTCAAGCATTAAGCTGAACTTCAAGACCTAAATCTTCAACTACTGTAATTACTTCATTCAAATTACCATAATCAGGATTTCCAACTCCTTTAACGACTAAAGGATAATCCTCAGGAATAACAGTTGCCAAGTTATTTGCACCTGCAAGCAATGGAAGCTCAACATTTTCAGGCCCTATTGTCGGTGTTGGAACAGTGATCCTAATGCGTGGATACATGATTCTTGTAATGGCTATTGCTTTTAACTGCTCTTCGATTGAACAGGGAGGGTGATTTTCCATTGGAGTGTCTACATAAGGATTGAAACCCATTATAGGTATTTCCTCCAAAGTTTCAAAGTTTCCTAAGAAGATTAAATGATCAACCCTATCCTCATAAGATTCTCCAAGACCAATCAATAGTCCAGAAGACAAACCAATACCTGCATCAGATACCATTTGACATATGTTTATACGGTCAGATAATTTTTCACCAGGCTTTACAAAATTGAAAACATCCTCATTGATGGTTTCCAAATTGCAGCAAACAGTATCAGCATTGCATTTTTTTAATTCATCCACTGCCTCTTGAGTTAAATCGGCACCTACATTAACTAAGATTTCAAGGGAAGTTTCTCCCTTTACTATCCTAGCAGCATTGACTGCCTGCTTGCCTTTATAGCCATGTCCCCCAGAACAGCTTATTCTAGGAATGCCTGATTTCTCAACACAGAATGCAGCTTGACGTATTTCCTCATCCGATTTATAAAATGCATCAAAATATCCGATTGAGGAAGTTTTTGCTGCAAACCCACAATACTTACATCTTGGTTGAACTTGACATTTATTTGTAAGATGAATTGTTGAAGTTAGCTTAATCACATCTGAGCATTCATTTCGAATGTCACATGCAATTTTGCACAATCTCTTCAAATTTTCATCATCATCTATTTCAAATAATTGAATAAACTCATTTTTACTTAATTTTTCTCTATTTTCAGCTTTTTCTAAGATATATTCTATCAAGTTAACACCTTAACTAGTTTATAAAATAATCAATTAAGATAATTAGATTAATATTTTACAAATCTTAGAACTTCATAAATTAAAATATTTTTAAATTCTGCAAATATTATAAAATATTAATCTGATTATATTAACAAAATTATGAAAAATATAAAAACTTATGAATAAATTATAATAGAATCATCTTATTTCTTAATATAATTATTATAAATCCGATAAATATTATTACTATTTTTAAAATTTTTTATAGGATATGGCAACGAATAAATAATAATGTTAATAAATATTTACATATTAGATAATTTGTATTATAATTTATCCAATATTATGCCTGGAATAAATTATAGCTTATTATTTAATGCAGCTAAAGAATTAAATTAATAGCATTAACCCCAAAATTCACAAAAAAGATTAATGTCTATTAAATTTAATTTCTTTAGTTTTGGTAGCTAAAATCATTCTCTAAGAGCAATTTTAACCAATTATAACATAAAGTTATAACACTTATTTTAATCTTTTTAAGATCCAAACTATTTTTAAATCTTTAGTCTTAATTACTTATTTAGACCTTTTTAGACCTAATTACTTATTTAGACCTTTTTAGACCTAATTACTTATTTAGACCTTTTTAGACCTAATTACTTATTTAGACCTTTAGACTAAATTACTTATTTAGATCTTTTTTCTAAAGATTCTAAGATAGTAGGTACAATTTCAGATAATGGACCGAAGTTCATGGAGTCAGCGGTACCTAATAATGCACCAGGGTTTAAAGCTTCATCCATTTTGTCAATACCTTCATCAGCCATTAATTTAGTTACGTTGGTTAATGCTTCGTTAGCCATCATTTGAGCAAATCCTGCTGGTGCACCTAAGATTTGGGTTACAGTGTCTCTGTAGGATAAGAGACCAGCGTAAGTGATTGCAGTTACTGCGGAACACATATCACATACAGGACCTACCATGTTTGCAGGTAAGGTGAATGCGGATCCTCTTGCTTTTGCACCTAAATCTTTTAAGGTGTCAATAGCTGCTTGGTCAGCAAATCCTTCTGCAATGTAAACTTGACCTTTCATTTCAGGTACTGCACCTGGGTGGTAGGAAGCTACGTTAACGTTTTTACCTAAGTCTTCAAAGATTTGGTTTAAACTAGGAGTTGGAATGGTACATGCGTGGGTTACGATTGCACCGTCTTTAATTACATCAGCGAATTTTTCGATGATAGCAGGTTGCATACCTCCTTCTGGTAACCAGGTCATGATCCAGTCAGCGTCAGCTACTGCTTCACGGTCGTCAGTAGTACATTTCATACCTAAATCTTCTGGGTGAGTGAAGTGAATAGCACCGTTAGCTGGTTTAGGTACAGTTTCTGCTAATTCTCCTACTTTTGCTCTAATTGCAGGCATTACATCTTCAGGGTTTCCAGCTTTGTGTGCTGCGATTACTTCTGCGTAATCGAAGTCTTCGACTACAGTGAATTCACCGTCGAATACAGGGTCAGCTACAACAACTTCGTCTACACCTGCGAGTTCTAAAAGTTCAGCACCCATTTCAATAGTAGAGTGGGTCATGGAAATGTTTTCTTTACCAGTTGCTTCTGCTACTTCACAAGCTCTAGAAAAATTTGTAATTCCACTAGCTGCGTGAGTTCTGTAACAGCCAGCACCTAAAATTGCTACTTTCATTTTTAAATATCTCCTTTATATTTTACCACTTTGCTGAAAAATTTTAATCTTAAATTACACATCCATTCCATTAATGGAATTAAACTTTGATTAAATTAGGGAAAATATATGAAATCATGATTGAAAACATGATTCTTTTGATTATTTAAAGTTTTAAAAGCCCATTAAAAATTATTAATTGCTATGAAATTTAGTTAAAAAAACTAAATAAAAAAGCAAGTAATACAAAAATGAATTTTTTAAGATTTTAGTAATACTAATTTACAAAGTAGTAATAATAAATATGTAGTAATACATATTTAAAATTATTTATTACTCTTTTGGCCATATGGAAATAAAAGTAATACTGAAGAAAAAACCGTCGAAAAAAGACAAGAAAGAGTTAAAAAATAACAAAATTTTTATATTATAGAAAAATTAAATAAAAAAATAGAAATAGTAATAAAATTTTAAATAAAAGTATTACTTTTTTATGGATTTTCTATATTTTGGTAATAATGCCAAGAAAAGTTTTTTATGATTTTCTATATTTTGGCAATAATGCCAAGAAAAATCTAATTAATCAAAAAATTTATTTAAAAAATTCATGCTTAAAAGACTCAAAATTGAGGGAAAAAATGTACGAACTTATTAAGGAATCAATCAATAGTGACGAAAGTGCTTTAGAATTGGCAAAAGCAGAGAAAGATGTAGTGTCCGTTGTGGACGCAATATCAGATTTAAGTTTTGAAGACACCATGAAACTTGGAACCCGTTTTAAGAAGTTCCCTATAGGATGTGACTTGACTGAAGTTGTGGTTGGAACTTGTGCATCAGATTTGGAAAAGATGGAACTGTTCGGTAACTGCATGCTTGCTAACATGATTGGGGCACCAATACACATTTGTGCATATGCATTTTCAGACATTGCAGAAAAATATGGGCAAAGAGGTGTTGAGATAATGGAAGAAGTCTATGACATAACTGACGTTCCATTGGATCTTGACCATTTCGGAAAATACGGTGCAATGAGATTCCCTAAGCACATTGTAGGATGTGGAGGAGACTGCTATAACAAAGGCCCAAGCTTTACAGAGTGTCCGAGAGGAAGGATACATGAACGATTGATAGATAAGGAAAAGGCTGAACTTGAAGATAAGGAAAAATGGGTCCAATTATCATCTTCTGTTGCAATCAACTTAAGCAGCGAACAATGCAATGACGGACATGCTGCACCTCTTGAAGAGGCTGAAGATTTGGCAAACCTTGCAAAAAAATATGGAAAAGGACTGGAAGCAATCATGTTTGTTGGTGACGGATACGATGAACTGATCACCGGTTTTACAAAAGCAATAGAAATGGGAGTGGATGTCTTTGTAATCGAAGGAGGTCCATTCAACAGATGTGAAAACACAAATGAAAGCTTTGCAAAGGCAATAGCTATGAGCAGAATCCTATGTCCTGGAAAAGTGGTTGCAACCAATGGAGCTTATGAAAGCGAATGCAGAGCAGGACTTAGGTCTGGATTGAATGTAATCATCACAGGCTTTCCTAAAAATCACCATGGTTACATGTGCGGTTTTGAACCTGGAACTGCAAGAAGAGGAAAATTTGGTCTTCCAAGAGTGATAAAAATTATGAATGAGGAGATTCAAGGTGGGCCAACAAGAGTACCTGTTCAAAGAGAAGAATTGCTAGCACTTACCCATGCAGTTAAACTAGCAGGACCAGAAAACATTTATCCAAAAACAATTGGTTCATTTGCAATTGGAGATGCACACTGGGCAACAATACAAAACTCTAAGATGTATAAAGAGATGTATTTACCGAAAACATTGGATGAAATTGCAGATAGCATAAATGGAAACACCGTTTCACTCCATGGAGGAAGATTCGTTTCTTGGCTCGTTGCAAAGGAATTGGATAAACAGGGAATAGATGAAATCATCATTACTGACAGCAATCCATGGATTGAAAGGGTTACTGTAAATAACTTGCAGGAAGAGTTGAATGCCTCAGTCCGTATAGGTCATTGCAATGACAGGGATTCAGGATATGTTGCAAAGGAATCCATTATCACTACAACAATTCCTAAAATACATAATGCGATTAAAGCTAAAATCCCACATGCTATAAACATTATTTAGGATTGTTGATTATTGAAGAATAAAGTATAAAAAAGTGTGAAAAATTTAATGATAATACAAATTGATAAAAAATTATTAAAAAAGTAATACTTTTTTAGAAAAAAGTAATAAAGTTTTTATATGAAAAAATATAAAATAAAAATTGTGTTTAAAGAGACTATTTTTAAACTTTATCGCTCAAATTAAAAATAAAAAATAACGCTCTTTAAACCATAAGAACAATGTGTCACCTAAAACAAAACATTGTTCTTATTTCATACTCAACAAAATATTTTTAATTTATAAATCAAACAAAATAAGCCAAAACCAATTTTTCTTCCTCCTTATCACTTTATTTTAAAAATTTAAGCTACCACCTTATGCAATAAAACAATTATTATTTTTGTATACCCCCTCATATTTTAGGCTCTAATTTTTTTATTGCAATCCCTAAAAAAACTATTATCATAGGGAAAAATACACAATAAAGAACCATTATCAAATCACCGGGAACCAAATCACCAATCACTACAGATGATGCAAGAAGCATTGTCAAAAGAATGACTGGCGCTAAAATAGCCAAAAAGGTATAGATCATAACAAATGCATTCAGCTTTTCACTATACTCCTTCAATTTCATTCTAATGTCAAAATTTACATCATCGGCAATTATGCTTAATGAACTGGACAAGTTTGCTCCAATCCTTAAACTTGTTAGAATTTCATATATCACCCTTGACAATGCCTTTGAATCAACCCTTTTTTCAAGATTCAAAAATGCATTTTCTGTACTTTCCCCATATTTGATCTCTTCAAGAACTCTTGAAAACTCCAATGACAGAATGCCATAATCTGAATTTGCAACAGAATCCAATGAATCAAACAAGCTCTTGCCAGCCCTAAGTTCAGTTGCCAATTGCCTTAATGCATAAGGAAGTTCCTTTGAAAATGAAGCATATTCATTTTGCTTTTTAATCTTTGGATAATAGAATATTGAAAGAGCTATCAATAGAATGGAAATGAAAATTGCCAACCCTAATTCCAATGATATAAAATAGCTGATTAAGGCTACAATAAGTGTTAGAATAAAGAACATGACTGCAATTATCCTTAAAATGGAATTATAAAAATCAGATTCATCAATTTTAATATAATTGTTATTTAGTAAAAAACTTATCAATTTTTCATTAATTCCATCTAAATAATTATCTTCATTTTGATTAGTCTTATTTTCCATTGATTCATCAATTTCATAACTTGTACTTTTCAAGCTGCTAAAAATATTTTGGGATTGATTAGATGAATTCGATCCATTGGAAGATGATTCCTTAGAATACCTAGTTTCCAGCTCTTCAAAAATGCTATCATTTTTTAAGAAATCATTTATCTTGAAAATTCCATCAAAAGTTAAATTGATCTCATCTTTAGAGTGATTTTCATCATTTAACTCTTTATCATTATCCAAATTGCCTTTATGATGAAATTTATCCAAAATGAAAATAATGAAATCAATGACTTTGATGAAAAGATTGATAAATACATCACTTAACTGAATAAAAAACTCATCGAAAATAACAATCACCATCATCAAAAATTAAATTGGAAATAAATCTAACAATAACCCCAAGAATAAAGCTAAAAATGAAAATGAAATTAACTATCAAAATATGAAAAATATGCCTAATTAAAATGAAAATATGATTAAACAAATCAATTTAACTAAACATAAATCTTATTTAATACATAGTCAGGATTAATATAATAAGTTTCAAGTATTAGACTTATATCTTTTTGGGAAGATATGTTATTTTTAACCAAATAGTTCAAAACCACTTGCCTTCTTTTCCATTCATCAATTAATTTAGAGATATGAACTCCCTTGAGATTAGCCATTTCCTCTAATGTTTTGCTCACTATAGTCATATTCTTGAATTCATCCCTTTCACTATCCCATTGGAACAGCTTGCTTAACTGAATGGTTCCCTCTTCCATCCCTGTAACTTCAGCTATTTCTGTAATCCTCCTGTATAAAATTCCATCGGACCTGTAGATCCTCTTTTCCATTATTATGAAGTCTATGGAGGATATCATGATCTTTGGAACGTTCATAGGCGCATTTGTAAGCCTTGTGATGGTTTCCCTAGAATTGTTTGCATGCAATGTTCCAAAGCCTGAATGTCCTGTATTCAATGCGGTGAAGAGTGTTATCGCTTCCTTTCCCCTAACCTCTCCAACGATAATCCTATCGGGCCTTTGCCTTAGTGAGTTTTTAACCAAATCCTCGATTGTTATTTCACCCTGGTTTTCAATGTTCACTGTCCGGGCTTCCATTCTGATTATATGATTATGAGGAATCTGAAGCTCTAAAGTGTCTTCAATAGTGATGATTCTCTCCATTGGATTGATGAAGATGGATAATGCATTAAGCAGTGTTGTCTTACCTGAACTTGTTCCACCGGATACTATGATATTTGCGGGCTTCACACCTAATCCATCAACGCACAGCCATAAGAATGAAGCCATTTCACTGTTTAATGTGTTGTATCTAATCAGGTCAACGATTGTTAAAGGGTCCTTTTTGAACTTACGAATGGTTATTGTAGGTCCATTGGCAGACAATGGAGGAATTGTTGCATTTACCCTTGAGCCATTTGAAAGTCTTGCATCCAGAATTGGAGATTGCTGGTCAATTCTCCTATTTGTTTCACGAGCTATTGAATCAATGATATTTGTGATCTTTTCCTCATCTTCAAAGAACAGGTCAGTTTCCATCATCCCATATTTTCTATGATAGACAAAAACAGGTTTATTCACACCAATAACCATTATCTCCTCCAAATCATCATCATCAATCAACGAACTTATTTCGCCATATCCTATAAGCTCCTTAAGCATATTCCTTGCAAGATTTTCCTTATAATCATAATCAAATCTATTCTGCAACCTATTTTCTAAAAAACGAAGGATGTCCTTTAATATCAATTCCTCATTGAAGGAAGACATCTTCTCTGAGATAGCCAAATCGATAAGATTCTCCCTTAGCTCTTCCAATATGAGTTTTTCCTCATCTGAAAAGTTAAATTTCAAGACATTGTATATTGGAATCAAATTATTTTTATCATTATCAACATCGCGGATCGAATTCCTTTCCATCAAATCACCAAATCATGTTAAAAACCATTTGAAATTAGCATGGTTTAGATTAAAACAATAAAAGGATTATTCTAAATGTACATTTGCATGTAAATTATAATCGCAGGCAAGATTAGAACTCCCATCAAGTGTGATTTGCTCACTCCCAGGTAATGTGGAAGCAAACCCATCGCAGTAGTTGTAATCAATGCAAGAGTAAGATATAAAATTGGACCTTTGTAAATTATTGCAAAGGCATACAATATTACTATCATTAGAATTATCACTGCTATTGAAAGCTTTTTATAATCAATTCCCTGCATGAGACTTGAAAAGCTATCCCCTAATTTCAAACAGACCATCAAAGATATTGAAACTGCGATTAAAGAAGCAAAAGTGAATATCATCAAATGTGATAAAGTGAACTGCGAAATCAAATATGACATGTATACAGCAATTCCGCTCCTTGGATTACCAATCAAATAAATGGCTATCAGTGAGAAGAGAGTGTCTGAAGTGTTCAATCCACTATTAGCCAGCAAAAAGTTTTTTGTATCATCACTGTCATCACTTGTCCCACATGCCCCTTGCGCTATAATGCTTCCTTGAGCAGGACCAAATCCTGGCAAAAATCCTAAAATAGCCCCTGCAGTTCCTCCTGCAAAGATGCTTTTGATTGCATCAATATCAATTTCCAAATCATAGAATCTGTTTTGATGGGGAATGGAAGAGCTATCGTTTAAACTAAATAAAATTGTACTGATTCCAAACAAACCACTAAAGGTGCACATTAAAGAGATTCCTGAAGATATGGGGGTTTGAAGCATAATCCAACCTAATATACCTGATAAAACAAAAAGGAGGAGGGACCATAGAAAAGCAATATTTCCTGAACTTAATTTATGAATCATATATACCGATACTACAGTCAAGATAATCCAGGTATATGGCTTGGAAATTCCCTGCAGAAAGGGGAGTGTCACTGAAAATATAGGCATCATGATAATAACTACAAGAATGGCTCCAAACCCGCCAACAGAAACGATGCGAATAGCTTCCTTAGACCTTCCTTCTAAAACCATCCTATGACCTGGAAGAATGGATGTAGCAGTTCCTTCCTCTGGAACTCCAAGAAGCATTGATGGAACAAACTCGATTAGGGCATGGGCTATTGACATTGCAACAAATATTACACATAAGAATTCTGCAGATATATAATTCAATAGAAATGCGGAGGACGCGAACATTATGGCACCTGCAGTATTGACATGTATCCCTGGAACCATCCCTGTACAGGTCCCAATTCCAATGCCAATAAAACATGCCAAAACCAAATCGAACATTCTTTACACCATATTTATTTTGCTTATTTAAGCAGTTTCAATACAATACTTAATTTATATGAACTTATATTTAAATTAAGCAGTTAAAAATGGTTTAAATATTAAAATAAGATTGTAAAACTAATTTTAGATTAAAAAATTGATTTTAAATTGAAAAATTAAAATAATAATGGAAATTATAGTGAATTTGTAAAAAAACATTAAAAAAATTGATTTTGAAAGTAGCGAATATAATAAAATAAAACATGATGAAATAAAATTAAATAAAACATGAAAAAAGAAAATATAATAAAATAATATAAAAAAGTAAAAAAGTAAAAAAGTAAAAAAAAGTAAAAGAACTAGTTAAGAGACTTACTCCCAACTAGTGAAAAAAGTTTTGGTCAAGGTTTTTGACCGAAGGTCAAAAAGCTTGGGGGTTAATCATCTAAAATAACAGCTGGTTTGATTAAGTCACGTGGTTTGTCTCTCATTAAAATCATAGCTTCTTCGATGTCATCAAATTTGTCGAACTTGTGAGTGATTAATTTGGATGAGTCGAAACGGCCATATTCAATAAGATTAGCTAATTTTTCCATCCTAGCACGTCCACCAGGACATACTCCACCACGGATGGTTTTGTCAGCAAGTCCTTGACCCCAGGAAAGACCGTCAACAGGAATGGTTTCAATACCGTCATAGTGCAATACGTTACCTATAATACCACCGACTTTAAGAACAGATAAAGCTTCAGATAGAGTGTCCTTACCTCCCCCACCAATTACAACCTTGTCTACTCCTTTTCCATCAGTCAATTCCATAATTTGATCTACAGTGTTACCGTTGTGGTAATCTACAATATCATGTGCACCATATTCCTTAGCTACTTTGATAGCTGCTGGACGGCTTCCTACAGCAATAAGATGGGAAGCACCTTTTACTTGTGCACCAGCCAATGCCATAAGACCGACAGGACCTATACCGAAACAAGCTACTGTATCACCAAATTGAATATCTGCAAGTTCTGCAGCATAGAAACCGGTAGTCATCATGTCTGAAATCATTACAGCTTGTTCTAAACTTACATTATCAGGCAAATGAGCCAAGTTAGCGTCAGCTTGGTTTACATGGAATTGTTCTGCAAATACACCATGCTTGAAGGTTACAAAACTCATACCGGTACCCATACCGTAACAGTGTTGGGAGAACCCTTGTTCTGCAGGTACAGTTAACCAGTCAGGAGTGATAGCCGGTACAATTACACGGTCTCCAGGTTTGAAGTCCTTGACTTTGTCCCCTACTTTAACAACTTCAGCTGTTGCTTCGTGTCCAACTACACGGTTAGGTGCATCGCTCATGTATGCATGACCCCATACGATGTGTACATCTGAAGTACATGGTGCCATAGCTAACGGTTTACAAATTGCGTCGTAAGGTCCACATTCATCGAGTTCAATGTCAACCCAGCCAAGTACGTCTTGTTCGATTCTTGCCAATCCTCTCATTTTTATATCTCCTAAATAATTATTTAAGAGTTGATCCATTTCTGGAATAAGCTGGAAATAATCATCTCTAATAATTAATTTGAAAAACAACTTATTTAAATCTTTATAAATTTTTTGAATGATTTTCAGTAAAACTATAATAAACCTAGTTAAATACTTAATAAAAATATATATAAATGAACATTTTTTTGATTTTATAAAAAAATTATATGAGAATATTAAATTAAAATAATAAAAAAATAACAATGAATTAAAATAAAAAATTAGATTTGACAAAGTAACAAAATATGAAAATTTGAAAAAAATTATTTGAAAAAAATTATTTAAATAAAAATAGTAAGTTAAAAAAAATTAAAAATTAAAAAAGAAAATTTACCACAAAAAGTGGTAAGATTTTGGTCAAGGTTTTGACCGAAGGTCAAAAAGCTTGCTTACATTAATCTTCTAGAATCAGTAATTTCTGCACTAGCTACATCAGCTAAAGCGATGACAGCTTCTTCAGTAGGTCCAGTTCCGCCTTCACCGTCTTCAACGATGAATACAACATTCAAAGCCACTAAACCGAATGCAATAGGTTCTTCAGTAATTTCGTGTAATTCTGCATCTGCAGGCATTGCATCAGTGATTGCTGCTTTTAATGCTTCTAAATCTACTTCTGGGCTTTCAGGCATTACTTTTAAAGTGTTAACAACTTCTCCCATAATCATTCCTCCAATAATTCTGGATAATTAATTAATGCAAATTAATTTAAATTAATCTGAATACAATTTGATTTTTTATACCAAATTAAACTTATGGTCCTTCAAATCCACATTCGCATTTGTAAGAGTGACCGAAAGTACGGCAACTTTCACATCTTGCGATAGGTTTACCACATTCTGGACAGTTGAATTGAACATAAGGTTCAATTAATGGTATTTCTTGTTTACAAGATTGACAGTTTACTTTTTCCATATATATCACCGAATATATTATAAATATTTTAATTTATTAATTTATAAACTTAATGATTAACCAGAATCTAAGTAAGCTAATCCAAGAAAATGATCTAAGCCATTCAAACTTAAATTCATCTTAAGTTCACCTATGAATTAATAAAAAAGATGCTTATTCATTATGTATAAATGTGTATTCAAAAGAATCCTCATCATTCTCGTTATCCATTATGGACAGGACTCTCTTAGGATACTCCCCATTTACAACATAACAATCCAATCCATACTCAATCAATAAAGTGGGCAACATCAAGTCAATTGATGATTCGTTAAAAGCCAGCAGTTCATTTACATCAATTTCATTGATCAGTTCCGCTCCACTTAAGGATGGATCTTTTGTATATATACCATTTACATTTGTTGCTATTAAAAGCTTTGCATCCAAAAGGCTTGCAATGTATGCTGCAATTGAATCGCTTGTCACATCCCAAGAATGAGCAAACGGCTCATTTTCCTTTAGGATATCGGAACAAATCATAATTGGTATCTTATTTGAATTAGATATACTGATTGCTTCTTCGATAGTATAGCTAATTTCTGTAAATGCTAATTTATCATTCAGCAATTTAGCTAGGATATCCATTGAATCAATAGCCGTTTCATGGGTTACATCCTCTGAGAATTCCATCTCATTATCGTATTTTCTAATTAGATTGGCAAACTCTCCACCACCTATAACAAATAAGCAACTTTGACCTTCAAGTGCATTTGCAAGTTCAATTGCCTTTTTTGGGAATAAACTTCCACCAATCTTAATAACCCATTCAATAATACTATCACAACTGAATGATGAATAATTAAAAAATTTAATTCTTATAAAATACAGAATATTTCTAAAAATAATATCAGGAAGTGAATATTTTTAAAAATAAAATACTTATAAAAATAGCATTTAATAAATATTTATTTTTTACATTATATATAATTATGTTTTTTAATCAGGTTAATTTCAGGTTATTTAATCATTTTTTGACATGTTTTTTAATCAGGCCATTTAATCGTACTTTTAAATTATGTTATTTAATCATGCTTTTAAATTATGTTTTTCAAATGAAAAATTTCAATTAAAAAAAAAAATATTCACTCAATAAAAATAACCATATAAATTTTGGGAAAATTAAAGCGTCAATAGGATAGTGAATATATATGAAAAAAAATACAAATATATTTAATGAAATAAAACAATGTTGGAAAATAAAATGCCATTGAAAAGATTGAAATACACAGTTGATTATTGCAGAGCAAATCCCATAGGCTTTTTAATAATTTTGATATTGATCGGATCCATAAATTTTATGAACAGCTATGCCTATTCACATACGATCAAATATAAACTCATATTCTATACGTTGGCATTTTTAACAACTATTTTTATTTATGGCTATGGGCTTGCAATAACAAAAGACACCATAAGAAATGGGGAAAAATTGCCTATAATAAAACTTAAGCAATGCACAATTTTCGGTATAAAATCATATATTCTGATAACAATCTATACTTTAATTGAAGGATTTCTTTTATATGACCTTTCAACCAGATTCTATTTGCCTGAATTTCACTTAAAATTTGCATTATCCCACTTGATTGAAACATTGGAGTTATATTACTGGCATAATCCTATAAGCACAATTGAATTTATTGTTGTAAGTATTATGGTAACATATATAGTTGCATTCTTTATGGAAATTTCACTAGCGAGACTTGCAGATGGTGGAAGATTGCTTGGTGCAATCAACATACTTTCCATTAAACGTTGCATAGATACAATAGGATGGAGGCATTATACTGCGGATTATACAAAAATTATGCTTTCAATTGCAATTTTGGCATACCTCCAATATGGAATTGACATGGTTGGATTCTTCAATGAGATACTTGATTTGATTATCGGACTTTTGATATTTGCCATCGAATTCATTGGAATCGGTAAAATTTATCAAGAGTATAAGAATAAAAAAGATAAAAAGTTTATAGAAATTGATTAAAATAATTAAAATTATTAAAAAATTAAATAAGCAAAATAATTAATAATCAATAATAATTAAAAATAATAAAAAATAATAAATAATAATCAATAATAATAAATAATAATCAATAATAATCAATAATAATTAATAATAATAAATAATAATAAATAATAATCAATAATAATAA
>SUTG01000085.1 GCA_015063035.1 Methanobrevibacter olleyae
AATCTTCTTTTAAAATAGTACCTTCCTTAAGCAACTTCAACAATTACTCCTCCACACAAAATCTCAACTCAATACTAATACACTCACTATCATTCAACTTACTTTCTCCACCTACAACAAATAACACATTATTCCCAACTGTAACATCATGTTTCAACAAACTTCTCTCATTTAAGTTAATGAAAAAACTATTTTTCTTACCTACCTGAATAATCCTTCTCTTAGAATACTTAATATCATGAAGTTTCTCCACACTCAAAAAAATAGAATCATCCTGAAAATACAAATACACATACTCCAAAACAGATTTTTTCTCCCTAAAATATTCCATCAACACATTAGGAATAACCAACCTTTTATAATTATAACACTTACCATTAACACTCACATTATTATCAGTTATGGAAGAGAAAATATGAAGTTCAAAACAATTCTCATTCTCAACAATCCTCACAAAATCTCCTCCCTAATCTTAGATAACAAACCAAATCTCTTCTCATTCAATCGAATACTTATCTTAGAATATTTTCCAATCAACTCCAACCTCTTCTCAGGAGAAATATCAACATCATTACAAATATCCTTCATATCCTGATTAAGACATCCAATAATCTCAACAGTAGAATCATAATCCTCAGTAATATGAATAATATTCTCAGAAGATGCCACCTCCTTCAACTGAATCTTATTCTTATACTCCTCAGTAGTTTTAATATAACTCCTCTTTCTCTCATGAAAATGATTATTATTGAAATACTCCACAAAATCAGTATAAACCAACATATGCAAATCATTTTTAACATACTTCAAACTAATCTCATGTACCAAATTAAAAACATCTTCAATACTATAATCATAAAAACAAAACAAAGAGAAGAGAGAATATTCAAAGTCATCCTCCAAATATCCCTTATGATAATCCCAAATAGTATCCACATCATACAAATTTCTCAAAGGATTATTAGATTTATTCTTAAACTCAGAGGAGTTAATTTGGGAGGTTTTAATATGATGCTCCAATTTCTCAATAATAGTATCCTCCAAATATACACACACTCCCAAACACTAACAAATCTTTTTACAATCCTCCAAAGCCAAATCAGTGTAACACATCTGAGTAACACTAATCATCTTCAAATACTTAGAAACTATCTCATATCCCATAACATCTTCAATATCATAATTAGCAAGTATAATAACTAATTCATCATACAAAGCCTCCATAATAGGATAATCATTATGCCTCTTCAAATGATTTAAAGACTCCTCAACTGTACAATCAACTTTATAACCTTTCCCACCATTCTCCTCATAAAAAGAAGTATCATAATCCTGAATATTCAAACTATTGATAATATCCAAAACCAAACTATTTTTCTCATGAGAAGTAAAATCAACAATACAATCCCTATCAACACAATCCTCAGAAGGAGAAACCTCCAACAAAGAATCAATATTCAACAACGCTCTCAATCTATCCTGCTTAATCCTAATATCAGATTTTTCAACTTGACTTAATTCCTTCATAAGAATATATCTGTAACTCCAACAATATAACAATTTGGATAACCGATATACAAAAAAATACAAAAAAAATATCCAACGGATCACTCCAACAAACAAAAGTTAACCAAACAAAAAGTTAACCAAAACGGTTAACCAAAATAGTTAACCAAACCAACATCAACATCAACATTCCCAAACAACACACAAAAACAAAAACAACAAAACACACACAAAAACAACAAAACTACCACCATACCAACATAACACTCCAACAAAACAACAAAAAAAATCAACAACACAAACAAAACACAAACAACACTCCAACAAAACAACACTCCAACAAAACAACAAAAAAAATAATCCATATAATATCCATAATTATAAATACTATCAAAATCAGATAACCTCTCAGGTAGTATAGTATAGTATAGTATAGTTAGTAGTATAGTATAGTACCTCAAACTCTTTCTCAACAAACAATTTATCTCATGGTTAACCACTTCAAAACAAGTATACTCCATCTCTCAACAGATTTCATATTTCATCATGAGAAATAACAAAAATACTCCCTATGGTTAACGTTAACTTTTTTTCAAAATTTGGTTAACGTTAACCACAGTAGCAACACAAACAAAAAAAAAATTAGAACCTCAAATCATCTAACATACCAACAAGTTTATTCACATCATCTCTCTCCAATTTGATTCTATAACCATCATCAAACCTATTTTCATGTAAACAAACAGTATTCGCATTATTTAATGATTTAAGAGTATTTCTAAGATATCCAACAACAATATTCATATTCTCTCCAACTTCTGAATCATCAACAATCCTCAGGATATCCATTGAATCAAAAGACTTCCTATTTTTATCATATTCAATTAAAACCTTATTAGCAATATCATTCAACTTCATATTTCTACCTTTTTTCTTATTCTCTTCATATTCCCTATTTTCTTTTTGAATATTACTAATGGCATCTTCCAACTCTTTCTCAGATTCATCCAATATAGTTAACTCATTTTTCAAATTTTCTCTTCTATTTCTCACTTCATCAAGTTTTTGAGTTAACTCCCTGAGATTAATATGGTTAACCAAAATATGAGTATCATAAACAGTTCCATACTCCATATTTTTAACATCATCCATCATGTATTTGAATGCTTTGTTAACTCCAACTCCAATAGCATCTTTAAAAACATCATCTAAATATCTTTCTCCCTTTACTCCATATGTCTTTTTACTGTTTTTATCTTCTTTCATGAATTACATCTCCTATCACATATGAGAGAAAGAAACTTATAATACTACCATCAGGATATATATTATATTGTAACTGAGAGTTCCTTTCTCTCTTTAAAACTTTTTTTTCAACTGTTTAAATCAGTTCATTACTCAACAATTTATCCTCAATACTGAGAAAATCATTATTATTCTCCAACTCCATCAAAGCAAGTTCAATAATCTTACTTTTGGATGCTTTCATATGCTCCCTTTCAATCAACTTACTTTTAACATCTTCCATGAACGTATTTCTCTCATTTTCAACATAACCAAATATTTTTTTCTTATTCATAACAGATCAACTCCCTTACGTAGCATATACAATAAACTTATTCAACTCCCAACCTCTTCCAACATCATCAACATGAATCTTATATGATTTCTCAGTTTCAACAATTGAATCAGAATCCACATCAAAGGCATAAAAAGGCATATTCCCAAACTTTACAACAATCAAAGGAGATGCGCCAAAAGTATAACAAAAATCCTTCAACTCTTCAACCTGAGATTTTTGAATATAACAAACATCATCCTCTCTCTTCTTTACTTCCATCCCAAAAATATTCCTACCATTTCCAACAACTACATCAGGTTTACTCTTCTTTGTACCTCCTCCACTCCCTAACGTTCTAAGAGAGGCATAACCATATTTCTCAAATATTTCCATTACTTTATACTCATAATACGTACCCTTTTTACTCATTATGATTCTCTCCCAAACTCTTCTTTAATCCACTTCTCATTTATCTTATCATCAATAATACAATCCTCAGGAGATGAATGGAAAATTTTATTTCCATCATGCTTAATCATCTTAGTAACATTCTTATTCAAATCCTGAATATAAATCCCAACATAATAATCAATAACCTCCTCAGGAGAAATACCCTTCTCAGATGCTATTCTATCAACATACTCCTTCAAAATAAAAGAAGGATGAAACCTCCTGAAAGGAAGAGAATAAGTGAGAGTAATATTCTCATAACTCCTATTATAACTCACAAATATCCCTCCTCCACATTACAATCTATGAGAAACTTACTCATATTCAAATCATCAGTAACTCTCCCAATACAATCATTACTCTCCTGAATGATAGACCCAACTTCATATAACTTAGTCTTACAATACTCCCAATCATCAATAATCTTATCATCAGGAGCATCCTGAGAAAAATAAACAGATTCATTCATCTTCAAAATGATATCATCCATAATAGCCAAACATTTCTCATTCCTAATAGGAATATCCTGAGTAACATGAGAAGTATCTTTCAATACTTTGAGGAGAAAATTCAACAACTTGTTTTTACTTGTTTTAAAAATGTTATTCTCTTTTATAATCATTTTCTATATTCAAACTCAATACAAAAAATAGCAACAAAACAAAATCCTCATTCATCAGGAGAAACAAGTTCAAACAATATCTAATATAACAAAAAGAGTACAATTTAATAGTTCTTTCCTATACTCCAAAAATGGTATAACATTTTTATAGGAATACCAACAAACTATTATTTAACTCACATGAGATAATTAATACAATTATAGATGGAGTGAAATATATCTTCTCTTTTTTTATGTTGAAACTTCTAAGAATCCCTAAGGAGTCTTAATCGTTCTCAAGATAAATGAAGGAGTTCTTTTTTGTAACTATACTATTCAATCTGAATAGTATATTGACTGTTAAACAAAACAAAAATAAGTATTCCCTTTTGAGTCTTGGGATTGTATTCAATAGGGATTCAATACTTATTTTTCAAGTAAAACAAACCAACTATTTTTAGAGTTTAAGCCTCCATTTTCTTATTACTATATATACTACTACTTCTATTTAAATACTCCTCTCTTTCAAAAAGAATAATCCCCTCACACGTTCGCTATATGAGAAAAACAAAGTGTATAAACGTAATACACATTACTCTTTATACAAAACCAAAACATCAAAACCAACACAAAATCCACAAAAATCACATTCACAAACAAATCTCCAATAATTCCAACAACAGAAGGAGGAGCATAGTTTTTTATTATGTGTTGAGTAATACTTTTTACCTCAAAACCTACTCAAAAAATACGCCCTATCCATCCTTCTTTGAGGCACTTTTTTTTCAAAGTACCAAAAATTACAAATTTCTCAAAAAATGCCTCTATTAAATGATAGTGGTATTGTAATTTAAATGATAGTGGTAGTATCACTTTCAATTAAAATACAACAAAGTACCATAATAATCAATACCCTCCTCAACCTGAAAAACTTTTGTCAGTTGATAGGTATTAAGTAAGACACATCAAAAACACACTTTTTTATTTTCCAAAACAAAGCCCTCTCCTCCTTTTTTGAAAATCAACATTATTGAAAAAATTTGCATAAAATTTCCACTACAAAAAAGGTAATACTTTCAATCATAATACCACTAATTTAAATTAGGATGCCACACAAAATAACATTAAGCAACATCAGGAGGAGAAACCACATGAAAGAATATATTGAATTTCAAAGAAAAATCACAAAAGGAGGAGGCACTTCAACAAGTTATCGAATTACAATCCCTGAGGAGATAATACACAAAATGGAAGTAACATCAGGAGATAAAATCACATGGAGAGTATATGATAAAAGTAATGAAATAACAATACTCTTTCCAAAAGAATCCTCACAAACTACCAAAAAAACAACAAGTAATATAGATGAAACCACACAAAAAACAACAAAAACAAGCAACAAAGAAATAATTCAATCCATTTCAACAGATAACAAAGAGTATACCATTGAATTATTGAAAAATCCATATCTCCAAATAAGAGTAATAAACAACAACACAAAAAAACAAGTAACCACATTAGGAGCATCCAAAAGAGAAAAATCACAAATACAAACCATCATCACATTACTCCAACCATGTAACACAGAAGAGGAAATAAGAGAAGTATTGACTGAATACAGATAAAAAGAATACCTTTTATTTTTGGAAGAGTTTGGAATAAATATATAAATAGTACCCTCATTTTTTTAAAGTGTTTTAAAGTGTTTTAAAGTTTTTGGGATAACTTAATCAGTTATTAACAACATAAATAAACATATGAGAAATAATCATCTCTTTTTTCTTTGCTTACTTTCTTTTTTCTCAACAACCTTAAAACCATCCGTAACAAAATCAGGAGAATAAGGCGCAACACAAACCAAACCACATCTCAAACATGAATACTCCCTCAACTTATACTCATAATGGAAGGAAGATGAATCACATTCAACACATCTCAAAGACTTCTCAACATTTCTCTCAGTTGATCCATTTTTTCTATTCATGAATAATACTTAGTATAATTAGTATACAATCTGAGAAATTTATTGAAAGTCTTTCTATACTCAATCAACTCCAACCTCTCCTCCTCAGATATCATATAACAATCTTCTTTTAAAATAGTACCTTCCTTAAGCAACTTCAACAATTACTCCTCCACACAAAATCTCAACTCAATACTAATACACTCACTATCATTCAACTTACTTTCTCCACCTACAACAAATAACAC
>SUTG01000084.1 GCA_015063035.1 Methanobrevibacter olleyae
TCCTGTTCCGTTGTGTAGTAGTTTTCCGCTTATTTTGGTTGTTGTTCCTATTGTTGTTGGTTTTAGGTTGTATAGTTCTATGTTTGTTGGTTGTTTGGTTGTTAGTGTTGTTGTGTTTGTGCTAGGTTCGTAGTTGTCGTTTCCGTTGTATGTGAATGTTATTGTTTGTGGTTGGTATGTGTTTACTGTGTAGTTTATTGTGAAGTATCCGCTGGTGTATGTTGTTGTTGTGTATGTTTGTCCGTTGATGTTTATTGTTATTTTTTGGTTTTTTATTCCTGTTCCGTTGGTTAGTAGTTTTCCGCTTACTTTGGTTGTTGTTCCTATTGTTGTTGGTTTTAGGTTGTATAGTTCTATGTTTGTAGATAATTTGTATACTTCAAATGAGGTATTAACTGATGAATTAGAATAATTGTCGTTTCCATAGTAAATTATAGTGAGATTGTTTGTTCCGGTTATTGTAGCTTTTGTATTGTGATTAAATGTTCCATTATTCGTAGTTACATTTATAATGTTATCATTGAGTTTGATAGTTATTTTTTCGTTAGATAAGTTATTTTCTTCTACATCTATTAATTTGCCTCTAATTGAAATATTATCATAATAATTAACATTGGTTATAGGTTCTAGTATTATGTTCGTATATTTTGTTGTAAAGTTGACTCTAACATGTTGTTTATTTGTTTTGGAAGGATAATAATCTTTATTTCCTTTAAATTCTGCCCATATTTCTAAATTTTTGTCATTTTCACCGACAGTATATGTATATTCTGCTTTTCCTTTTATATTGGTAGTTACATTGAATGTATTGTTGTTAATGTAAATTGTGATCACTGCATTACTTATTCTTTTATTTCCATTGTTTAAGCTTAAATTAATATTCAATGTATCATTAATCTCCACTAGTTCTGGTAATTCATTAATGGTTAATGTTGAATTATAGATAACTCTTTCTGTTGCCATGTATTGTTTAGAATCATTACTTCCAATATATATTTCATTTCCTTCATATATTACTAAAATCACGTTACTTCCAATTGTGTCAATATGATAATTATTGTAAGCATATTCTCCGGCATCATTTGTTGAAACATTTGTTAAGAATTCATCATTATTATATATTGAAATTATTGCATTTGTTATGGCTTTATTAGAACCATCCACTAATTTTCCAGTAATATTTACATTTTCTCCTAAATAAAAATCACTGATTCTGTTTAATGAAATTGTTGATGCTTGTTTACTTGCATTGAATAGTAATTCAGATTTTGCAGATTTATGTGTTGAATTTTCATTAAATGTTACAGTAACATTGTATTTTCCTGTTTTATTTATGTAATACTCCATATTGAAATTTCCATTTTCATCTGAATTAATGTTAAATGTGTTTCCATTGATAACAACAATCAACATAGCATTTTCCATATTTTTATTATTTTCTGAATGTATATTACCTGATATTGTAACATTTTTATTTGCTGCGGCATTTATGCTATTTATTTCAATGTATGAATTATGTTTGAGTATAGTCATATTTAGTAGAACAGTGGTACTTATATATGATTTAGGACCTTTGTAACTAATATTGTAACTGTAATTTCCTGCAGGTATGCTTAATGTAAACATTGCGTTTCCATTAACTACATCACTTTTAGATATCACTCTATTATTATCTAGTAATAATACTTGTCCTTCATTAATCGCTGTATTATAGTAGTTATCTTTTATATACAAGTTAATTCTTACAATATGTTCATCATCCACGTAATATGTTAAATTTTCAGTGGTTATAGTTATATTTACTGGATTTATTATTGTAATATTTTCAGATATTGTATATCCACTTGTTTCAAGGATTATTGTAATATTATATTCATATTTTTGAATATTCTTATTTGGAATAACGATGTTGTACGTTCCATCGTTTTCTATATTCATCTGGATTATATTTCCATAATTATCTTTATAATATTCATTATCTATTTTGAATGATAAGTTTCCAGAACTATCTAGATTATTAATTGTTGTAGTAATGTTGTAATCAAGTGTATGATTCAATATGGAACTCATTGTCGGAGTTTCTTTGGTGTAAACTTTTAAACAGGCTGCTGAGTATTTGTAATCAGAGCTAGTGAATAAGTCATCCCAATTTTCTCCATCAGTACTTATAAATGATTGATTTTCTTTAGATATTGAATAGTATTTACTGGCATCTTGAAGTGTGACTGAAGTATAATCACCAATATGTGCTTTCAGTTTAAGATCGACTTTAAAGACATCTCCTTCCTTTACCTGCACATATTCATTCAATTTGATAATCCTAAACCCTTCTTGTGTAATATTTCCTTTCTGGACATAGACCAGGTTATCATTCACATAAATAAATGCATCATAGTCAGTTCCTTCGTAGATGTACGTACCTATACCTGCAATACTCTCATTATTTTCAGCAGTATATACATTTCTTATCCAAACTGCAGGTGTTAATGTTTCAATTCTTGTTGAAACAGTATCATGCTGGTATATATTTGTATAGTTTTCATATGTTTTCAGAGGAAAAGCATAACTAAAAGAGTTCCAAATGGAATAAGGCTCCGGAACATCTACTCCAGCTAAAGAGGTATCATAATATGAAATATATTGGTAACCATCTACTCCAGTGTTTTCATTCCAACTGTTCTTGATAATATATGCACCACTACCTTCTGGATGATTAGCACTTGAAAAATAATCATAATAATCATTCCATCCAACTATTGCTACAGCATGATTAGCCCATATTTGTTCTTTTTGATATGATGAAATACCAGATGTGTAAGCATAAAATGAAGTAGATAATGCACCATATTTCATAATATATTCTTTAATTTTTTGATTGTCAGCTCCACCAGTATAATTTGAACGATATACAAAGTAAATGTCTTCTACTTTAACGGTGCTATTTAACATTGGGGACATTATACTGTAATCATCATAAGGATCATTAGATTCATCGATTGGACCATACCACCCTACAAGATAGGAAATTGGTTCTAATTCATTGTTTCCTCCATCAGGGAAATCATTTATGTCACCGATGGTAGAATATTTTTTCAAAATGTTCTTCATATTGTTTTCTGAAAAGTCATATGTAATGTTATAAGCTGAAAGATATGATGATTCGAGTGCTGCAAGAGCACTGAATGCCCAGCAGCTACCACTACTTGCCTGATCCTTTACATTAGTCTGGTTTTGTTTTGCTTTATCTAAATCATATACATTTGCCAGAGTAACTTCTTCTTCCGTATAATTATTTTTATTTTTATTTATAACGAACGTTGTACTAGTATTATAGTTGTCTTTTAGAGTCAAAGTTGAATAAATGTTTTTTTCATTATATTTTAAGCTGCTTGTTGTTGAAACTGATACATTATAGTTTCCAGGAATCCATGAAGAATTAAAACAATAATCATATCTTGCAACTCCTTTAACTGGTGTCACTATTGATAAGAGAGTATCATTGATTTTAATAGTTATATTGCTAGATATATCATGATTACATTTAACAATAAAACTTACATTATCATTTATTTTTGCTGAAATATCGTTAACATTAATGTATGGTTCTATTTTATCATATATTCCTAAAGTTTGATTATCAATCGTTATGGAAACATAGTTTAAATTACCTGAATAAGTATTTATCACTTCATTGGTTATATCTGCATCTTCAAATTCAAAAATTCCATTATCTGATTCAAAAAATACTGTTCTATTGAATAGGTTTTTTGAAGTTGTTTTTGAGTTCGTCAACTGATTTAAGGAAACATTGATTATGTATGGTGAATTATCATTTGTATCAATAGTCATTAATCTCCAACTATTTGGCAAAAGATTATTAGTAATCACATTAAAGTTTGGAGTATTTGTTCCCCACCAGTTTTCATCTAAATTAAATGTACTATTATAACAATAGATTGATTTTGTATTTTTACTATTCAATATTACATTGTTATTAACGGTTAATTTATCCCTATAAGTATAAATATCATTTGCACTAATGAAAGCTTTATTATTTTCTAATAAAGAATTGGATATGTTTGTTATAATGTTATTTACACTATAAGCAATTCCCCCATAATCAGCTGAATTATTAATAAATATTGAATTATCAAATACTGAAGATGAATACCATGAATCAATGACTCCTCCATTATTTCTTGCGGAATTATTTATAAAAGTTGATTTGTCAACATTTAATTGTGAATTATCTCTTATAGAGTAAACTCCTCCAAAACCGGCAAAATTGTTATAAAAGGAACAGTTAGTTGTATTTATTTTTGAGTTCATTGATGAAAGAATTGCACCATTTTCTGCTTTATTGTTTTCAAAAATACAATTGTTAATGTTTACATATGCATTTTCACTGTATATTATTCCTCCTTGACGTGTAGCAGTATTGTTATAAAATTTACAGTCAGTTATGTTTATTCGTCTTGTGTTATTAATTATACCTACTCTAAATGAGTTATTTATACCATAAAATTCACAGTTATCTAGTGTTAAAATAGCATTATTCTCAATTAAAGCTGATGTAGAATTATAGTTTCTGGTGAAAGTTATATTGGAAATATTAATATTATAAAATCCATTTAATTTCATCTTATTACCTGAAAAGAAACGTAAAACAACAGTACTACCTTCTTCTGAAGTAATGCTAAATGTGCTTACATTTGATTTTAATGAATTTGTAGTTATAGTTTCAGTTATATTGTAATATGTTGCTTCTGTATCACCCATTAATAGGATAGTGCCTCCATTTTCTACATTTCTCATAGCATTAGGTAATGTGGTTGGATTATCGGAGCTATTACCGTTACTGGATGAATTTCCATTGTTGTTCACATATACATATTTATAATCATCAGCATTATTTTTTAAATCTTTAACATTATTATCTTTTTTAATTAGTTTATCATTTCCAACATGATAATCATTTTCAAGATTATGCGGGGAAGATTCAACAGAAATTATATCTGAATCGTCAGAAACATCTGTTGCAGATACTATTGTAATTGAAAAAAGAAATATAAATGTTAAACATAATGATATGATGCTTTTATTATTTATTTTCATTTCAACCACTTTTTATTTTGTTAATTTTTTTTTAATTGATTAGTTTTATATATAACAAATTATTTAATTATATGTATTATTATAAATATTGATTCTTCAAATTATTATTCTTTAATATTATATCTTTTGAACTCATAGTTTCTAGAAAATAAAAAAGATTTAGATTAACTTAAAGTTCCTGTTAAAATATTTATAAATGATTCGAATTTTCATAAAACATATATTGAGTCATACTTTCAGTTAGTTCAACAAAATAGTTAAAGGATAAGTAAAATCCGAAGGATATTGAAAACTGTTACTCTCCATATAAACTATATTTGATGATTTTATCAGATATTTTATCCACAACACCTGCAGGAATTTTATTCTGTAATATTTCTAATGGAATTTGCCTACCTTTTAAACTGTAAGAACCCATATGAACAATATTTTCTGAAAATGTCCCATGACCTTTTTCTTCATTAATTTTAGCAGTTCTTATCTGATTACTTGTCAAAGCTTTAATATACAGTTTCATTTTTTTGTTATCCATTTTAATTACCATTTTACGAGGAATGTTGCATCCAATTTTATCTTCTGTTGTCACATAATCAACAAAATCTAAATCTACATTATTATTTTCTTCTTTGATATTTGATTTTTTCAGATGAATTTCTCCATCTGATTTTACAATCCGTCCATCACGTACAGTAATAATCCTATCCGCTTGATTTGCAACCATTGGATCATGAGTAACAACTATCAACGTAACATTATGTTCTTCATGTAGTCTTTTAAGTAAATCCATTATTTTTTCACTAGTTTTTGTATCCAGTGCTCCTGTTGGTTCATCAGCAATAATTATTGACGGATTATTGATTAATGCTCTGGCTATCGCTACACGTTGTCTTTGACCACCAGACATCTTTGTAGGATTTTGATGAATTTTATCTTCTAAACCAACATTTTTAAGTAATTCTATAGCTTTAGTTTCATTAGATTTATTTACTCTAAGGTGTTTTCCTATAAGAGGTATTTGTACATTTTCAAGTACACTAAGATTTGGAATTAAATTGTGTAACTGGAAGATGAATCCAATCTTTTGACTACGAAATTTTGATAAGTTTTCTTTAGAATTATTTAAATTTATACCCGCAACCGTTATACTACCACTATCAGGACTATCTAATGCACCAATCATATTTAGAAGTG
>SUTG01000033.1 GCA_015063035.1 Methanobrevibacter olleyae
TTAAGTATTCTTTTTTTAAATTTTAATAAAAAATAGTAAAAATAGTAATAGAGCGGACCCGCCGGGATTTGAACCCGGGATCTTCGGATTAGAAGTCCGACGCCCTATCCAGCTAGGCTACGGGCCCTATATACAACATTTAATAATATGTTTATTATGATATATAAAACTATCGTAAAGAATATCTTTTTTTAATTAAAATTTTAAGTAGAATTTAATTAAAAAATTGATAAAAATAGTTTTTCAATAAAAGTAATTTCTTGAAATGAAAATTGAATTTTTAAAGGAAAATTGAAGATAAAAAAAATAAAAACTAAAAATTAAATTAAAGATAATTTAATTTTTTAGTATTTATTGCCTTTATCAGTTCAATACCGTTTAATTTTAATTAATCTTAATTTTTATTTGATTATTTATTGGCTGTTGGTCTCGTTATCTGAATCATCGCTTGAGTCGGTACTGTTGTCACCTTCTTCAGGTACAACTTCATCACTCCAAGCACCTTCTAAAACTGTTCCAGTACCTGATCCAACAAGCACATAACCAGTACGGCCTTTAGCATCTTTTAAAAGGCAAGTGTAATATCCATGAGAATTGTATTTTACACTGTAACACCAGGAACCTTCCCATCCTTGAGCCTCAGCAATTTTTTTAGCTTTTTCAGGGCTTACATTATGTTTGCCTGAAGAGCTTGAGCTTGAGCTTGAGCTGCTTGAAGAGCTGCTGGTTCCACTGCTTGAACCGCTATTGTCACCAGTTCCAGAACCGTTTCCATCTAAGCCAGTAGAATTATTTCCTATTCCGGTGTTTCCTTGATCATCCGGTGTAAAACCTGAAAGGTCATTGAATACACTATTGCTATCGTTTGTTAATCCATATGCAGTTACTCCTGCAGCGATACACAATACTATAACAACAGAAATAATTATGCTTGAATTGTCCATATTTCCACCTCTTTTAGAATATTTTAAAAAAGATTTGCAATAATTTTTATAAAATTTCTATGAATGTAATACTTGTAAAATCAATCATCAATTTTTTTTAAATTGATAATATAGTATATTTTAGTAACGATATATTATAAATTTATTCATTTTTATAGAGTCTCACATTTATAGAGTTCTCACATTTATAGAGTTTTCACATTAAAAATAGATTTTATTCATAAAAAAATTTTTTTAAAAATAGTTATTAAAAAGTTAAAAAAATAAGGAATAATAAAGCTTATTCCTAAAAATTAAAGTTTATACTTTTCCTAAGTTTTCACCAGAGTAACTGATTGCAATTGCGTCTACAACAGTTCCATTTGCATCTGAGATATAGCAGATGTATTGGGTTCCATCATCTTTAACGTTGCTGACATATGCTCCAGCTTCACCAATGAAATTATTATTCACAATAGATTTAGCTTGCTCTGGACTTATTTTACTTTGGCCTTGCCCACCTGATCCTCCAGAACTGCCTCCAGATCCTGAAGATGAACCTGAGCCAGAACCGGATCTTGAGCCAGAACCAGAGTTGCTGCCTCCATTAGAGTTGGTTCCACCACTGCTTCCACTTGAACCTGAACTTCCACCATTAGAAACATCTGAGCCAGTTCCATCACCAGTGTCGCTGCCAAATATATTATTAATTCCATTGTCACTAGAACTTGAACTGTCTGGTGAGAATCCAGTTAAATCATTGAATACTGCATTATCGCCTTCGCTTATTCCATATGCAGTTACTCCTGCAGCAATGCATAAAACAATAATTACAGATATGATTATATTTGAATTGTCCATTCTTTCACCTCCTTCAATTAGAAGATATTTTTAAAATTTCAATCAATTAAATTTTTTAAATTGAATTTAAAAAAATTTTTACAATTGTATATTATTATTGTACATTATCTTAAATATATCTTTCCTAAAAATTTTTTCTATTTTCTTGCTTTTTTTCAAAAGATTTTTTTATTATAAATTTTATTTTTCATATGGATTTTCACTTTTGTTCGAATAATTTTTTTACTAATAATTTATTTTTTCATGTGGATTTCATCACTTTTGTTAGAATAATTTTTTTACTAATAATTTTATTTTTCATATGGATTTTTCATATGGATTTTTCACATGATTTTTTCATCCAAATTTTTTCAATAAAAATCTAATTTTTGCATGCAAATTTTCAATTAATTTTTTGCCAAAAGTAATACTTTTCATATAAAAATTCATAAAATTTTAAAAAATTTATCATGGTCTATTTATCATGATTAATCATTCTTATTTTTTAGCTTAACCTAATTAATTGATTTTTTATCGTGCATATGGGCTTGTTTTTTTGACTTTTCAAGAATTCTTAACGAATTTTTGATTTTTAGTCTAAATTTAGGCACGCCTAATAAATAAAACTATTTAAATGTTTCTTTTTGAATTTAAAAGGTTAATTTATATTACTTTAGCATTATATATTATTAATGTTAGTTTCTAACTTTTAAAATTTTAAATAAAATAAGAGGTGACACATTTGAGCGATAAAATAGTTATATCCCCAACATCTCGTCAAGAAGGTCATGCGGAATTAGTCATGGAAATTGACGATGAAGGGATCGTTACCAAAGGTAGATACTTCAGTATCACACCTGTCAGAGGCTTAGAGAAAATGGTTACTGGTAAAGCACCTGAGACTGCACCAGTTCTTTGTCAAAGAATCTGTGGGGTATGTCCAATTCCTCATACAATGGCATCTGTTGAAGCAATGGATGATTCTTTAGACATTGAAATTCCAAAAGCAGCAGCATTGTTAAGAGAATTAACAATCTCCGCTTCCAACTTAAACAGTCACGCAATTCACCATTTCTTAGTTGCTCCTGACTTCGTGCCTGAAGATCTTTTCAAAACTGCAGTAGACAGTGTTGGAACAATTAGGAAAAATGCACAATATGTTGTAGATATGGTAGCTGGTGAAGGTATCCACCCATCTGACGTCAGAATCGGTGGTATGGCAAGAAACTTATCCGAACTTGCACGTAAAAAATTATACACCAGACTCAAAGCATTAGTTCCTGTAGTAGACAACCACGTTGAATTAATGGCTAACTTAGTCCTTGAAAAGGACATTCCTGAAGGATTAGGTGTAATTGATGCTCCTGTATTTGCAAGTGATGTAGTTTACGGTAAAAGAGAATTCTTCGATCTTGACAGATTCACTGAAATTGTACCTGAATTATGGTATGATGACCCAGAAATCGGTAAAAGAGCATGTACTACTGTACCATTATATGATGGTTTAAATGTAGAAACTGGTCCTAGAGCAAGATTAGACAAATTCCAAGGCTACAAAGAAAGAGGTGTTGTAGCACAACACTTAGCTAGAGCTCGTGAAATGAAAACTTACCTTTCCAGAGCAATTGCTATCTTAGATGAATTAGACACTGCTGCTAATACCCTTGCAGATTTCGACCCAAGAGGAACCAACAAATTAGGTATCGGTGTAGTAGAAGCTCCTAGAGGAACTGATATTCACATGGCACAAGTAAAAGACGGAAAAACCGCTTTCTACAGTGCATTAGTACCAACTACTTGGAACATCCCAACTATGGGTCCTGCAACTGAAGGATTCCATCACGAATGGGGACCTCACGTAATCAGAGCTTACGACCCATGTTTATCTTGCGCAACTCACGTAATGGTAGTTGACGACGAAGATGGATCAGTTGTTAAAAACGAAATGGTGAGAATTTAATTTTATAGATTTTAATAGAGAGGAATATCATGCCTTATGATGCAGGAAGATTAGTAGTTGGATGCGGAAATGTTTTATTTAAAGATGACGGCTTCGGTCCAATGGTTATACATGCTATTGAAGATTACTTTAAAGAAAATGATATTGAAAAGCCGGAAGACACTCAGTTCATTGATGCAGGAACCGGTGCAACTCATTTCATCTTTTCCATGCCTGATGACAATTGGAAAAAGATAATTGTAGTTGATGTAGTTGAATGGAATGCAGAACCAGGAACCCTTAGACTTTTCAGCCCTTATGATATGCCGAAAGGAAAGTATGAAAATGCTCATACTTGGCCTGTTGAAGAGCCGCTTCATGATTTGGCTGATAGGGGAATTGAAGTTGTAATTGTAGGATGTAAACCTGGAGAAATCACTGCACCAGATGTAGATATGGGCTTAACAGAGCCAGTGGAGGCAGCAATTCCAAAAGCTATTGAAATGATATTAAATGAACTTTAAAGGGGTTTAGCAATGCTTGATGGATTAAAAAATAAATTAAGAAAATTTTTAGGCCTTGAAGCTAAACCGGACGCAGAAGATGATGAAGCAAAAGCTAAATTAAAACAAGAAATTAAAAGCGAAGTAGAAGCTCAATCAAAGCCTGCTGAAGAGGCAAAGAAAGCAGCTGATGCTGCAGCTGAAGAAGAGGCTAAAAAACAAGCAGAATCATCTGAGCAAATAAGTAAAGAATCTTCAACACAGGAGGTTGAAAAAGTGGCTGACAAACCAAAAATAGGATATATTCACATGAGTGGTTGTACTGGAGACGGTATGTCATTAACTGAAAACTATGACATTCTCTCAACCTTACTCACTGATATGGTGGACATTGTTTACGGAACAACTTTAGTAGATTTATGGGAAATGCCTGAAATGGATTTAGCATTAGTCGAAGGGTCTGTCTGTTTACAAGATGAACACAGTGTAAAAGAACTTATGGAAGTAAGAGAAAAATCAGGATTAGTTTGCGCATTTGGATCTTGTGCTATGACTGGTTGTTTCACCCGTTACGCACGTGGTGGACAATTAGCTCAACCAAAACATGAATCATTTGTACCAATTTCTGACTTAATTAAAGTAGATTGTGCTATTCCAGGATGCCCAGCATCCCCTGAAATTATTGCAAAAGTAGTTGTTGCATTAATTAACGGTGACATGGATTACTTACAACCTATGTTAGACATGGCAGCATGCAACTTAGCATGTGGTTGTGACTTACAAACCAATGTTGTAAGCAAAGCATTATGTACTGGTTGTGGAACTTGTGTATTAGCATGTCCAACCAGAGCTCTTGAAATGATTGAAGGTAGACCATCCCACAACAAAAACAGATGTATTAAATGTGGTGCATGTACTACTCACTGTCCAAGAACCTGGTTCCCTGCTGAACAAATTAAAAAGGACTTAGGATTATAGGAGGAAGTAAAATGGCATTCGGTACATATAAAGAAGTAGTATCTGCAAGAGCTACTGACAAAGCAATCCAAAAAGTCGCACAAGATGGTGGAATCGTAAGCGCATTATTATGCTACGCTTTAGAAGAAAACATCATTGAAGGAGCTATTGTTGCTGGAGATACTGAAGACGCATGGAAACCTGAACCAACTATTGCAATGACTCCAGAAGAAATCATTGCAGCAGCAGGTACCAAATACACCTTCTCTCCAAACGCAATCAGACTCAAAGAAGCTGTAAGACAATACGGTCTTGAAAAAATCGGAACTGTAGGAACTCCTTGTCAAATTATGGGACTCAGAAAAATGCAATCCTACCCATTTGCTACCAGATTCGTAGCAGATAAGCTTGCATTGATTATCGGTATTTTCTGTATGGAAAACTTCCCAAGAGATTCCTTAAAAACCTTCGTAGAAGGTAAAATGAACTCTTCCTTAGAAAATGTTAACAAAATGGACATTGGTAAAGGAAAATTCTGGATTACCGATCCTGAAAAAGAATCTGGACTTGCATTAAAAGAAACCCATGGATACGAACAAGCTGGATGTAACATCTGTCTCGACTATGTTGCAGAATTAGCTGATGTATCCGCCGGATCTGTAGGTTCCCCAGATGGCTGGTCCACTGTATTTACCAGAACTGACAACGGAGCAGACATCTTTACCGCAGCTGTTGAAGCTGGAGTAATCGAAACCAAACCAATGGATGATGTAAAACCTGGTTTAGAATTACTCGAAAAATTAGCTAACGGTAAAAAGGACAAAGGTCAAAAAGAAATCGAAAGAAGAGTCAACATGGGACTTCCAAGTCCTTTCTAACAAGCTTTTACTCGCCTAAGGCTCGTAAAACCTTGACCAAAACTCTTTAGAAAAGATTTGATCAAAATTATTCTCAATTTTGATTTAAATTTTTTCTTTTTTCTTTTTTCTTTTTTTTTAGGAATTTTTTCTTTGTTCGTATTATTTTTAACTATTTTTATTTCTATCTATTAACTATTTTTTTACTATTTTTTTACTATTTTTTTACTATTTTTTTACTATTTTTTTACTATGTTTCGTATTTTCTATTTTTACAATCAAGATTTCCAATTTAATCAAATAATTAATATATTATAAAATAAAAATTTTAATATATATTAATAAAATTTGTTTGTTTAAAACTAAATCCCATTTAAGATTATTTGGTGAAATTATGAAAAAATTAAGTGAAATTTGCATATTATCAATCATTTTGATTTTCTTAAGCATTTCCTGTATAAGTGCTTCAGAAATCGATGATGATAATATTCAATTTGCTGTTGATGGCAATGATATTCAAGAGATGTCTATTGATGATGTTTCCTTGAATGAAGAAGTGGAAGGTCAGTCATCCCTTTCTAATTTCAACCAAATGTCTGATGAGAATGAAGAGGATGATTTGGCTTTAGGTAATGGGGCTGTTGAAACCCAAAATGAGGTTCTATCAGCAAGCTCAAGTGGAAATGTTCATAAGGTAAGCCCCTCTAACTATTCAAAATACTTCCAGAAGGGTTATGTGAATACAAGCATAGTCAAATCAGGAGACACAATTGACTTGTCTGGAAACTTCAATAAGGTGAATTTCACATTCACGATTCCTTGCTCTATCACAAGCAGCTTAAAAAATGCTCATCTTACCAATTGTGTAGTTAAATATGAGAACGTGAGTTCTCCAATCTATTCAAATGTCTCTAATTTAAGGTTTACAGTACATCTTGAAAAGCACCCATGTGTTTATGTAGTCTCTTCAAATCATGTGAATATATTTAACAACAATGCTTATTCTACAGGTGCAAACAGCAATCCGACCCTTTTGGTAGGGTCCAGCTATTGCAATATACATGACAATGTCTTTGAGACCACCTTTACAGGCTATATGAACATGTCATGGAAACGTGCAGGAATCTTGCTTGGAGAGTCTCACTACAACAACATTTATAGAAATGATGTAATCATCAAGGATTCGAATGGTATCTATTTGACAACTTATGGGTGGGAGAAATCAAATTACAATAATATCTATAACAATACAATCAGGTCTTCTGCAATCAGTGAAGAGACAGGTCTGCCAAACCCTTCAGCATGGGCCTATGGTGTTCACATCATGGGAGATTACAATAAGGCAATAAACAACACCATTTATCTGATGTACAGAGGGGTGGATTCAGAAGGAAGCTTCAATGAAATAATTGGAAACAATATCTATGCATTAGCTGGAAGCTATTATGAAGGAAACAACGGTACTGATGGTGGAGAATATGGAATCCATGCATCCTATGACAATACAATAATAAACAATACAATTCATGACAGCAAGATAACAGGGTCTGCAATTTATGTAACTGTAAATTGTACAGCTTATGGCAATGTCATTCAAAACATAAGCGGAGAGCATGCATTTGAGTTTTCAATTTCCGCTTCAAACGCAGTGGTTAAAGATAATTTCATCAACATGACATCAGGAAATGGAATGTACATTAGGGGAAACATGACCAATGTAACTGTCTGTGATAATGATATTCACTCTCCTGAAGGCACAGCCATTATAGTCAAAGTCCTTTCAAAAGCGAAGATTCCTGATTTCATTCATATAGAAAACAACAGAATCTTTGATTGCAACGGCACAGCCATCAATTTTGCAGAAGTTGAAAACAAGTCAAACATCACTTTCATCAACAATTCAATAATAATCAGCAACGGCACTTTCTTCAATGCTTTTGATTCACAAGGGCTGATGAAAGATCAAAAAGCCATTGATAATCTTTTATTTAAAGGAGAATTTGCTGATTTGCCAATCGATTCAATCACAATAAATCAGGGAATTCACATTTTAGGTGAAAATTCTCAAATAATAGATATTCCTTTCATCATAAATTCCTCAAATGTAAAAATTGAGAATATTTCTTTAATAATTAAAAATGGCAAGGATGCGTTCCTTTTGGATAATGTAGAAAACATCAACTTTTTAAACAATACAATCACTGTTGATTCTCTAAATTATGCTTTAGTCCTAAACAATTCTAAGATTAGCATGGTTGACAATATCATTGTTATCAATGGTGAAAATCCTGCCATTTTAAATGATAATGGGAGTTATATTTTATATGGTGAGAATATCATCAGGACTTTGGCAGATCTTGAAATTGAGTCACTTAACGATTCCATATTGAAGATAACCGTATTTATAGTGAGTGATGACAATTACGATTCAATCTTCAATTCAGCCGGAAACTTCCATGATGATTTTGATATAGCTATTGGAGACACTTTAAAGGTAGCTAATTTAACCAACAAGACCATTAGAATTGACATTCCATTGATCATAAGTTCTTATAAGGATTCTACAATCATCAATTCCACAATAATCTTGGAGGATATGGCTTCAAACACCAATATGTCTGATTTAAGATTTAAATTGGAAAACAGTAATCTGAATAAGGACTTTTCATTCATCATAATCAAGGATGGAGTAAGCAATTTAATCATTGAGAATAATCATTTTGATGTTTCAAATGTTCTTGGAGATGCACAGTTATCTGCCATTAAGATAATAGGTTCAGATGAAAGTGCTAAAAATATAAGATTATTAAACAATGTTTTTGAGTTGGTTGCTGATTTAAATTCCATTTCAGCTATTTCTGCACTTAATGAAGGATTCAATAATTATGATGACATTACAGATTCCTTGACTGTTTTGAATAATAATATTTCCATAGCCAATAGCCGTGAAGATGGGTCAAGTTACGGAATCAATCTGATAAACAGCAAGAATCTGAAGATTTATTCAAATGATATCGTTGTAAGTGGAAACACTGCATTTGGACTTTATTTAAACAAGGTTTCAGGTTCAATAATTAAAGACAATGCATTATATGAAAACAATGCCTTTGTAAACATTGTCCATTCCAACAATCCAGCTTGGGATATTCAAAATGCAGTAGATGTTGCATTAAGCGGTGATGTCATTTATTTAGGAAATAATCCTTATACAATTAAGAATTCAATAATCATCAATAAATCAATTAGCCTGGTTGGTGGAATCCTATTGGATAATATCGATTCAAGTTCCAATCAATTGCTTTCAAGCGACAATCCTTTATTTATAGTATCTGGCAAAAGTACAGTCAATTTCATTAACATGACAGTAATATTGGATGACAATGACCTATTCATCCTATCCTTATTGAAAAATTCAACAAACTCAATATATGTTGATTGCCCTATTGTAAATGTTAAAGACAGCAATTTAACAAAGAACAATGATGCGGTTGAGGCAAGTTCCATCTATCTTGCAAAAGTTATTTCACAAAGGCCATTGTTTGAAATTGCAAATGGAATCAATCTTGAGAACAATAACCTGATTGAAAACATGAATCAGGTCAAATATTACCTATTCAATGACTCCGACTCCAATGAGATCAATTTCAATGATGGAGTGAAAACTTTTATTTTGCCTGTCCATTTGGTCTGCACTGCTTTAGATAAGGATATTTATGGAAACATGTTTGGGTATTTTGAAGTGGAATTAATGGATGAAAATGCAAATAGATTGTACAATAAATCCATTCACATTTCCTACAATAATGCAATCTATAACTTGGTAAGCGATTCAAATGGAAAGGTCAAGCTTCCAGTAAATATAAATAATTACGGCATTTCCAATCTTTTAGTCAGCTTCTTAGGGGATATGGGATATAGTGCATCATTTGCCCCTGGAAAAGTAACTGTCAATAAGCAAGAGGCAAGCTTAAGCGCTCCAAACAAGTCTTACTATGTCAATGTTAACAAGTATTTGACAGCAACCTTCAAGGATATCAATGGAAAACTGATTAAAAATAGGGAAATCAGTTTCATCATAAGCGGCAAAACTTACACCGCTTACACAAATTCAAAAGGGGTGGCTAGTGTAAAAGTCAAGGTAAGCCTTGCTAAGACTTATGCCGTAACCGTAAAGTTTGCAGGGGATAATGTTTACAGTCCTTTGAGCAAAAGCTTAAAGCTTTATGTAAAGAAGGTCCCTACAAAATTGATTGTAAAGAACAAATCTTACAAGAAGTCTAAAAAGATCAAGAAACTAACTGCTACACTGAAGACAAAAAGCGGCAAGGCACTTGCCAAAAAGAAATTGACATTTATTGTAAACGGCAAGAAATACACAGCAAAAACAAACAAGAAAGGAGTAGCAACTGTGAAAGTTAAGATATCCAAGAGGAAAACCTATAAGTTCACAGTCAAGTTTGCTGGAGGCAGCACATACTTGAAAACAAGTAAGAAGGCCAAGCTTAAAATCAAATAGTTATTTTAAATTATTTTTTTAGTTTTTCCTATTTTCTCATTCATTTCCTTTATTTTTTCTTTACTTTTCTATTTTTTTCTTCACTTTTTCCTATTTTTTCATTCATTTCCTTTATTTTTTTATTATTTTTCCTTTATATCTTTTAAAATATTCATTATCTTTAATTTTTTATTATATCAATTTCAATTATATTTTATTATTTATAAATTATAATAGAAAACCTTTTTAATAATTATATAAATATATATTAGTAATCAAAATTTATCAAGTATTTTGGTTATTTTGTAAACAAATTTTTTAAGAAATAATTATATGTATTATGAATTTAAAGAGGTTTTTTATATGAAGCTTAATAAATTCACAGTCGTTTTAGCTATTTTATTGGTTTCAATATTAGCTATTGGGGCTGTAAGTGCGGAATCTGTAGACGATGCTGGAATTGTCGCTGTTGAAGATGGTGACATTCAGGAATCTGTCGAAGTTACAGACACTGCAGATGATTTAAGTACTGCAAATATTGCAGATGAGACTGTTGAAGATGCAGGCGGTGCTGTTCTAGGTGACGAACCACAAAGCTATGATCTCGATGATGATAGTTATTCTACTTATTTCAATGAGGATGGTACTGCTACTGATGCTTTAAGTGCTGCTGGTGATTATACTTTGAATGTTGGCACTTTAACCAATAAGGATATTAAGATTACTTCTGGTTCTCAAATTAATATTATCGGTAAAGAAGGTGCAGGTATTATTAACAATGGTACTATTACCATTGGTGATGGTACTGGTATGGCGGGTTCTATTACTATTTCCGGTTTAACTTTCACTAACACCAATAAGAATGCAGTGGCTGTTAAAGATTTATCCACTAATATTACCATTAAGGACAATACTATGAATATTGTGGGTATTACCCCTGAAGATAGTGAATATTTCAGTGTTTATGGTGTAAATGCTAATGGTTTCATTTCCGGATTAAATATCGAAAACAATAACATTTTCGTTACTGGAGATGCTTCTTACTCCTATGGTATCCAATTAGGTTCATATGGTGCTTTAGCTAACCCTGAGGACATTGTTATCTCTAACAATGTGATTGATGTGAATGTTGGGGACTGTGTGGGTGAAGGTATTTACTTAGATAATCCTAATAATGTATTGGTTGAAGCTAATAAGGTTACTGTAGCTAATACTGGTGATTTCTGTGCGTATGGTATTCAAGTAGCTGATTCTGCTCAATATGTTTTCTATTATGCAGGTTATGAAGGCACTCTCACATCTCCTAGAAATGTTTTAATTAAAGACAATAATGTGGATGTCAGCAGTGACTTTATGGTATATGCTATCACTGTTTTAAGCTTTGGTGCTGATGGCTATGACCCTGATATGGCAGAATATGATTTCAATATGCCATTGTGTTATCAATTTGATTTGAATACCACTATTGTTAATAACACTGTGGTTGCTAAATCTAAAAAAGGAGTTATCGGTATTGGTGGTCAAATCTATAATATGACTGTTGAAGGCAATGATGTGACTGCTATTGGTACTTCTGCTGCTGATATGACTACTGGTGATGCTTTAGGTAATCACACTTCTGCACTTTGTGTGCAATTCAATGCTGCTAGTGCTGAAGATGACTATTACATCGTAGTTAAAGACAATAAAGTTACTACCAATGTTTTGGCTGAAGAGATCAATAGTGAAAGTTACAGAGAGTATGTAAGTTTTGAAAACAATGAAGTTGATCAAGGTATTCTAATTTCTGATGACACTTATGCTAATTACTTCAATGATGATGGAACCCTTAAAGATGATGCTCCTATTTCTGCAGGAGATTTAATCTTTTTAGATGACCTAACAAACAAAAAATTAGTCTTTGACATTGGAGTAAACATTAGAGGAGTTCCTTATAATAAATTAGTCAACACTACAGTCAATCTTGTTCAAGGTGCAGATAACTCTGTAATTGAAGATTTAAATATGGAATTCACTGGTGATGACACTACCGGTTCCATTGGTATTATTTACATTAAAGATGTAAGCAATGTAACTATACAAAACAACAAGATCGTTGTTCCTAACTTTGTTGATCAAACTGGTTCAAAGTGGGGTTCCTCTGTATATGGTATTGAAGTTGAAAGCGGTGCCTTAGGTTGTCACGATGTATTTATAAATAACAATGACATCTTTATGGAAGGATCTTGCAGATACCTTTATGGTATTGATGTATTCCAAACTTGGGGATCTGAAAACAGAAACAGCAACATCAATATATTTGAGAACTATGTAAATCTTGATGGCGGATCAAGAATGGCTGAAGGTATTTATGTAAGTGCTTGTGATGATGTCGTCATTGACGGAAACACTATTGATTCCAAATCCAATGGTGCAGCTTACGGTGTTGCTACTGATCAATTAACCGATGCAGTTATTTCATCCAACATCATTAGTGTAGATGCAGCTACCCAAGCTTACGGTATCACTGCAACCACTTCCGGTACTGACACCATTATCCGTGCAAACGAAATAGATGCTAAAGGTACTGGTGCTGTAGGTATTGGTATCAACAAACAAAATGGAGTAGTCATTGAAGACAACAAAGTTGCTATTGATGGCGGAGACTACACTACCATTACATCTTCCGACAGTTTAGGCACTGCAAATGCTGCTATCTTAATTGGAGATGGAAACACCAATGTTGAAATGAACAACAATGATGTAACTGAAACCAGTGCAGTCAGATTAGACACTGCAATTGAAGTAAGTGACATGACTGTTACTGCAGCTCCTAGCGGTGAAGGCAAATTAGAGATTACCTTAAAAACTGTAAGTGGTATGCTTTTAGCAAATCAAACTGTAAAAGTTGTATTTGACAACAAGGTATATGAGTTAACCACTGATGCTAAAGGTGTTGCTGCATTGCCATTCGCTCTCAATAAAGGTGGAACCTACAATGTAGATGTCTTCTACTTAGGTGATGACAACTACAGAGGTTCAGATGCTACTGCAAAATTAACTATCAATAAGATTAAGACTGCTATCACTGCATCTGGAAAAACTTTCTTGGCAACTGCTACTACCAAAAAATTAACTGCAACCTTGAAAGATGCAAAGGGTAATGTTCTTGCTAACAAGAAAGTCACTTTCACTGTAAACGGCAAAACATACACTGCAACCACTAATGCTAAAGGTGTTGCTACTGTCAAATTAGCTTTAAAAGCTGCAAAAACCTACACTGTAAGCATTAAATTCGCAGGTGACAGTGTTTACGTTGCTTCAACCAAATCAGTTAAAGTTAAACTCAACAAGGAGAAAACCAAAATAACTGCTCCTAAGAAGACTTTCAAACGTACTGCAAAAACCAAAAAAGTTGTAATTACTCTTAAGAACTCTAAAGGTAAAGCTATCGCTAAGAAGAAAATTACCTTAACTGTCAATAAGAAGAAATACACTGTAAAAACCAACAAAAAAGGTAAAGCAACCTTCAAAGTTAAATTAACTAAGAAAGGAACCTTTAAGTACACAGTTAAATTTGCAGGTGACACCCAATACAAAGCAGTTACTAAAAAGACTGGTAAAATTAAAATAAAATAAGTTAGTTTATTTTAATCTAGTGTTTGAGCATATGCTCAAATCCTAGATCTTTTTTTATTTTTTTTAAATCTAATTTTTCAATTCAAATTATCCTTTCTGTCTATTTTTTATAAAAATTTTAAAACATTTTTAAAAAAGGATTATTTTAGGCATTATCCTCAACTATTTTTAAAAAAAGCCTAGAATAAAAAAAGATTTAAAATATTAAAAAATTATTAAAAAAAAGAAATTTAGAGTGTGGTAATATGACAACCATCACTTTCAACAATCAAGGTATGTTCCTTTTGTGATACCCATGCGCCTGTTCTTTCCTTAAGTGCAGCATATGGATAAATTGCCATAGCGTCCCCCAATTGCTTAAGGCCAGAGTTCACTCTATGTTCATTGAAGTTTTCTGTAAGCCAGCGTCCACTAAATGGCAAGTAACGATAATTCTTTTCAATATGTTGAAGCATCCTTTGAGTATTTTTCATTCTAAATGGTTTGGACTGTAAAAATGAAAAGATATATGCACCATTGCAGTCATTTACAATACCTTCACCATTTGTTGCAAAAGGTTCGATTGCTACAGCTTGTCCTTCCTCAAGAATTGTTGGATCATTATTGTCATAATTCGGCACTGAAATACCTGCATGCAAGTTCCAGTGTTCAAGGCTATGGCCTGTAAGGTTTCTCACTGGGTTAAGGTTGTACTCTGCAATTGCCTCTTCAACTGCTCTGCCTATATCACAGACTTTAACGCCTGCCCTTACAGTGCTGATTGCAGCTTCAAGCCCTGCTGCTGATGCATCAATGATTCTTTGGTTGAGTTCCAATGTTTCCTCATCAAAGAGCTCTTCGAGATTGTCTCCAGGAACCATTATTGTCACAGCGGAATCTGCAATGTAACCGTTGACTTCAGCTCCAAGGTCAAGCTTTACCAAGTCTCCGGTCACCATCTTGTTGGTGTCTCCTGCAGGAGAGGTGTAATGAGCAGTGATTTCGTTTATTGAAACGTTGCAAGGAAATGCAATCCCTGCACCGGACTTCAGTATCTCGCTTTCTACAAATTCTACAAGTTCAAGAATCGGCAGACCGTTTTGAATCATTTTTGAAGCATCTGATCTTACTTTTGATACGATTTTTCCAGCTTCTTCATAAGATTTAATTTCATCAACCATATTATCACTTTGGTTTTATGTAAATATTTTTTTTAATTTCTTTAGTATTAGTTAATCATAATATGTCAGTATATTCATAAATTTTTAAACATTTTTATAAAAATTTTTATATACTCTTAATTATATAATATACTTATTCTTATTTAAATATCTTTAATTTATATTTGAATAATTTTTAATTTAATCGGTTTTAATGAATTTTTAAAATATGATTCATATGATATTATGGAGGAAAGAATATGGCTGCTGAAGTTATTCCAGATCAAATCTTTATGCTTATTTTAGTAATTATATTGGCTGTTGTTGTAATCATTGTTGTAAGCCAATGGAAAAAGGTAAGTCAATCCAATAATACTTTAAAATTAATGGAAAAAGAAATTGAGCTTAAGAAAATAGCTATGGTTGAAAAGGATTTAGAAAACAAGCGCATTATGGAAAATCCAATTCAATTGCCTGAAGAACAACAAGCACAACTCACACAAATCAGGGATTCCACTGCGGAAGTCATGAGCAATGTAGGATACTTGCACAGTGAAATCAATGAACGTTTAGCTCGTCTTGAAGCTCAAACCGAACTTAAAAAGCTTGAAAAAATGCTTAAGGAAATTGAAGAAAAAGAGAAAAAACTAAACAAAAAATAGATAATCAGTTTCTATAATTATTTATTAATTTATTTATTAACTTATTTTGTTTAAGTTTTTTTTAGACTAATGAATATAATGATTATTTTATAGATAAATCTGTTTAAGTTTTTTAGACTAATGAATTCTTATAATGAGGTTTTATTATGGATATTATTGAATTATTAGCTGTCATTATCTTAGTTGCTGCTATAGTGTTTTTAGTATATTATTACATTAAGACAGCGAATGATGGAAATATTGACATTAAGGAAATTCTTAAGTTTTCACCTAAGGACAATGATGTTAATTCTCTTGTCGATGATGATATTCAAGAGAAGAAATCCATGGGTGATAAGATTAAATATACCTTTAAGGACATTGACAAATCCTATGCTAACACTACAGATGCATTTTCAAAAAGATTGGATTCATTCTTGGATGAAAGAAGTGAGGAATTGATTGAAAGCTGGTCCTTAGTGACTACTGATGATTTATCCTCCTTAGAAGAAAGATATGCCACTGCTTGTGACAGCATCGAAGCCTTAGAGAAAAGATTCAGTGAGTTCACAAATGCGACTGATGCTAAAATCGAAGATCTTGATAAACGTCTCAAAGCTTTAGAAGAGGCAGAAAAAGATTTAGAGGAAGCAGAAGAAGTTGTAGTGGAAGCTGAAAAAGAATAAATTTTTATTCTTTTTTTACATTTTTTATTTTAAACTTTATTCTATATTTTATTGCTATTTATGATAGGGGGCTCTTTCCCTTTCTTATGCAAATATTTATATATGATGGTGTCTAATATTATAATGTTAAAGGAACTTATCCTTGTTTATTCGTTTAGCAGGGTGGGGTAGTCTGGTGATCCCGCGGGGCTCATAACCCCGAGAGCCCTAGTTCAAATCTAGGCCCTGCTATTTTTTTATAGAACAGTTATATAACACTGTTATATAATCTAATTTTTCTCATTTTTTTGCTTTTTTTCACTTTCTGCATTCTCTTTCCTTTTTTCTATTTTTACATTTTCATTATTATATGGGATATGTTTATTAATATTAAAAATTATAAATTAATAATGTATCAAATATATTTTCAAATATATTTTATATTTTATAAAGAAACTTTAATTGAAAAATATTTTTAAACAATAAACTTTAACTTAATTTAAAATTTTTTAATTAACTTAAAATTATACTTAAAATTATAGAAAATAAGTTGTTCTTTAAGTTTTTTAGGTTTTAGTTTATGGATAATAGTTGTTGAACGTAAGAAAATTACTGGAGGTGTTTGATGAGAAGTAAAAGAATAATCGGTTTTAGCTTAATATTCATTATGGCTTTTCTTTTAATAGGATTAAACACTGCTTGTGCATCAAATATCGATTATTTGGATTATAATTTATCAGATAGCTTGGAATCCAGTCCAGTTTCCAATGTTCCAGAACTTGATGATCTTGGGGCTTTAGAAAGTTCCGAATCCGATTCCATTTCTGATGCAATCGATGATGATATCATATCCAATGCAGATAATTCCAATGAAGAAAGATCAAATGAAAATCCACAGTCCGAATCTAATCTTGGAGATGGTGAAAAGACAATTCACACCATAAGCGAAGATAATTATTCAAGTTATTTTGATTCTGATGGTAATTTAATCAATTCATTAGTGAAGGCTAATGACACTATTAATTTGTCTGGTAATTTTTCTAATAAGAAATTCATAATAAATATTCCTTTGACAATTACAAGCACTGAAAACAATGCAATATTGAAGAATTCTCCAATATATTACCAAGGCGTTTCTAATGAGAATTTTGCCTATGATGCAATTGTTTCCAACTTGAAGATTGAATCAGACCTTCCAGATATATCTGCAGTTTGGGTAATCGGTTCCAGTTGCATAAAGGTTTCAAACAATGACATATTCACTACAGGACATAACGGCTATCCTATTTCCCTTGACAGCTTTACCTATAATTGTATTGTGGAAAACAATATCATTAAGACTGTTGTTCCAGTAAACACTGCAATAGACTCATCAGAGGTCAATCCTGATGAAGAGAATTCAGGAGACAATAGCAGTTGGCAGCATTCCGGTATCAGCTTAAGGGATGCCCATTGGAATTCAATTGTTAACAATGACATCACAGTTGAAAATTCCTATGGAGTATACCTATGTTATGGAGCTTCCATATCCAATAACAATATCATAGCTAACAATACGATCAGAGCAACTGCTGAGACTCCTTCATTTTGGTCTTACGGTGTCTATTTGACTGGAAACTACAACACTGTAGCTGACAATACCATTATCCGCATGTATAGGGGTATCCATTCAAGCTATCCTCACAATATCATTACCGGAAACAGGATATACAATATAACAGGTTTTGATGAGAACAATGGGCTTGGTGGAGATTACGGAATTTATGGTGGAAATGACACCTTAATTGCAAATAACTCCATTTACAATGCAGATTTGATTGGAGCAGGTATCCTTGTAGGTTCCAACAGTGACGTTTACGGAAACTATATCCAGATAAACAGCAGTGGAGAAGGCATAAGAATAGGGGATGTTGAAGGCGGTCACAATTCAAGGGTTCACAACAATACAATAGACTTCTTATCAGGTGCTGGAATAAGCATTAAGGGTACTCCTCAAGATACTGAAGTCTATGACAACATTGTAAACTCATTATCCAATATTGGCGCAAACCAAGGTTCCGGATTGGGAATTGGAATTCTATCCATTTACCAATCAAGATCCAGCAGGCCTTATAACATTTCCATTTACAATAACACTATCTACACTTCAAATGATTATGCAATAAACATTGCACAGTCATCTACTGAAAGCTGGTTATGTGAAAACAATCACATTGGGGATAGGCTTATCCTCTATCCTATTTCAATTGACTATTCGCCTGAATGGGGTGATGTTACCGTTTATCAGGTAACTGAAGAGAACTACAATACCTATTTCGATTCAAACGGCAAGTTAAGAGACAATGTTAAGGATGGGGATGTGTTGGTATTCAGCGGCAGCTTTTCACCTAAAGGCAAGATTGTCTTGAACAAGATTGTCAGCCTTATTGGTGACAATGCATTCTTAAGGGATACCACTGTCTTTGTAAATACCTCTAACTGTAAGGTACAGGACTTCAATATTATAAACAACGGTACTGATGACAGCAATTGCAATCTATGGGGAATTTATGTTTATGAAGCGGATAATGAGGTGATTACAGGAAACAATATCACAATATGGGATAAGAATACCTCATATGGAATTTACCTTTGCGACTCCTATAACAATACAGTTGCAAACAACAGCATAAGATGCCAAGGGGACAATTTGGTATTTGCTCTCTTGACTTATGAAACATATGATACACTTATTGAAAACAATAGCATCTTAGCTATTGGAACAAGTGAATTGTATCCTTATTATGAAACCATTTGTATCGATGGGGTTCGCAGTATTTCTGAGCTTTCCAAAACATATGGCGTGATATTGGACTTCTCAAGCGACAATCAGTTCATTCACAATGACATTGAGGTCACTTCAACTGTGGAAGGTTTCCAAGTGCCTTACAATCCTTCCGTAAACATTCTAATAGGTCTCTACATTTACTATGATTCCAATAGGAACAATATCAGTGAAAACAATGTATACATTCATGGGCATGATCCTTTCCTTTATGGAATGGGTTCTTCTGGAGATGATACAAGTAAATCAGTCACTTATGCATGTGAGAACATTTTTAGCAAGAACAATATTACAATTGAAGCTGATTACTTTGCTATGGGTATGATCTTAAGACACAACTCTAAGGATACAATTGTAGAAGAGAACTACTTCAGATTAGATTCTAACAATTATACTTATGGATTTACTGGTGAAATATCTGAAGGAACCAAATTTAAGAACAATACTATTAATAGTACAAGTAAAGCAGGGATTTATGCTATAGAACTTTATTCATCAAATTATAATGAGATTGATGGCAATAACATATACGCCAATGGTAGTTTTGCCACAATTGCTCTATATGCATCATCTCATAATAACATTACAAACAATACGGTAAGAACTTTTGGAAATAAAAGTCAAGACCCTGCTCAAGGTCCGGAGCATCCGGATTCCGTAAAATTGTTGCATGTTCCTATATCCCTTCAAACTTGGTCTACAGATAATAGGATTGAGGAAAATGATGTTCTAACTGATGCTGATGATACAGTAGACATTGATGAGACTTCGACTGATAATACCATTACAAATAATAGGTTATCTAGTAAAGGTGGAGGCGGTTCAGAAACAATTAATGATAGGTCTGGTAAGAATATGATTTCTGGAAACTATGGGTCTAGATATAATCCAAATGGAGATTCTTCCAATGCCAATTCATCCACTAATTCCAATTACAAGAACAGAGGAAGTCCTATCCATACAAGGGGGACTTCATCAAATTCAGGTCAAGCTGACTCAAATGGGGCAAGCGCATTCGGTAATGTAAATTCCAATTTCAATGCAAATGCCCAATCTTCTGCAAATGATGGTGCAGGGGACGCTGGAGATGCTGGAGAAGGAGAGGACATTATTGTCAGTGAAATAGAAGAAGTGGCTTCTAAATCAATATCTAATGGTTTAGCCATACCATTAGCTGCTTTATTGCTTGTCTTATTGTTCTGTTTCTCTTTCTTAGGTACAAAAGACGAAGATGATGAGGAATAAAACTTATTTGAGGAGAATAAATAAATCAAATTTATTTATTCCATTTTTTTTCTTTATTGGAAAATACCTGGCAAAAATTAATATTTCAAATTATTGAAGTTTCTATTTTTATTATTTTTTAGTTTTTTTAAATATTGCTTTTTCTTTTTTATTACTTTTTAGACTCTTTTAGATAAATTTATATTATTATAATTTAATAAATATAAATGTGTAAATTTTAGTTTATATTTATTAAATTATATTTTATTTTTTTCTCAAATATGATTTAATTATTAATAAATTCTTATTAAAATGAAATATAATTTAATAATCGATTATTTAAATCTAGAATGCTTGAATTGATTTATATATAAATCGAGGTGTTTAACATATGAATTCTAAAAAACTTATTCCAATATTGGGATTATCCCTATTATTGATATTAGCTATTGGATCTGCAAGTGCAAGTGAAATGGATTCAAATATGATGGGGGATAGTGATGCTAATATTGATTTGACAGCTACACAAACGGCTGTTGATGAAATCGATGATTCCAGTATTGATGACAATGTAAATGCTGAAAATATCATTGCTGATGCAGGAGAAAACGAGGCTATCAGTGAGGGTATTGGAAGTGTTGATGATGTTGAAAGTGAGGTAGGTGTGAAAAACAGTCTTGGAGCCAGTTCCGATTCTGATGTTCTTGCATCTACTGTAACATTTACAGAAAGCAAGTATTCCACTTACTTCAATGGAAGTGGAAATATGATTCCTGGCAAATTGAAGTCTGGAGACACTTTAGACTTTTCAGGAACATTCAATTCTAAAACTTTTATAATAAATATTCCTTTGGATCTTACATCAACTGATGGAACTGCAAGTTTTACAAACTGTAATTTTAAAATTGTGAACGGTGCTCAAGGAACTAATATAACTAATCTAAAAGCAAATATGAGTAAGTTAACTACCCCTATTTTTGATGTTTATAATGTTAGTAGTATTAGCATATCAAATTGTTATCTTTTCTCAAATGCCACAGGGTCTTATCCAATTTTGTTTAATACAGTAAATAACTCAAATATTTTCAATAACAGAGTTCAAACCACTTGTTATGTAACTGGTTGGGGTCATCCTTCAGCAATTGTATTAAGTGGCACTTTTTACAATAATATCTCTAACAATAATGTCATAACAAATGATTCAAATGCTATTTACCTTACCGGTTATCTTGGTGGAGGAAATATGGGTCAAGGTGGTGGTGTAAATGCATATAATATCATTTTTAATAATACTGTTCATAGTATTAGGGGAATTGAATGGGCAGTTGATGAAGAGGGTAAAACTCCATTACCTTCTTCATTTACTTATGGTATCCAAGTAATGGGTGCCAATAATGAGATAATTAACAATACTATTTACAATGTATATAGGGGTATTGGTGCTACTCAATCAGGCAATAAGATTATAGGAAATGTTCTTTCTAAAATCCATGGTACATGGTATAGTGGAAATACAAATGACGATGGTGGGGACTATGCTATTTATGCAACTACTAATTCAATTGTAAAAGAAAATATTATTTCAGATTCTAATATTAATGCAAGTGGTGCGATTATTCATGTTGCTAAAAATTCCATTGTAAGTGACAATATTGTTAGAAACTGTAATGGTTCAGGAGTAAATGTAGCTGGAAGTAACGTTACCATTACCAACAATAATTTCAATGTTAGTGCATATGGTGTATACATTAAAGGAAGTCATTCTGATATCAATATAGAAGTAAATGTCATTGACTCCAACAATCAAAATGCAATCCGCATTGAAAAACAATCAAGAGATATTTTCCCTCATGACATTATTATACAAAACAATACATTATACAGTACTTCAGATGAGGGAGCAATTTATAAGGATCCTGCTTGCACTAATATTTATCCAAGCAACAATATCATAATTGGCACTTCTGGTGAACCTGTAATTGATAATGAAACCCTTCACATCATTAACGAAAACAATTTTGACAAGTATTTCACTATCACTGGTTCCCTTAAGGATAGAATCAAGGATAATGACACCATCATATTTATGGGAAATTTCTCAAGCAAAGGCAAATTGAATATTAATAAAAAAGTAACCATTCAAGGAATAAATGCAGTATTCAAGGACACTACATTCATTATTTCAGACATTGATGGTGTAGTTTTCGAAGGAATTACTATTGATAATCCTAACACTAAATTTGCTGACCGTTTATGGGGTATTCAAATAAGCAATTCTAACAATGTTACCATTAGCAATTGTAATATTTCAATATATGACCCGTATTCTGCATTTGCAGTTTATGTCTTGGATTCCAATGACTGTAAGATAATCAACAGCAGCTTGGAAGCAAAAGGAAATTACTTCACTGCAGCATTGTTCTCATTCAACTCAAGGAATCTCCTAATTGATGGAAACTCCATTAAAACAATTGGCCCTGGTGAAACTTACCTTTGCAACAATAGAAGCTGTTTGAATATTTTGGTTCAAGGCGTGACAATCTGTCCTGATGGAACCGTTATCTGTCCTG
>SUTG01000072.1 GCA_015063035.1 Methanobrevibacter olleyae
TTGAAATATGAAGATGTGAAATTAAAATTAATTAAATTAAATTTAAAAGAATTAGTAAAAAAATAAAATTAAATAAGTAAAATTAAAAAAATTGAATTTAGAAAAAATAACTAAAAAAAAAAAAAATAAATTAAATAAGTAAAATTAAAAAAAAATTTAAAAAAAATAAAAAAAAAAATAAATAAAAAAAATAAAAAAAAAAAAAAAAAAAAAAAAAAAAAAAAAAAAAAAAATAGAAAAAATAAATAAAAAAAAAAATAAAATAAATAAAATTAATAAAATTGAATTTAAAAAAATATTAATAAAAAAAATAAATTAAATAAGTAAAATTAATAAAAATTTAGAAAAAAGGATTTAAATAAAAGAGAAATAATTTTAAGAATCATCATTCACTGTTATAATAGAAAATAGACTCTAAAAAGTCAAGATTCTTATAGGTCTCATTATCGCTTGAATTAGGCATGATTATTCCATAGCCGGAATAATCTCCCTTTCCACCATAAATGATGATTGGGTCTCCATCATCAAGATCTGTTGAATAGACCTGTCTTTGGGAAGGAGTTTCGAATTTGCATTTGAATATGTTCAGGACATACCAATCATTATCATCCACACTCACATAATATGTTTCATATTCAGTTATGTTGAATCCTTCGGATTCGATATTGTAAGAATGGTTTGAATCTATGAGCTGAACCTCTCCTTCACCGCTCAAATAAGCAGTCTTATCAATTGGTATCCTATAATGCCCATTTGAGTCCATATCTCCCCAATCTTCATGAGGACTCCTATCGTATCTATATTTATCGACAGATAGGTTGTCTGCACTATCCTCTATAATGGAAGTGTCATAATCCCCTGTATTGTCATATGCATAATAGGAAATCGCTGAAAACAGCATCATCACTATGAAAAGAACTAGGCATACCTTCCCACAAGGAAAGCTTTCTGAACTTTTGGAACTGCTTTTGGCATTGCCTGAACTGTTGGATGAAGTCCTTTTGGAAGAGCTTTCAAAGGGATTTGTAGAGCTTTTATTGTCAAAATCATCAAATGGGCCGTCAAACTCATTTTTAGTCTGTGAACTTGAATAGTGATCTGCCTTGTACCTTGGAATATACTCCTGACCGCAATTGGGACAGAACTTCGCCTCATCAGAAAGTTCCCTACCGCAGTTTCCACAATATTTTGCCATTTTAAACCCCCTTAAACAAACAATCAACAAAATATGAAAAATCAATAATAATTATAAAAAAAGATTTTAAAAAACATTAAAAAAATATAAAATTAAAACAAAAAATGAAAAAGAGAATATAATAAAAACTATTTATTCTCCTTTAACTTCATCATCTACTTCAATACCCATTTTTGCTGCAATTCTAGCAAGAAGGATGGTTACAACAACTGCAATAATGGTTACAACAATAGCATAAATGAATAATCCGTTAAGTGCGTCTCCAGTACCTACTAAAGTTTCAATTAACTTTTGGATAGCATCGTTCCATGCTAAACCTGCAACTAAACCGAATGCAGTGGTTACTAATGTAATAATAGTTTTCATAACTGTTTTTGCTACCATAATATATCTCCATAATATTTTTAAAAAAACAACTAAAATTAGCAATTTAACTTCAATAAAGAAATTCACTCATAAAATTTCAGTTAAATTGAATTGACTAATTTTTAGTTATTTGATATTATGTAATTTATCATATATAAAGTTATTACTAAAATACAGTTATAATAATACATTAAAATAAGATTTGCTTAATTTTCAGTTAAGATTTTAAAAATAAGTGAAAATTATAAACATAAATGAGAAAATAAAAAGATTAACTAAGATAAATTATAAAAAATTGTTGATGAAGAAAAAAAGAAAAAATAAAACATTAGTCACTAAGACTAATGCTTTCACTATCAGAAGAATGTCCGGACAAGTATTTCACTTTTGCTCTGGTAAACATCTTCTTGAACCAATCATACAATACCACTAAAAGCACTGCATTGGTTACTCCGTGGGTTAAGTCATAGCTTACACCATTAAGGTATAATGCAATGATTGGAGTGATTTCCAAAGCTGTTCCTGAATAGAAAATAGCTGAAATGTCGGTAATCCAACCATACAGGAATCCCCAAACCAATCCAAACACTATTCTGAATCCTACATTGTCAAATCTGGAAGCAAGGAATCCTGCACTGGCTCCCATAAGTCCCCAAGCAAGCATCTGGAACAGGACCCAGTATCCCATTCCCATAAAGAGACCTGATACGAATGCAGTCAATGCACCAACAAGGAAACCTTCCTCCTTGCCAAAGACTACACCCACCATTATTATAATGAAAGATGCCAAGTTTACAGCTGGAATTGACATGAGAATGATACGCCCTACAACTGCAATAGCTGTCAATACAGCAATCAATACGATAGATTCAACCGGTGGCTTTTTAGCCTCATACATCTTGAATATTGCATAAAACACTCCTACAATGAAAAGGATTAAGAAAATTACCATGGTAATGGTAAATATCTGACTATTCACCACCGCATTTCCACTTGTAGTCATATTTGTTAACATTTGATCCATTGCACTCATTATTACACACTCTCAAATTAGAAAATAATCATTAAAAATTATCACACACTCTCAAATTAGAAAATAATCATTATTTATTATATTAAAACTTTTTTTAATCCTCAGCTATTGATATTGACATAATTACTTTAAATCCCATTTATACCTTAAGTCATCTAAAGTGACTATTTCCGGAACGTAATCCTTTACCATCCTGTTTACAAAGGTTGTATAGAAGTTATTCTCAGCAAAAATCACTTTAGGGTCGTCATCAATCTGAATATCCTTGTCAAATAGCATGAGACAACGCTTGCAGTTGTTTGCAACAAAGTCCAGGTCATGGCTTGTCATAAGGATTGTGATTCCATTGTCACGAAGGGAATTCAATATATTTGCAAGATTCTTGCTTGATATCGGGTCAAGACCCTTTGTAGGCTCATCCAATACCAATACATCAGCATTTTGAAGCAATGCCTTGACAATCACTATCTTTTGCTGCTCTCCTCCACTGCAATCGTAAGGATGCTTGTCAATCAATTCGCAAATGTCAAAGAATTCAATCAGTTCCTTGAACTTGAATTCAATTGAGTCAAATTCCAAGCCATTCAAAACATCTGATTCAATGAATTCCTCATTAGACATTTTCAATAGATTGTCATAGGTTTCCTTATTGAATCCAACTGAATTATTTTGCAAAAGCTTTGATTCAAGTATTGATTCCAAGAACTCTTCCTTCACATTGTCCTTGGAAAAGTGAATCATAGGGTTCTGATGAACATAAGCCAGTTTTATTCCGTTCTTATAATTGACCTTACCTTTAATCGGCTTCAATATTCCAACCATCAATTGGAGAAATGTTGACTTTCCAACTCCATTTCCACCAATCAAGCTGACAAAATCGCCTTTTTCCAATTCAAAATCAAGATTCTTTAAAATCAGATGTTCCTTTTCATATGCAAAGTATATTCCATTCATCTTTATCAGTGCATTCTTGTTTCCACCAAGGGAAATCTTATCCAAAATGCCTGATTTTTCTTGAGAATGGTATTTTTTATTAGTGATATGTAGATTGTCATTATCCAAATTATTGGAATTATCATCACCATTGCTAATTTTAATTAAATCATCATGTATTGTATTAAGACAACGTCTTCCTTCACGAATGCTTAAAGGAGTATTCAATTTAATTAAACTTGGATACCTAACGGAAAGTGAGTTGTATATTTTGGTAACTGCAGGAAGGTAATTTTCAAATATTTCATCATCAATGACTTCACTGCAGATATTATGTGCATTGTCTACAAACTCTATTTTTCCCTCCTTCAAGAACACTGCCTTGTCAATGAATGGAAAGATGCTGTCTGCCTTATGCTCGCTCATGATCACTGTTATTGAAAATTCCTCATTAAGTCTTCTAACTATTGATAAGAATTCATATGAAGCGATTGGATCAAGCTGTGACATAGGCTCATCTAGAAGAAGGACTTTTGGCCTTAAGACAAGGAGTGAACAAAGATTGACTAACTGTTTCTGTCCACCTGATAATTCATTCACATTCTTGTGAAGTATGCCATTGATTCCAAAAAAGGCAACAATTTCACTTATTCTGTTTCTTATCTCTTCTGTAGGAAGTCCAATGTTTTCAAGCGGAAATGCAATCTCCTGTATTACAGTGTCTGTAACTATTTGGCTATCTGGATTTTGGAATAGGTATCCTATATCGCAAGCGGAGGAAATCTCATCCATATCAATTATCCTTGTTCCATTGAACTTGATTTCACCGGATCTTCTGCCTGCAGGCATCAATTCCTTCTTAAGATTAGTGAGCAAAGTGGTTTTACCGCATCCGGACGGTCCGCATAAGAGAACAAAGTCACCATAATCGATTTCAAGATTAATGTTGTCTAATGACTCGGCCTCTGATTCAGTTCCATCTGAATTCATGTATGCAAAGCTAAAGTTATTGAATTCAATCAATGCCATGGATTCTCCTCCATTTGGATACGCATCATCTTAATTTCTAATTTCTCCATAGGATACGCTCCTTGATTTCTAGATAAATTAAAGGCAATAAGAATACAATAAACGCCAAATAATAGATATTGAATGGCAGATTGCTGAATCTAAAGTCAATTGAAGGGTAAATGTTAATCATTCCCACTCCCTTTAGGAGCCCTGCAATGATTATTCCAACTGTAACGATTATCAATGCTATGAATGCATAATCAGCATTTCCAAACTTGTAGGACAAATAGCTTGTTCTCTCAGTAGCATTGTATCCTCTTGCCTTCATGGATTTTGCTGTAAACATGGATTCCTCTAAAGACCATGAAACGGTTATTCCCATGATTTTGCCAAGTGTCTTCGCTTCCTTAATGATAGCTGCCACTCTCTTGTTTGACTTTAGATTGTTTACAATCTTTGAATCATAATCTGTATTGATGTTTGAATTGAATTGATCCAAATCCAAAGAATCAGAATCATCAGAATCATTAGATTCATCACTATCCATTTCCATTTCAATTCCATTATTCTTAAGGTTATTCAGCTTTTGAACTTCAATAGCTCTTGAATTGATAAGAGGAATGAATCTCAATGCCATCACTATTATCATTGAAATGATAGGCAATTTCTTAGAGAAAATGTAAAGCATTTCCTGATATGAAACTGACCTGTTGTATGATGAGAACACCAAAATCACAATAAGAAGTGCTAAAGTCATTATAACCCCATATGCAATGGCTTCATAAGTTACAAAGAAGTTGGACCAAAGGTAAATCTTATGTGCTCCAGTTCTGTTAAGCAATGGATTTAGAATCAGTATAAGAATGCTTAAGGGAATATAGAACTTCAATATGTTCTTAAGTTCGGAACTTACTCCCTGAAGAGCAATCAGAACCAATAGAAGAACTAGAAAAGTAACTACAAAATAGGGATCGCTGAAAATGAATGCAAAGAGAACCATTATAAAGTAATAAAGCAAATAAACCCCTGGATGAATTGATGTAAGTTCCATAGCAGTTCCCCATATATTTAAAATTCAAAATAGATTATTCAATTGGCCTGATTTCTTATATTATAAAAAAATTAATTGCCATTTCAATTGGCTTGATTTCTTATATTATATAAACAATTTATATTTTAATTTGTAATCTATATAAAGTTTTCTTTATAAAAGGTAAAATAAATTTGATTTAAAGGCTTTAAATTGCTTAAAAAAATAGAAAAAAGGGAAAAGGAGAAAAAAATTATGAAACTATTTGAAATAAAGAACAAATAGCTATGCTTTAGGAAAATAATAGCAATTTTTCCTTATTTTATAATCTAGCAAATTTAAATAAGGAATCAATTACCTTAATTTTAGGATATAGTTCCCAAAGCATAGTCCTCAACATAATCCATTATTTTATAAAATATATTTTATAAAAAATAAATTATAATTGATAATAATATTATGTAATAACATGCTTATAAAATTTTTCATATTTTTGTAAAAAATATAAAAAAATAGATAAAAAACTATTAAAAATAGAAAAAATAATCGAAGCAAAATAAAAAATTTTAAAAAAATAGATAAAAAACCATTAAAAACAGAAAAAAAAAATTATCGAAGCAAAATAAAAAATTATAAAAAAAT
>SUTG01000034.1 GCA_015063035.1 Methanobrevibacter olleyae
CGGTTCTTCTAGTGGATCAACCGATTCTGGATAATCTTAGATTTAAGAAAACTTAAATTTTCTTTATTTTCTATTTTTTATTTTTTTAAAATTTTACTTTTTAATTATTTTTTAAGTTGTTTTTTTTTTTTTTTTTTTTTTAATGTTTTTTGATTATTTTTTAATTTTTTTTAATTATTTTTTAATTGTTTTTGTAAGCTATTTTTTTGCTGTTTTTTTAATTATTTTTTAAGTAATATTTCTCCATTTTTATCACGATTTTTAAACCTTAATTAGGTTTATTTATTGATTTTTTTTATTTCAACTCTAAATGCTTTATTTTTTATTTAAGGAATGAATTGTTCTTAATTTTTAAAAAAAACATCTATTTATTTTTTAAAAAAACTTATATTATATATTTATTAATATTATATATAATATTGGATTTTTCTTTTTTTAATTTTAATTTAAAAAGAGTTATTAAATGCTTTTTTGATTAAATTCTATTATTTTAGTTTATATTTCATTTATTAAGTTATTATAAGTCTATTATTTAATAAAATAAATATGTATAGTTCTTTATTTATCTAATAAAGCATTATTTGATTGTTTTTAATTTTAATCAATAAAATTTCTTATTTTTTTATTTAATTCAATATTTTTTATTATTTTATTATAAAATGGATAAATATATTTTTATTTCAAATTTTAATTATAATTATTGATTTTTATTTATTTTAAAGGTCTGATATTGCTTGTTTTTTATTTTTTTTAAGAGAAAGATTTATATTATATTAAATAAAAAATTTTATACAACATTAAAAAAGAATCATTTTAGACATATTACTAGTTCTAAAATTCTTTCATTTGTAAAAAGATATTTCAATATTTGTCTTTTAGAAATTAATTAATATTGTTTTTTATTATATTAATTCATCTTTTTTAATGTATTGAGGTGAAATTATTTTAACAAAAAACAAAACATTGCTTTTGTTGTTAATGTCATTGCTTATTCTTGCAATGGCTTCTGTATCAGCAAGCGATGTGAGTGACATAAGTGATAATCAGGATATCATTTCCAATCAAGATTCAATTAGTGAGGATACTGTAAGTGAAAATGTAGATTTATCCGTCGCTGATTTAGAGTCTAGTGATGATTCAGATTCAAATGATAGTGTTAGTGAATCTGACAATCCAAAGATTGGATCTTCTGAAATAGAGTCCGATTCATTAAATGCAGATTCTCAATCTGAAGGTGAAACCACCAAGAATTCTACAAGCATTGAAGCTTCCAGTTCAAGTGTGGTTTATGGCAATGATTATACCGTCACTTTAAAAGATAAAAATGGAAATGTTTTATCTGGCAAAAATTTAATTTTCACATTTAATGGAAATAATTACACAAGAACTACTGATTCCAATGGTGTCGCTAGCATAAAGATTGATGCAGCAGCAGGCACATACACAATCAGCGTTTTATTTGAAGGAGATGATTTGCATGAGAATTCATCTTCCTCAAGCAAAGTGACAGTAAGTAAGGCTTCAACAAGTATTTCAACCAATACAAAATATGCAGTTAAAGGTGAAACTTACTCTGTTGTTTTAAAAGATAAGGACGGCAAGGTTTTATCCAAAAGGAATGTGATTCTCACATATAATGGAAAGACCTATAATAAGACCACTAACTCTAAAGGTATTGTAAGCATAAAGATTACCGGAGCAGTGGCAAAAACCTACAAGTTGACCTATAAATTTGCTGGTGACGAGTATTATAAAGCCAGTTCCGGTTCTGTAAGCCTTAAAGTTAAGATGGCTACAAGCTTAACTGGCGCTAGCACTGTTGTAAAAGGCAATAAATATAGCGTAACCTTGAAGAATGCAAATGGAAAGGCTTTATCCGGAAGGACAGTAACTTTCACAATCAATGGTAAGTCTTATAAGAAAACCACTAATTCCAAAGGTGTTGTTAGCTTAAAGATTAGTTTAGCATCTCCAAGAGCTTATGACCTAAAGGTTAAGTATGCTGGCAGTTCCTATTATGGCGCATCTGCAAAAGAGGTGTCCCTATTTGTTAAGACACCAACTAAAATAATAAACTCAGGCAGTTCTATAGGTAAAGGAACCAAGTATTATCTTACCTTAAAGGATTCCAGCAATAATGTTTTATCAGGTAAGACTGTTACTCTTACCTACAGAGGAAAGACTTATAAGAAAACCACTAACTCTAAAGGTGTAGTTAGCTTGAAGATCAATTCAGCTATCGGCAAAAGATATGTTCTTAAGTATAAATTTGCAGGAACCAAGTATTATGGTCCTAGTTCAGGTTCTGTAAACCTTAGAATAAAGAATGCAACAACATTGACTGGCCCTGCTTCAACTACCATCATTAAAGGAAATGCCTATAAGGTTACTTTAAAAGCGGATAACGGCAAGGCAATATCAGGTCAAAAGATCACATTCACTTTCAATGGCAAGACTTATACCAGAACTACAAATAAGAAAGGTGTTGCTAGCTTAACCATTAGTGCAGCTGCTGGAAAGACTTATAAGTTCTCATACAAGTTTGCAGGAACATCCTATTATAACAGGTCCGCTTCCGGAACCATTAACTTAGCGGTTAAGATTAAGAGTTCCTTTAAGAATTCCGGTGCTGTCATAATGAACAATACCCCTTATCTTGTTCACTTAAAAGATTCTAGCGGTAATCCTTTAGCTTCAAAGAATGTGACTTTCACATTTGATGGAAAAACCTATCAGAATAAAACTGATGCTAACGGAACAGTTGGATTGCTCATTAATGTAGCAAGTCCAAAGGTTGCTAAATTGACCTACAAGTTTGCAGGTGACAATAAGTATGATGCTTCATCAGGTTCTGTTAGCTTGGATGCCAAGTCTGACAAGATATTCACATTTGATCATATTGTAGCAGGAGCAGTAAAGTTAAGAACTTTTGTTGAGAAGAATGGCAAGATGGCTGCTACCATTTCCATAAACGGCATAAAAATGAATATGTCCAGTTTTGCTTATCTCTTAGCTAAGGCAGTGGAGAATATTAACAATGGCAAAAAATCTGATGTTGCTTTAGTTGATGTGCAAACCAATTATACCAATGGAGGTAATTCTTCCATCAACGCTGACTTGAATAAGACCAAGTATGTTGAATTGTCAAAAGATCTAACTGATTACATAGAAGATGAAGGAAGACTTCCGAATTTTATCAGTACTGTTATTGGAAAAATGTCTCCTAATCTTTACATATATGGTCTTGCTAAATCTTTAGATTTCTATTCAGATATGAACAGATTGCCTAATTATGTAACCTTTGATGCCAGAGATGTAAATGGTGGAAATGGAAATGTCACTAAAAAGGGAAATGCTTCCCAATACAAAAAAGGTTTGAATGAAGTCCAATCACTTAGTTCCTCTGAACTTGCCAAGTACTTGAAGTCTTCTGGAAATGATGCGCTTAACTCTGCAATCAAATCTTTAGCCAACTCCTTAACTGCAGGAAAAAGTACTGTATGGGCTAAAGCTGAAGCTATATTCAATTGGGTTAGGGATAATGTCGATTATGAATATTATGCAAACACCAAATATAAGGCAACAGGTACTTTAAGCAAGAAAAAGGGTAACTGTTGTGATCATGCTAACTTGATTGTTGCTCTTTGTAGGGCAGCTGACATACCTGCAAGGTATTCCCATGGTAAGAACTGTAAGTTCTCAAGCGGTTTGAATACTGGTCACGTATGGGCACAAATCTATGTAGATGGTGTTTGGTATTCTGCTGATGCAACAAGCAGTAGAAACAAGTTAGGTAATATTCAGAATTGGAATACCAATTCATTTACCCTCAAAGGTCAGTATATCCATTTGGAATTCTAATTAGATGAAATTAAATTTTAACTTTTTCATTTTTTCTATTTTTTAATTTTTTAATTTTTTATTCAAATTTTTATTTTCTATTTTTTTCTGTTTTTATTTCATTTTTTTTCTGTTTTTATTTCATTTTTTCTGTTTTTATTTCATTTTTCTATTTTTCAATTTCTTTATAGAATTTTATTTTCAATTAATTTTTCAATATTCTAAAAATTTTTCAATATTATAATAATTTTTCAATAATTTTTTTCTTCAATTATATTAATTTCAGACTTAATAATTTTAATAGTTGTGTTTAACTTATCGATTTAATTAAATGGGTTTTAATTAATTCTAATAGTTATCTAATTTTAACCTTATGGTGTTGCATCTACCATACATATAGCAATATTAAAAATCAATTTTGTTAAAAAAATAATATTTAAATAATTTAAGTATGATATATTATACTGTTTAAAAAAACTAATGAGGCATAAAATGGCAAATAATGGACATGGACATCATGGAGCCGCAAACTTGACTCCTGAGCAACAGAAACAAATGATTGAACAGGAATTAAGGCTCTTTGAACATATGAAAAATATCAAATATAAAATAGCTGTTATGAGTGGAAAAGGTGGAGTAGGTAAATCCACAGTAGCCGCTAACCTAGCAGAGGCTTTTCAGAAAAAAGGATTATTAACTGGTATACTTGATGCAGACATTCACGGACCGAACATTCCTAAGATGTTAGGGGTTGAAGGTAAGGATGTAATGATTGAACATGGAGAAATGATTCCTGTTATGAGCAGTAATGGAATCAAGGTCATGTCAATGGGATTTTTGATTGAATCTCAAGACACTCCAATCATTTGGAGAGGTCCTCAAAAATCAGGATCAATCAAGCAGTTCATGGCAGACACTGCATGGGGAGACCTTGATGTATTGATCATTGACAATCCTCCAGGAACCGGTGACGAGCCATTGACTGTGCTTCAGGCATTGCCTAAAGTTGATGCAGTCATTATGGTAACCACACCAAATAGCTTATCACAGGAAGATGTATTGAAATGTGTAGGTATGGTTAAAATGCTAAACATTGAGGATATTGGGCTTATTGAGAACATGTCCTATTATGTTTGTCCTCATTGCGGTGAGAAAACCAATATATTCGGTGAATCTCAAGGGGAAAAGTTTGCAAGTGACATGGGAGTTGTTTTCTTAGGCAATTTGCCTTTAACTGAACAGGTTCCTGAATCTGCAAATCAGGACAGCACTATGGTAAACAGCTATGCAGATTCTGAAGTCAGTCAAAAGTTTTCCGAGATAATTGACAATATAAGATTAGCATTTTTAGATGATGAATAATCAATTCAATCATCTTTTTTCTCTTTTTTATTTTTTATTGATTTTCTATTTTAATTTCAATATCATTTCATTTCTATTTTTTAAATTTAACCCTCTCTTTAGATATTTCATTTTTTATTTTTTAATCATTATTTAATTTAATTAATTATTTTTAAAGCGATTTATTGTCAAATAACTGTTTTCTAAAACAGATTAAGATAATTTTATATAGTTTATAAAACATAAATTAAATTATAAAATTGTATGGTTTTTTTAATCAATTTTATGCTTTAAAAATCAATTTAAAGACTATAATTATAAGTTATAAAAATAAATTATCTTTTTAGTCTTAAGGTATTTAGAGGTGTTTATATGACTATATTGGATGGTATTTTAGAAGATAACAAGAAATTTGTCGAAAACTTTGAAGGAGAGGAAATGTCTCACCATGCACAAAAGAAGTTAGCTATCCTTACCTGTATGGACTGCAGATTAATCGACTTCTTTGAACCGGCTTTAGGACTTAAAAGAGGAGATGCGAAAATAGTCAGAAATGCAGGAAACTCCATTGTAGGTGAAGATGCAATCAGATCCATTGGTGCTGCATTGTACAACCTTGGTGCTGAAGAGGTATTGGTTGTAGGTCACAGCGAATGTGGTATGGCTGGCGCTGATGCAGATGCATTGAAAGAAAAAATGCTTGCAAGAGGCATTAAAGAGGAAGACATTGCAAAATATGACTTGGCAGAATGGATTGGTGGATTTGAATCTGAAGAGGCAAATGTCCTTGATGTTGTTGACAAGATCAAGAATCATCCATTGATTCCAGATGTTCCGGTGCATGGTCTTATAATCGACATTGTAACTGGAGAATTAAAAGTCCTGAAAGAAGATTATTAATGCAAACCTTTATATATGACGGTGTTCATAATTTAATATCCGGCATGTATGAAAAGTTAGATTAATTTAATAATATTTGATTAAAATTATTATAAGCTTTTAGAAAATTTTGAAAAATTTTTTCTAAAATCTTTTTATTTTTATTGAAACCACCTAAAATTAATTTATTTCACCAGATTAGATTAATTTATCATATATCACTAAAAATAATTATTTTTGCAAATGTTAATTATTGTAATTGTAACTGTAGTGCTGTTGTTTATAGTAAGGGGCTATCAAAGTTCCCAAACATACATTATACCACGACTTGGATTCGTGCTAAGTTATGCCATAGGCTTAGCTTTCAATTAATAACCAGTTAATTGAAATTGTAGAAAAATCAAACATCATCAAAATCATACTTTATAGGACGCTTTCTTTTTTGGTTCTATTTTTCATTGCAATAGTATTTAATTGCTATTTAGTTGTCAACTTTATTATCCCACTTTATTAATAAAACCATATTCCACCTATTTATTCATAAGTTTTGATAATGGAGTAGTTATTTGAATTACATGATTAAAGGAAGAAAAATGAGCGTAAATGAATCTATTATTAAAAACAAAGTATCAGACAGAAGAACTAATTTTAAAAATGAACTTGGAGAAAAGGAATATTCAAATCTCTTAAGGAAGCAATCCAGACGTAGAAAATCTTCCAGCTTTGAAGACAGTGAAGTTCAAGTAGTCACTTGTCCATCTTGTGGGTCCACTGAATTTTTCTTGGACACCATTCGTTCTGAAAAATCCTGTAAGAAATGTGGTTTGGTTGTTGAAGAGAACATTATCGATTCCACCTTTAGAGGAACCGCAAGAGATAAGGATGGTAATTTCCATGGTCAAAATGGTGCACCTAAGAACATGGCTATTCATGATGGTGGATTGTCCACCACTTTTGATGTCAATAAAGGACACTTGAATGACAAAGCTAGATGGTATCGCTTAAGAAGGTTGAATAATCAAGCTCGTGTAAGTGACCCTCACAGTAGAAACTTAGCCAGAGCATTCACTGAATTGGGAGTGATCATTTCCAATTTATCCCTTTCAAAAGATGTAAGGTATGAATCTGTTAACATTTACAGAAATGCTTTGGATGAGGATTTGATTAGAGGCAGAAGCATTTCCAAAATTTTGGTAGCTACCGTCTACATTGCATGCAGACTCTGTAAAGTTCCACGTACTTTGGATGAAGTCGAAAAAGCGACCGGAATAAACCAAAAGACCATTGGTAAGAATTACAGGTTCCTAGCAAGAGAATTAGGTATTAAGTTAACCCCTATCTCTCCGAATGATTACATTCCAAGATTTGCTAGCAGATTAGGATTGTCTTCCCAAGTGGAAGTTAGGTCTATTGAAATAATCAATCAGGCAAGAGACTTGGGAGTGACTTCAGGAAAAGATCCTGCAAGTGTTGCAGCTGCAACTTTGTATGGGACCTCCATGTTGTTTGGTGAACGCAAAACTCAAACTGAGATTGCAAAAACACTTGGTGTAACTGAAGTTACCATTAGAAACAGATTTAAGGAATTAAACAGTAAATTAGACTTTATATAAGTTTAATACTGTTTAATGTTTAATTTTTTTAACTATTTTTATATTAAGATATTCCATTTTTTTAAATTCTTATTTTTCAAATATTTTTATTCTTAGCTATTCTCATCCCAATTCTATTTTCATTAAACTTCATTTGCAGAGCTTCTGCTTAAGAGTATTAATGCCAATATTGTGATGATCACTCCACAGGCCATAAGTGCTGTAGGCATTTCCATATAGAATATCATTCCAAATACAAGGGCAGCTATTGGTTCTCCAGAGGATAATATGACCGCTGTTCCAGCATCCAAATGATTCAATGAAATTGTAATGAATATGTAAGGCAATGCGAATGAGACTAATGAATGCAACAATAGGAATAAGACATTTGGAACGGGATTCAAGCTAATGAAATTAGCGATTTGAGTGAAACTGGTAAATGGGATTGTCACTATTGTTATTGTAATCAATGAATATAGCAGTATTGTGAATGTATGCCTTCCCAAATCAATTGATTTTCTTGATGCGACTGAGTAGATTGCCCAGAAAACAGCAGATCCAATACCTGCAACAATTCCAATCCATGAAATGTCAATTGAATTTTCCTCAATAAGTCCAGTAACCAATGTACAGCCAATAAGTACAAGAATTACGCATAATACTTTAATTGAAGTTATTTTCTCTTTAAACAGGAAGTATTCAAACACCAATACAAAAACAGGTGCAGTGCTTAATAGTATGGCTGCAAGAGATAATGGGACAGTATTGATTGAGTTATTGTAACATAAGTTCAATCCAAGAATGCACAGTCCACACAGTACGAATAATGGAATGTCCTCTTTATTCACCCTCAATAGGCTTTTATCAGTGAGGAATATTGCTAGGAATATGTATAGGATAGCTATTGAAAATCTTAAAAAAAGCAATGTTGTTGAATCCACTCCATTTTCGGTTAAGGTTCTGACAAATATTCCAGTGGATCCAAACATTATTCCTGCAAGGATTGGTAAAAGCAAGTATATCTTCTTCATCATTTCACTTAATTTTTTTGATTCATTATATTTTATCTATCTCATTTTATTAAATTTTTATCTTTTATGAGTTAACAATATCTTTTTTCAAGCAGCAGTACTAAAAAAATGAATACATTTATATATTTTGTATGACAATCTAATAGTATACAAAAGTAATTTATGTATTACATAACAGAATTATTTTTATAAATTTAGAATATTTTAATTTAAATGGGGGATAAAAATGCCTGAAAATGAAGAAAATAATGAGCAAAAAAGCAATAACTATGAATTTGACAACTCTGGTTTCAAGGCTAAGGATTACAAGGATGCAGATGAGTTTGATATTTGGGATTTGGAACAGATATTCAAAGACAGAGTTAAGATATTGCAGGATTTAAACACTGAATTCTGGGATGCTTACGAAGATTCAAAAACAGAGGCTTCCGGAAGAAAATCTGGTGAAAAGGAAAGATTACAGCCTTTAAGCGTTAGGGTAAAACCTCATACCAAAAAATTCCTTAAAGAGGAATCAATTCTTTCAGCAAGAGAGATTTTGGAAATCTATGAAGACTATAACAATGGCAATGAAGACTATATCAACTCATTAAAAAGAGATGAAATGCTTCTTAAGGAAGAGCTTTCTGAAATCGAATTGAAATTGCAGAATGCAAAAGAGTTTACAGAAAAGCTAAATGACATCAAGGAAGCAAAACAGAAAAGAAATGAAAAGATTAAGATTGATATTGAATAATATTGACTATCTTTTTCACTTTTCACTTTTATTTTTTTCCATTCATACCTATCTTTTTTTACTTTAATTTATTTATTAATTAATTATTTTCAATGCTAATTTTTTTATATAATTTGATCATTTCAAAAACTTTTATTTATTAGTAATTTCTAATTAATTTTGATGATTAGTTATGATAATTGAAAAAGTTTCTAAAAATGATGAATGGGAAGATTATTTCATAAAAAGCAAATCCTCCAATAAGCATTACATTATCACTTTCGACCTTTTAGAGGATACAGTAAACTGTGACTGTGAGGACTTTAAATACCGTAGGGAAAACCTGAAATTTGGAGGAGTCAAAGTAAGCGATAAGGAAAACCATTGCAAGCACATAAAAAAGATTTTAGAAATTAGAGATAAGTTAAAATAAGAATATAATTTAAAATAAGAATTAATTTAAAATAAGAATATAATTTAAAAAAAGAACTAGTTTTTACATTTTAAGTTTATAAAAAATTTAAAAAAAATAAAAGGGAATTATTAAAAAGGTTTTGCCTATTTAATAATAACATCCATAAATTCGAAATTATCCCCATCAAACAATCCTTTATCGGATATTTTGATTGATGGAATAACAAGCAATGCCATAAATGCCATTGTCATGAATGGGGCTTCTATTTTGCATCCTAATGCCTCAGTCATCTGATGCAGGATGCCTAATTTTTCAGCGACATCATACACATCTTCATTTGACATCAATCCAGCAATAGGAAGAGGCAATGAGTCAGAGAAATCTTCACTAACTACAGAGATGCCTCCTTTATCATCAATGACTTGATTGACTGCATCAGCCATCATTTGAGAGTTATAACCAATGACTATTATGTTATGTGAGTCATGTGCAACTGATGAGGCAATTGCTCCTTTCTTAAGTCCGAATCCTTTAATGAATGCATTAGCAATAGTGTTTCCACCATAACGTTCTACAACAGCAATCTTTAAGACGTCCTGATAAATGTCCGGTTGTACAACACCATCCTTAACATTTAACTTTGCAGTTGCTTTTTTAGTTAATAGGTCCCCATCAAAGCATTCTATTACATTGACTTCACATTCGTCACCATCATAATGTATGTCAAAGTCACTGGCAGTCTTTTTACATGTATTCACTGTATTTTTAGCTTCGATTTCTGGAATGTCAAATAGGACATTTTCTCCATCGAATACGCATTCGCCGCCAATATATGTTTTTAGAACATTGCAGTCGTATATGCTGTCAACTATTATGAAATCTGCCCTTGCGCCAGGTACAATAGCTCCACAATTTAGGTTATAATGATATGCAGGGTTAATTGTCACCATATTAATGGCTTTAAGAAGATCGATTCCTAAGGAAACTGCCTTTTTAATGGATAAGTTCAAGTGGCCTTTGATTAAATCATTCGGATGCTTGTCATCACTAACTATGAAATCGAATAATGGGGAGTAAATTTTTCTCTCGAAGATGTCTCTAAAGAGAAGGCTCATAGGTCCTGAAAAATCAATGGAGTGGGCACCTTCCTCTATATCAAAAAGGCCTTCCATATCCATAGCTGATGAGCCATCACGGACCATAATTTTCATACCTTTAATCTTTTTCTCAAGAGCTTCTATAACATTACTGCATTCATGGTCTGTACTTATGCCTGCAGCAAGGTATTTATCCAAATCTTCTCTAGTGACAAGTGGTGCGTGACCATCAATTGGCTTTCCATATTTTCTTGCAAATTCCAATTTTTTATGAACCTCTTCATCGCCGTTAATGACACCAGGGAAATTCATCATTTCTCCTAATGCCACAATTTCATCTTTTTTAAGCAAGTATTCTATATCAGATGAATCTAAAACAGCACCTGAAGTCTCAAATCCAGTAGCAGGTACACAGGATGGAGCGGTGAAGAAAAAATTAAAAGGCACTTGCTTTGCATTTGCAATCATTGCTTCAACCCCTTCAATTCCTAAAACATTAGCTATTTCATGAGGGTCGCAAACAACAGAGGTAGTACCATGACGAACTGCAATCTTAGCAAATTGTGCAGGTGTAACCATACTGCTTTCAATATGGATATGGGAATCAATGAAACCAGGAATCATTAATCCTTTTACATCAATATTAGCAATTTCCTTTTCAGAAACTGTTATTGGGGTCACTTCTTTAAAAATACCGTCTTCTATTGTAATTCTAGCAGGATAAATAGTATCAGACACTACATCCAACATATATGCTGTAAATGACATCTTATTCACTCTCTTTAAAACTTAGGTAAAGATATTTCATAATCATAAATTTTTTATCTTTTACTTAATTAACTCTTTATTTTCTGCATTTATAAATTTTTTTAAAAGGTATTTTAATCAGTTATAGGGGGTAAGTTTTTTAAGATAGGTTCATTTAAGATAGGTTCATTTAAGATAGGTTCATTTAAGATAGGTTCATTTAAGATAGGTTCATTTAAGATAGGTTCATTTAAGATAGGTTCATTTAAGATAGGTTCATTTAAGATAAATTCATTTAAGATAAATTCAAATATAATTATGATGGTGATTGTATGGTTGTAATAAGCAAATCATTAAGGATTAGTTCAAGTTCTAATTTTCAGATAATAGATATTACAAGGGATATTGTAGATATTTTAAATGAGATTAATGAGGAAAATAAAATGGGTAATGGTATCGTCAATATATTTACAAAGCATTCTACAAGTTCCATTCGTGTAAATGAAAATGAAAAAGGCCTTTTAATGGATTTTGAGAAAGCATTAAAAGGTGTAGTTAAAGAAAAAGATAATTATAAACATAATTTCATTGACAATAATGCAGCATCACATATTAAAGCATTTTTCTTAGGGGCATCTGAATCCATTCCAATAGTTGAAGGAAGATTGGATCTTGGAACTTGGCAATCAATATTCTTCATTGAATTGGATGGGCCTAGATCAAATAGGACTGTTGATTTAACATTCATAGGAGAATAAATAATTTGAGGAATTATTATGGAATTATTGAATAATTTAGATAAGGTACAGACTACCGAGATGGGTGTGGATAGAATTAAAAGAAACATAGAAGTCGATGTTGAGGATATTGTAAAGTATTGCATCGATAAAATAAAACAGGAAAATGCAGTTATTGAAAGGAAGGGAAAGAATTATTATGTGACTGTTGATGGAATCATAATCACAGTAAATGCTTCTAGCTATACAATAATAACCGCTCATAAAGAGAAAAAATAAGTTTTTTTTATAAGTTTTTAAAAAAATAGTAAAATAAAATAAATTAAAATAGTAAAATAAATTAAAACAGTAAAATAAATTTAAAATAGCAATAATTAAAAAAAAAAGAAAAATAAATTGAATTCAATTAGAGGAATTCAATTTCAAATGCAATAACTGGATATTCCAATTCAAAGTTTCTAATGACATTAGGGGCTATTTCGCCAAAGAATCCAGTTATTTCACCGCTTTTAGACTCACCACTGACATCAGCAACTCTTCCCGGAATAAAAGTAGGGTTGTTTGAATCACTGATTTCCATGCTGTATCCTAAATTGGAAAGCACGCTGGAAACGGTTGATTTTATTTCAGTGAAGTTTGCAGAGCTGTGGCAAATCATACCTGCCAATTTTTTCACTTGTCTTGTCTTGCTGGTTGATTTCTCATCCATGTATAAGACATCACCGATTTCAAAGATCTTTTGAGGAAGGTCTTCATGCTTGTTGTCTTCCAAGAATTCCATTAAGCTATTGAGCAAGCTTGTTCTGATCATGGTTCCGCTAATGGTAATAGGCTTGGAGACTTGAACATGGTCAATCTCTTCCTGATTCATCTTTTCATATTGGCTTTCTTCACTGGTTAGCATTAAGCTCATTATTTCTTGGAAGCCTAAACCTACCATAACTTCTCGGATTGTTTTTTCACTTTTAAACCAATTATCTTCACTTGCTACAGTAACGATATCAGGTAATTTTGCTTCAACTGCATTGATATGATATTGGATGGTAATGTTTTCAACAAGATCCACTTCGTGCAATATGTCAACTCTGTAAGGTGGAATAAGCACTTCCAATTCATTATCATTAATGATGTTAGCATCAAATCTTGCCTTTTCAAGCAATCCTTTAATGTCCTCTGCAGTTAAATCGGTTCCACCAATCAATTCATTGGTCAAATCAACGTGAACATTTCTTACTTTTGGAGTGAAATCAGGACATACTATGGTTTCATCTTCATAAATCACTTCCATGGATTTCACTTTTCCTCCAACTTCTGCAAATGATGCACAGAGAATGTTTAAGGATTGTTCAACTGCTCTCTCATCAGTTCCAGTCACATCAACGATGATGTTTGTTGTTTCTTCCTTAAGTTTGGTTAATTCTCCATTGATGATTGGAGGCATTGACAAGACCTGTTCATCCTTATCGAGAATTAGAGGATACTTGTCGAACTTATCAATCAAATGAGCATACTTTTCTCCTTTTGCATGGTCTTTCAATATTTCATCAGGGGTCATTTCCTCATCCATTTCAAGAGGAACAAATGAATGTTCGTCTTTTGGTGTTGCAATATATTTGTATGGCCCACTTATGACATCTGCATTATGGACACCAATTGCCACTTTCTTACGGTCTCTTCCAATTACCCAGTGAAGGTTTTCCTGGAAATCCATAATGTATTTTATCTTATCTCCTGAGAAGTCCACTCCTTCAATCTTAGCAAATCTGATGTAAGGTCTGATTTCAGCAACTTCTGGGCTTACATAAACCTTTTCTCCAGAGCTTTCGATTTCATATTTTGGAAGTCCTGTTTCAATTCCTAAGAATCCTTTAAAGGATCTTGCCACTCCTTCAATAGATAAGTTATCTGGACGATTTGGGAAGAATTCCACTTTAATCTCCTCATCGTCGTAATCTTCAATATCACTTGCCATCATAGGTAAGGTATCGATAAGCTCATCTTTTTCCATATCAATACCTAAATCCTTTAAATCTTGATATTTAAATGTAATTACAGGCATATTATCTCCTAATCTTTTTAATAATATTTTATAAGTATTATTTTAGTATTATTTTAAGTTTAAATCAAAGTTTAAATCAAAGTTTTATTCAAAGTTTAATTCAAAGCTAATGTATTTATTTTAATTAAGCTATTTCTAATCAAGCATAGAGTTATCTAAAATTAATTAAAAATAGTGTTTATTCTTTATAATCCAAATACGGCGATAAAGAATAAAGATTCAAAAACAAAGTGTAATGCTCTATGAGGTAACCATGGCATATGTCTAATTGCAATTGAATGGCTTACATCCAATAGGAAATGTATTAAAGCCGCTAAAAATCCCACTTTCAATGAGAAGAATACACAAGACACAAAAATAAAATGGAAAAGTGCTTCCAAAGCTTCATGAACAATCCAGGTTTCCATTACAGAATCCAATGCACTGCTGATTATTCCTCCAAATATTATGTAGAAGTCTCTTACATAGTCCCAAACAAGTCTGCTGTGAACTTCATCACTTATAGCAAGTACAATAGCTACATAAAACCATAATAGATGCATTTTGTCACCTCTTTAAAATTAATTTTTGAAATTTAGTTATATACTATGTTTCTTTTTGTCTATTATTTATTATATAATTATTGTTTTTAAGATTAAAATTAAAAATTAGTTTTTAAGGTTAAAATTAAAAATTATTTTCAGATTTCTAAAATTCTTATAATCTACAACATTATTTAGAATTATTTCCAGATTTCTAAAATTCTTATAATCTACAACATTATTTAGAATTATTTCCAGATTTCTAAAATTCTTATAATCTACAACATTATTTAGAATTATTTTCAGATTTCTAAAATTCTTATAATCTACAACAATATTTAATAAATACTTTTAATAAATATTAAACTAGAATGTTTTATTTTGAAATTGAAGTTTCGAAGATTACATTTTTATTTAATTATTTTTATTATTCATTCTATTTGGAGGAATATTTTGACAAATAAAGAAATTCCTAAAGATTATGACCATAAAAACGAAGAAAAATGGCAGAAAAAATGGGAAGATGATGAGGTTTATAAATTTATAGGTGATGGAACCAGACCAAGATACATTATAGATACTCCACCACCTTATCCAACTGGATTGCTTCATATGGGCCACATATTAAATTGGGCGTATATGGACTTCAATGCAAGATACAGAAGAGAAAAAGGTATGGATGTATTGTTCCCACAAGGTTGGGACTGTCATGGTCTTCCTACTGAAGTGAAGGTAGAGGAAACTCATAACATTAAAAAGAATGATGTAACAAGGGCTGAGTTCAGAGACATGTGCACTGAACTCACAACTCACAACATTGAAGTTATGAGGGGACAAATGCGTTCTGTTGGTTTCTCACAGGATTGGAGTAGGGAATACATTACCATGACTCCTCAGTACAGAAAAAGAACCCAATTATCATTTTTAAAAATGTATGATCAAGGATTGATCTATCAGGGAATTCACCCTGTAAACTGGTGTCCAAGATGTGAAACAGCTATCGCTTTTGCTGAAGTGGAATACAGTGACAACACTACCTTCTTGAACTATGTGAACTTCCCACCTGCAGATGTTCCAGAGGAAGTCCTTGCAAATGTTGAAGGCAATTCCTATGTAAGATATGCTGATTATCCTGAAAAAGCTGATGCAAGCGTTCCTGGCGTATTAATTGCTACCACTCGTCCTGAACTCATGTCTGCTTGTGTTGCAGTAGTGGTTCACCCAGATGATGAAAGATACAACTCATTGTTAGGCAAGTATGTGGAAGTTCCTTTATCCGGTCAAAAGGTAAAAATCATTGCCGATGAAGAGGTAGATATGGAATACGGTACTGGTGCAGTAATGATTTGTACCTTCGGGGATAAGACTGACGTTGCTTGGGTAAACAAATATGACTTGGATGTCATTGAAGCCATTTCCGAACAAGGAATACTCACTGAAGCTGCAGGAAGATACGAAGGTATGGAACTTCCTGATGCTAAAAAGCAAACCATTGAAGACTTGAAAGCTGAAGGTTACTTGACCAAGCAGGAAGAGGTTGACCAGAATGTAGGGCAATGCTGGAGATGTAAGACCCCTATTGAGATTTTGGTTAAAAAGCAATGGTTTGTAGCTGTAACAAAAATGATTGATGAAAGTAAAAAGGCTTCAAATGAAATGCGTTGGGTTCCAGAACATATGGAAAGCCGTTTATTGAATTGGGCAGATTCCATGGAATGGGATTGGTGTATTTCAAGACAAAGATTGTTTGCAACACCTATTCCTGTATGGTACTGTAAGGACTGCGGTAAGGTAATTCTTCCTGATGAAGACCAATTGCCAATAGACCCAACTGTAGACAAGCCAAAACATGCTTGCGAATGCGGATGCACTGAATTCATTGGAGAGGAGGATGTATTGGACACTTGGATGGACAGTTCCATTTCCCCATTGTCTGTTGCAAACTGGCCAAATCCTGGTTGGGAAGACATTTTCCCATCAAGCATTCGTCCACAAGGACACGATATCATTAGGACTTGGGCATTCTATACCACTCTTCGTTGTTTAGCATTAACCGGTCAGAAACCATTTGATGACATTGTAATCAATGGTATGGTATTCGGTGAAGACGGTTACAAAATGAGTAAATCCCGTGGAAATGTAACCGGTCCTGAAGAGGTTATTGCAGAATATGGTGCAGATCCTTTAAGATTATGGGCTGCTAACAGTGTACCTGGTTCTGATGTAGCGTTTGATTGGAAAAACATCAAGCACGGTTATAAATTCATTAGAAAATTCTGGAACGCATTCAGATTCATCAGTATGCACATCTTCGATGAAGAGTCTGAAAAGGCTTTAAGTGGAGATATTGAAGCTATTAAGGCAAACTTGAATCCAATGGATACTTGGATTTTTGCAAAACTCAATAAGGTCAATAAAATCGTAGATGAAGCCTTTTATGATTACAATTACAGCATTGCAGTCAATACAATTGAACAATTTGTATGGCATGACTTCTGTGATGAGTACATTGAAGCTGTAAAATACAGATTATACAATGATGACATATCAGAGGAATCTAGAATTGCAGCTAAATACACCCTTAGAACTGTAATTGAAGACACCTTAAAATTGCTCGCTCCAATTGCACCATTCTTTGCAGAAGAGGTTTACCAATACTTTGGCCATGAAGGCAGCATCCACAATGAGCTTTGGCCTGAAATCGACCCTAAATTGGATTCCTCTCAAGTGGAAGAGGATGGGGACTTGGCTATTGAACTCATTGGTGAAGTCAGAAGATTCAAATCCGCTTCTAAAATCCCATTGAATGCAGATGTGGAAAGTGCAACTGTTTACTTAAATGAAAAGACAGAAGACTTGAAGGATGTATTTGAATACTTTGCAGATGACATTAAAGGCACTTTAAAAATCCAAATCTTCCAAGTTACCACCGGTAAGCCTGAAGTTCATGAGAAGGTCATTGAAATTGAACCTGACATGAGTAAGATTGGACCAACCTTTAAGAAGAATGCAGGTCAAGTCATTGGATTCATCAAATCAACAGATCCTGATGAAATAGCTAAGCAATTAGCTGAAAATGGTGAAATAGCTATTGCTGATGGTGTAATCACTGAAGATTTCCTAAAGATGAAAAAGGAAATCGTAGGTGCAAGCGGTAAGAAAGTTGACATATTGCAATCTGAAAAGCTTGGCGTAATTGTAGAAGTAATCAGATAATTTTATTTCATGAAAAGTTCATTGCTTTTCATGTAAATCTTTTTTTATTTTTTTCTATTTTCTTATATTTCTTATTCTTTTATTTTTTATTCTTATTTTCTTATTCTTTTTTCTCTAATTCTTATTTTTCTATATTATTTTTTTAATATTCCCCCATCCATTTGAAAAGTATATATACATTATTAATTAGATTAGTATTATGAATGAAAATCTATATATATTATTTGATCAGGTTTTTCAATCTGAGTTCAATATTGTAGAGGATGGTTCCAGAAAGATCATTATCCTAGGGAAAAATGAGGAATATGGGAAGATGGAAACATATTCTTTATTTCCAGGCATCATGATTGCATATATTGATATGCATATAGAAAATATGGAAGAAGTAATCCTTGAAGAAAAAATCGATTCCCGCATTTTAGAAATCAATCATTGTTCAGATGGCAGATATGCATATGCAGTCGGTGATGATAAGATAGTTTATTTTGGTAAAGGGGATTTATGTGTAAGCATTTACGATTTGACAAAAACCATATCAGATTTTCCATTAGGTTACTATAAAGGATTTGAGATTTTCATTGACATTGATGTTGCAAATGAGCATATTAAGGAATATATTCCAAACTTTGACCTGATTGCCATATATGAAAACCTGGAAAAATCTAATGGCTATGTATTGGTCAGAGCAAATAAGAAGATTGACCATGTAATCGGTGAGTTGTATAGTGTTGATGAGCGAATAAAAGAGTCTTACTTTAAGCTAAAGTGTTTGGAATTATTATTGTTTTTTTCAATTGCAGATTTAGAAAGATCTGAGATTATTCAGTTATCAAAGTCCCAAACGGAAATTGTTGAAAATGTCAAAAATGATCTTATTACTGATTTGGAATCTAACATCACTATAGATCAATTGGCAGAGAAATACGATATCAGTAAGACTGCATTGAAAAATTGCTTTAAGGAGGTCTATGGAAAACCGATTTTCAAATGGAGAAAAGAGTATAAGTTGAATTATGCCTGCAAATTGATTGAAGATGATGAATTAACAATCACTGAAATCTCCAGGAAGGTAGGTTACACTTCCCCTTCTAAATTTTCTCAAGCATTTAAGGATTATGTTGGATGCACCCCATCTGAATATAGGAAATAATTCCTGTGTTGAATTTTCCCTATTGAATTTTTCCTAAGGCACTTACTATAATTTTAAATGCAGAATCATTGCATTCTTTCTTTTATCCGCTATTTTCATTGAAATTTTTGAATACAATCCTAATTTTTTATCTAAAATCTTCAGCGCATCTTTATAGAATCCTCTGCATTCTATCAATTTGCAATTTGCTTTTCTTGCAAATTCCTCTGCATCTTCAATATAGAAATACATCATCGCTGACTTGTTTCCAGTTCGCTTAACATAGAAATTGCAGTATCTGATTCCAAATTTATTGGTTGCATCAAATATCAGCTCGGCATTTTCAAATATCTCCTTAACGTTTTTTATAAAGTCAAGTATGTCCTTTTCATGGAAGTATTGGAACACGCCTGAAACGATGATTAAAGTTGGCAGACGTGTGTCTAATTCATTACACCAATCAAGTGTAAACAAATCTCCCTTTATATACTTTTCATTTTCTCCAATTTCAATATATTTTTCTCTCAGTTCAATAACATCTGGCAAATCAACTTCATAAAATAGGGAATCCTTTCGATCTATCCTATAATAAGATGTTTCCAATCCAACTCCTAAATTAACAATATTGCATAGCTCATGTCTTCCAATGTATTCTTCAGCCATTTGGTCTATATTGTAGCTTCTAGCAACATTAGCCACCATTGTATATTCAGATGATTTTTTCTCGATTTGCTTATTTTTAATCAATTCTTCCATTTCCAATGCTTTCGGATCTAAAAAATATTCTGGAAACTTTTTTGAAACATTGACTCTCGCAGTTAGCGGGATAAACAATGTATCCTCTACACCTTCATAGTCACTCATTTTATCACTTCTTTAGAATTCATATTACTTGAAAAAATTAAAAAAGGGAATAAACCTGTTCACTTCTTTAGAATATTCGACATACTCATCTCCAAATTTATCCAATAGCCATTTTTCCTCAGTCTTCATCATTCCAATAGTTAGAATGACCCAATAAATAATAGGTAAGAAGAATAGTAACATATTCTGTGAAAGGAATATCAGTCCTGTTGAAATAAAAAGGAAAGCAGAATATATTGGATGCCTTATATATGAATAAATTCCTGTCTTAACCAGTTTATTGTCTATAATCTCTTGGGTGATTTTTGATTTAAGCACAGCAGATATCCATATGAGGATTCCTGCCAAAATGAGAATAATTCCAATTATTGCAAATGGAAAATGTAATTCATTAATTTGGAATACGGGAATTTTTTTGTAAATTGAGGCTATTAAAGATATGAAACTTAGTAAAAGTATTGGGAATGCCAAAAAAGACCCTATTCCAAAGACTGGTAAATGTTCTTCATTATTCATATTTATAAATATTTGTTTTATGAATATATATTTTTTGGTAAACCTAAATATTAAAGAAATCGTGTTTGTCTTTTTGGTATATTTTTTGTCTTTTTAGTTCAAAAATATTTATATACTAATTTTAATCATATTTTTAATTGAAAAATAGGTTTATTTGATTTAATTTTTGAAAAAGCCCTTAAATTACTTGTTTTATTCATTTTTAACATATTATTTAGTGGTTGTCTTTTTTGATTAATTTAAAGTTTAGGTAAGCCTAAATTCAGTATATTAAGAGTTATTTAACCTAAATTCGGTATATTAATGGTTATTAAGCATAAATTCAATATATTGGGGGTTAAATAACCTAAATTCAATTTATAGGAGTTTATAATGTCAAATAATCAAAATAAAAATAAATTTATACGATTACTTAATTATTCTGGAAATTATAAATATTTAACCATTTTAGGAGGGATATTATCTGCTTTAAGTGCAATTTCCTTATTGATTCCATTTATTTACATTTGGGATGTGGTAAATGCACTATTGATGGTTGCTCCAGATTTTGCAAAAGCGCAGAACTTAGGAACCTACGCTTTTAATGCATTCATATTTGCAGTTTTAGGAATCGCATTAAACTTTTGCGGTTTAATGTGTACTCACTTATCTGCATTTAAGAATGAAAGGAATATGAAAGATGCAGCATTGAATCACTTATTGAAATTGCCATTGGGATATTTCTCAACCCACACAAGCGGAGGGCTTAGAAAGGTAATTGATTACAGCACTGCAAAAACTGAAACATTCTTGGCCCATCAAATGTTTGATCTGGTTGGAGCTATTGTAACTCCAATAGCATTTTTAATATTGCTATTCAGTTTTGATTGGCTTTTAGGATTAATTTGCCTTATTCCAATAATATTATGTTTCGTCTTCATGTATCCAATGTTTTCTGCCGAATCACAGAATATCATGGTTCAATATCAGATGTATTTGGAAAAGATGAATGCAGAGGCCGTGGAATATGTAAGGGGAATACCGGTTACAAAGGCATTCCAGCAAAGTGTCTATTCATTTAAGAACTTCATTGATGCAATAAGAAACTATGGAAA
>SUTG01000002.1 GCA_015063035.1 Methanobrevibacter olleyae
AAAAAAATAAAGAAGAAACTAAAAAAGATGTTTTTAAAAAATAGAAGAGGTTGAGAAATATAACATCTTTAGTTAAATAAGGTGTTTATTTTAATAAACAAATTTAGTTAAATTTAATTTAAAGAGGAACATCCTTTTTTGTAAAGTAAATATATGAAATAGCCAATCCAATTACGAAAGTAGCTAAAATCACACTATACGGAATAAACAGATTTACCCCATAATCTGCTATCTCACCTGATGAAATCAAATAAGGGCATGCCCAAGGGACATATGGAGCCCAACTTTGACCATTAACCAATAAGCTCACTAAAGTTAAACTTGCACCACCAACCATTGCAGGAACCATATTTGTAATGAACAATGAAATGAACACAAATGGGGAAAATGTCAAGAACAATAGGATATTTGCAAACAGCAATTCCGCAAAGCTATTAATGAATAGATTCAATGTAAATCCGGTAAGCCCTGCTGCAAAACCAAATGCAAGAGTTGATAGGCTTGTCACCACTGTTAAGATTAAAATCCAAATTAGGAACATGACATATTTGGAAATCAAGAATTTTCCTCTGGATATTGGAACAGTCAGCATGGTCTTTAATGTATGTTCATTGTATTCCCTTCCAAAAAGGTAGGAAATGATTATTGAAAACAAAAGGATTGCAAATAATACAGACATATACATATTCACAGTGGAGAATAAAGCATCAAAGCTTTGTGTTTCATCAAAAGCAAATGTTGCAATGAACATTAAAACTGAAGGCAATGCGGCCATAAGTATACTCAATAAGAATATCTTGGATCTTTTTAGCTTTAGAAATTCCATTTTTATAAAAGTTAGCATCTAATCACCCATATAAAAATAATAAATTAAAGTATAATAAAGATAAAATTTTTTTAAGTATTGGAAATTATTCTTGTAAAGAACTCTTCCAAATTCTCTTCACACAAATTCACTTTTCGGACTTTGATTCCAGAACTTACAAACAAGCAATTGAACTCATCCCTTAAATCCAAATTGGAAAGCAAATGAATGGTTCCGCCAATCACCATTTTTTCACTGTTCTTATTAGAATCCAAATCATCAATATATTCGCATAAATTCCTTCTAAAGCAGTAATCTACATTTTCCTCCATTCCTGTTTTATTCATAAGTTCAATTGCCAAATCAATGTCTGAAACTTCAAATTCAACGAATTTATTTAATCTATTGTGAAGCTCTTCCCGACTTATCTCATCTATTAAGACACCATTGTCCATGAAACCTATTACATCAGCAATGTTTTCTATTTCACTGAGGATATGGCTTGAAATCAGGATTGTCACACCATATTCACAGGAGAGCTTTTTAAGCAAATCTCTGATTTCCTTAATTCCAAATGGATCAAGACCATTGATAGGTTCATCAAGAATTAACAAATCAGGATTATGCATAATAGCAGCTGCTATTCCTAAGCGCTGTTTCATTCCTAATGAAAAATCCTTGAATTGCTTGCTCTTTTCATGGTCCAAATTAACCATCTCCAAAACCATCTTAACATTTAGAGGATTATAGTTTCCTCGAAGCCGAGCAATTATCTCTAAATTTTCATAAGCAGTCAGGTTCTCATAGAATCCAGGAGTCTCTATAATTGAACCTATGTTAGAATAAACTTCATTTGAATATCTTTTAGGATCTTTTCCAAAGAGAAGAATCTCCCCTCCACTTGGATACACAAGGTTTAAAAGCATACACATTGTAGTGGTTTTTCCTGCCCCATTTTTACCTAAAAGACCATAAATCTTTCCCTTTTCCACATGCATATCTATAGAATTCACAACTAAGTTTTTTGAATACCTTTTGGATAAGTTAGTTGTTTCAATAACATAATCAGTCACTATATCACCTTTGATAATAAAATAATAATAAATATAGTTTTAAAAGAATTTTTTCAAACTTTTTCTAAAATTGAAATAATAATTTTTTCCAAATTATTTGAATATTATGTGCACAAAATAATCAAAGGAGGAAATTAGAAATATGTAATTAATTTTTTACTTTTGTTAAAAATTATTTACTTTTGTAAAAAATACATTACATATGTAATAATTATTTTACATCATATATAAATGTTTTGTTAAAATCAGCGCAAACTTTATGAGATTATTGAAAAAGAAGAACTAAATTCCATATGAGAAAAGTATAAAATAAGAAATAAATTAATAATATAAAGTGAATATATTATAATATTATAATTGTTAATAATTCAAATTATAAATTCAAAGATTTAAAAAGGAATCAAAATGTCATTTCAAGATAATAAAATGCTAATTATGCCTGCTGTAGACATTAAGAATGGAAAATGCGTACAGTTAGTGCAAGGGGAACCAGGAACCGAACAGGTGATTATTGAAAACCCTGAAAAGGTTGCTAAGAAATGGGAAGATTTAGGTGCGGAAGTTGTTCATGTGATTGACCTTGACGGTGCACTTGAAAGTGAAACAAACATTGAAACCATTAGGAAAGTTCTTGATGAGGTAAGCGTTCCCATTCAACTTGGCGGAGGCATAAGAAGCATTGAATATGCAGAAGAGTTGCTCAACCTTGACATTGATAGATTGATTATTGGAACCATGGGAATCAAGAACCCTGATACAATAACTAAACTCTCTGATGAATATGGCAGCGAAAGGGTAATGATTTCCCTTGACAGCAAAGACAATAAGGTTGTCATAAAAGGTTGGCAGGAAAAGATTGACAAGTCTGCAACTGAAATAAGCAAAGAATTCCAAGATTTTGGTGCAGGAAGCATATTGTTTACAAATGTTGATGTGGAAGGACTACTTGGAGGATTCTATGTAGACCCAGTCATAGACCTTGTAAACTCTGTAGACATTCCAGTTGTATACTCTGGAGGGGTTACAAACTTAGAGGACCTAAAGCAACTTCAAACTACTGGTGCAAAGGGAGTTGTAATCGGTTCAGCGTTATACAAAGACAGGATAAATCTTGTAGATGCCTTAAAATACCAAGAGATTAAATAAAAAAAATTAAAATGATAATAAAACTAATTTAAGAAAATAATTAAATTTAAAAAAATAACTAAATTTAGAAAAATTAATTGAATTTAAAAAAATAACTAAATTTAAAGAAAATTAACTAAATTAAAATTATATTATATATTTTATTGAAATGGAGAATTAAAACATGAAAGTGATGGCAACAGGAGCATTTGACTTATTGCATCCGGGACATGGATTGTATCTTGAAAAGGCAAAGGAATTAGGTGGAGAGGATGCAGTCCTTGTAGTTGTAATAGCAAGAGATTCAACTGTGAAAAAGAAAAAGAGAATTCCTGTTATTGATGAGAATCAAAGGTTAGAAATGATCAAATATCTCAAGCCCGTTGATGAAGCATATATTGGTTATGATGGGGATATGTTCAAGATTGTAGAGGAAATAAAACCTGACATAATAGCTATCGGTTCAGACCAAAACCATGACATTGCAAAACTTCAGGAACAGCTGGATAAAAGAGGAATCAAAGCTGTAGCTAAAAGAGTTAAAGATTACAGAAAGGGAGAACTTGACAGCACATGTAAGATAATCAATAGAATCAAGCACTCTGAACTGGAAGAGAAAAACTTGGATTGTACCAATGTAATTAATGAGGACTGATGAATTAAAATCAAATAATGAAAAATATTAGATATTATAATTATTCTTAAAACAAGAAAAAACAAGAAATCAAGGTGTAAAAATGGTAAGTGTAGCAATTGTAGGTGGAAGTGGATATACTGGAGGGGAATTAATCAGACTTCTTTCTGCTCATAGTGAAGTTGAAATAGCGGACATAACCTCAAGACAGTTTGAAGGAACTCCAGTTCATAAGGTTCACCCACATATTAGAGGAACTGATTTAGTGTTTAGAAACAAGAAGCCAAGTGAATTGGATGCAGACATCATATTTACAGCAACTCCACATGGAGCCTCTATGAAAATAGTGCCTGATTTGCTTGATACCGGCGCAAAGGTAATCGACTTAAGTGGAGACTACAGATTCAATGACATTGATGTTTATGAGAAATGGTATGGGATTGAACATACTTCAGATTTAAAAGGGGTTTTCGGACTTCCTGAAATTCACAGAGAAGAAATCAAAAAGGCAACCTTGCTTGCAAACCCAGGATGTTTTGTAACTGGAGCTATCCTATCAGGATACCCCTTGTCAAAGGCAAAACTTGCAGATAGAATGATTTTCGATTCCAAAACTGGAGTAAGCGGTGCTGGAGTAAACCCTGCTGCATCAACCCATTATCCAAACATTGGCGATAATGTGAATCCTTACAAGGTAACCCAACATAGGCATATGCCTGAGATTCAACAGGAACTTGGTGCATTTTCAGATGTGAAAGTTTCATTCACACCTCATTTGGTGCCAGTGATTAGAGGAATACTTACCACTAACCATTGTTTCCTAGTTGATGGTGCAGACATAACTAGCGAAGAGGTATTGGACATCTATAAGGAAACCTATAAAGAAGAGCCATTCATTCAGATTCTGGAAGATGGAGAGATTCCACGCTTAAGCAGTGTAAGAGGATCAAACTATGCTCAAATCGGTTGCTTTGAAATAGATGAAACCGGCAGATTGGTCATCATTTCAGCTATTGACAATTTGGTTAAAGGAGCATCCGGCCAAGCTATTCACAACATGAACATCATGTGTGGATTTGATGAAAAGACAGGTTTGGACTTCTTTGGAATGCACCCATAATAATTTTGAAAAAAAATTGAAAATGGTCTAAATTTGAATATTTGGCAATCATGCAAATATTTAAATAGATTATTTTTTATAAAATAGTTCAAGGGGAAAAAATATGGAAAGAATAATTTTATACTATTCCGATGGAGGAAAAACAAAGGTGGTTGCAGAAACACTTGCAATCAATTTAAGGTGTGATATCTGTCAAATCAAGGATATGAAAAAACGTGACGGAATCAGAAATAGATTTACTTCAACCATCGATGCATTCAGGGAAAGCAAGACAGAAATCTATCCGCCTGCTCTTGATTTAGAAGAATATGATACAATTTACATAGGCACACCTACTTGGGCAAATAATCCTACCCCTGCAATCATTACATTGATTGACAGATGCGACTTACGTGGAAAAGACATCGTATTGTTTACAACTACAAACACCTCAGATGGAGAATCCGCTTTAGGAAAAATGGAGATGAAAGTTAGGGCAAGAGGTGCAAGGGTTGTTCAGCAATTTAGCGTAAAGACCAAAGACAAAAGTCTTACTCAACTCCAAAAGGATACTGACAGATTATTCATGACTTTAGATTTGGCATTATACTGAATCTATCTTTTTACTTTTTCACTATTTAAAAATTATCTTACTCTTTTTACTTTTTTTACTTTTTTAAAAATTATCTTACTCTTTTTACTTTTTTTACTTATTCTTAATTTTTATATATTTTAAACTTTTTAACTTTTTTTATACTGTTTTTAACAATTTCTTATCAATTTTCTAATTTAAATAGAATATTAAAATGATAATTAAGCAAACTATTTAATACTATAAATTAGAAAATTATTAATGTATAACTTTTAATGAATAAACAATCATTAAATTAATAATTATACTAAATCATTAAATCAAAAATTAAATATTTTAGGTGCAAAAGAAAAATGTTAGAGAAAATGATGGAAAACCACAAGATCTTAATTGCTATTCCAATTATTCTTGCACTTTTATCATTAGTTCTTATAGGCTTTAATGGCTTAGAACAAGGTGTTGACTTAAAAGGAGGTTCACAAGCAGAATTGCAGCTATTGGGTTCTGTAAGTCCAAGTGAATTGGAAGACACACTTGATGCCAAATTGAACACCAACAATATAAAAGTTACAAATAATGGAAACAATAAGGTTACTGTGGAATTGGAAAACAATATCAATTCAAGTACATTTACAAGCGCCATAAATGGAAAGGCAAAGGTAATCAGCTATAATGAAATTGGACCTGTCTTAAGTGAAGAAGCAATGGGACAGATTTACATCGCTATGATTTTTGCATTCCTGTTTATGGCAATTACCGTGTTTGTTGTATTTAGAGAACCTATACCATCTGTTGCAATTATCCTTGCAGCATTGTGTGATATACTTATCGCACTTGGAGGAATGTCAATATTTAAGATTCCATTGTCAATTGCATCTGTAGGTGCATTATTAATGCTTATTGGGTACAGTGTAGATACAGATATTCTTCTTACAACCAGACTATTGAAAAGAAGAGAAGGAACTGTGGAAGAGAGGGCTAAAAATGCTATGTATACCGGTTTGACCATGTCCTTTGCAGCAATAGCTGCAATGGGAATCCTATTCGCTGTAACCAAGATCATTATGCCTGAAGCAACTACATTAAGCAATATTTCTGCAGTTTTAGTAATCGGATTGATTGGGGATATTCTTTCAACTTGGTTAATGAACTTAGGAATTCTTAAGACTTATATCGATTGGAAGCAATCCAAAAAACAGGAAAAATATGATGTGGGTTCATCTTCAAGCAGAAACAAATCTTCCAAATCCAAAGAAGAAAGTTCCGATAAAGAATCCAAATTAAGTCTTAAGGATAAGCTTAAGAGGAAAACTGAAGTTGAAGATGATGAGGTAATGTCTAAAATCCAAGAGGAATTGGAAAAAATAGACAATATGGAAGAAGTTGAAGAGAATATTCCAAAATCCAAGAAATCTTCTAATAAGAAGTCAAATAAAAAACAAAAAACTAAAGGCAATAAACGTAAAGCTAAAAAGAAAAAAGGAAAAGGAGGTAAATAATTATGGCAAGCGATTTATCTAAATTCTTTAAAGATAGGCAAGTAATTATCCTCTTATTATTCCTATTGATCAGTATTGGAAGCATTGCTTTTTTAGGTGTGGAACAAGGCCTTGACTTGAAAGGTGGATCTTCCATCCAATTGCAATTGGAACATCCGGTAAATGAGAGTACAATGAAAGTTGTAACCTCTGTTCTAGACAAAAGGCTTAACCTTTATGGTGTAAGTGATGTGAAGGTTAGGTCAAGCGGAGACCAAATGGTTATAGTTGAAATGGCTGGAAAGACACCTGAAGAGGTGGAGCGGCTAATTGGAAACCCAGGTATCTTTGAAGCGAAAATAGATAATGTGACCGTCCTTACAGGCAGTGATGTGGCTTCAGTTGAGGCACCTGTTGTTGGAGACAGTGGAGAGTGGCATGTTCCATTTACACTTACAACAGAAGGGGCCAAGAACTTTGCAGAGCTTGCTAAAGGAAAAGGGGGTCATGAAGTAGTGATGTATCTGGATGGAAAGCAAATTGACGATCATCCTCCACAACTATCTGGAGAACTGGCTGGTGGAGAGCCTGTAGCTGAAGTTGAGGTTACCGGCAGCGCAGCAGATGTTGAAACTGCAAAAGAGGAATCCAATACAGTGTACACTGTTTTAAAAACAGGATCACTTCCTGTGAAAATCCACACTATCGGTTCAAATACAGTTTCACCGGAATTAGGTCAGCAATTTGCACAAGGCGCTTTGATTGCAGGATTATTAGCTATACTTGGTATTGCATTGGTTGTATATATCAGATACAGAAGAGCATTCCTGGCAATTCCTATCTTAATCACAACAATTTCTGAGATTATAATTATTTTAGGTGTTGCATCAATTATCCATTGGAATATTGACCTTGCAGCAATTGCTGGTTTGATTGCATCTGTAGGTACTGGGGTAGACGACCAGATCATCATTACAGATGAGGTATTGCACCACGATGATGAAAACACAAGACACAGAAGAACCAGAACACAAATGAATGTTAAAAATGCATTGTTCATTATCTTCGCATCTGCAGGAACCTTGATAGCTGCTATGTTGCCACTTGCATATGTTGGATTTGCAAGAGGAAGCAGTGGTATCGGTACCATAGCAGGTTTCGCATTCACTACCATCATAGGGGTATTGATTGGTGTGTTCATCACAAGACCGGCTTATGCTAAATTTATTGAAATATTCGTTTCATAAATTAAAGAAATTTAACAAATCAAAACTATCAAAAAGAATAATTTAAATTATTCTTTTTCTATTTTTATTTTTCATAACACAATTAATCATTTAATAAAAAAATAAAAAAAATAGACCTTAAAAATATAACAATTGTTAAATTTAAATATCATAAACAACTAATAAAATAACAATACATTAATAATTGATTAAAAAATAAAATTATATTAACTATTTAAAAATTTATAAAAATTAAAATAAATTAACTATTTGATAATTTTTTAAAAGAGAAAGGGAGATAAAAAATGGTTATAGTCATAGGTACTGGTGCAGGAGGTTCATTAATCGCTATGGAACTTGCAAAGGCAAATATCTCTGTAACAATTATAGAAAGAGGGCCATACATTAAAAGCAAGGATTCGTTTGAATATTATGATATGAAATACTACGATAAGCGTTTGAAAAATACAAGCAGTATCGACTTATTGAAGACAACTTGTATTGGAGGATCCACTATCGTATCTGCAGGAAATGGCGTAAGAATGCTTGAAGATGAATTCAAGGAACTTGGAATAGACATATCTGCAGAATATGACAAAATAGAAGAATTGCTTGGAATACATCAAATGGATGATGAACACATAGGTAAAGGAACTCAAGCTTTCATAGAGTGTGCAAATGAACTGGGATTTGATGCTATCAGAATGCCTAAATTCATAAGGGATGAGGACTGCAAGCCATGTGGAAAATGTTCATTCGGCTGTCCAAGAGATGCTAAATGGAGCGGAAAGGACTTTGTAGATATTGCAATTGAAAACGGTGCAGAACTCATTACAGATGCGGAAGTCACAAAAGTGGTCTTTTCAGATAAAAAGGTCACAAGTGTAGAATACATTAAGGATAATAAGAAAGAAAACATTAATTCTGATTTGGTAATCCTTTGTGCAGGAGCGGTTGACAGTGCGGTAATCCTTCAAAAATCAGGAATTGATGCGGGAAATAAGCTTTTCTTTGACCCATTTGTAAGCGTTGGAGGATATTTAAAGGATATCAACTTCAACAGTGAAGTTCAGATGAATGGGCTTGCAATAGGAAAGGAATACATTCTTTCACCGCATTTCTCATCATTTATAGCAAAATACATTAAGGAAACAAACCCTGAAGTTGAAGATAAGGATATCTTAAGCATTATGGTTAAGGTTAAGGATGATATGGTAGGCACTGTTGATGCAGATGGAAACGTATTCAAATTCAATACAATTGATGACATCCGAAGAATAGCTCAAGGATGTGCTGCAGCCGGCTCAATACTTGAAAAGGCAGGTGTCGATCCAACAACCATGACTTCAACAATATTTAGAGGAGCGCACCCTGGAGGAACTGCAGCTATTGGAGATGTGGTTGACAATAACTTGAAAACAGAAATAGACGGTTTGTATGTAGGAGATGCAAGCGTAATCCCAATGTCTCCTGGAAAACCACCAATATTATTAATTTTAGCATTAGCCTTAAGATTAGCTAATCACTTAATTGAAGAAGTTGTTTAACTTATTAAAAATAGAAATTAATGATAAAAGAAGTCATTTAACTTCTTAAAAAATAGAAAATAAATAATAAAAGAAGTAATTTAACTTCTTAAAAAATAGAAAATAAATAATAAAAGAAGTAATTTAACTTCTTAAAAAATAGAAAATAAATAATAAAAGAAGTAATTTAACTTCTTTTTACTTTTTTTAAAAATAGAATCTCTAATGACAAAAAGTAAAAAAAAAAGCTTTTTTTAAAAATGAATTTATTCAAATTGATTATAAATCTCATCCGCTTGAACCAATCTTTCACAATAATGGCATCTCACAGTAATAGGATTTGATTCGACAAGATAGAATTTGCTTTCAATAGGTTCTTCAGTATTTGAAATGCATTTAGGATTGGTGCATTTTACAATTCCATTCAATTCATTTACCATTCTAACTTGGTCCTTTGCAACAATTTCATAATCACGAATAATGTTAATGGTTGCATCAGGAGCTATTAATGAAATCTTATCTATTTCAGTATGTTCCAACACCCTATTTTCAAATTTTACAATATCCTTAAAACCTAATTTTGAAGAGACATTCATAGCAAGAGTAACATTTGTTCCTTCCTTTGGAAGACCTAATATCTTCAATACTTGAAGTGCCTTATTGGCAGGAATATGGTCAATCACAGTGCCATTTTCAATAGGCTTAACCTTTAGTTCATGTTTAGTCATGAATAATTATATCTTTTAAATTTTATTTATAATTTATTATAATGAAATCATATTTATGAATAGTTATATTTATTAAAAACAATAAAATAATAATGATTAAACTTTATAAAAAATTAAACCATAAAAAAATAAAAAATATTCAAAATGCAAAAAGGAGTCTTAAAATGGAAGAGCATATAGACTTATTTAAAAAGATATTAACTAAAATTGATGATAAGGTTGATTATGCAGACATAAGAGCAGGAAAAGGAAACAACACAAGCATAATCATGAAAGACAATCAAATACAGGAAATCAACACAGGCCTTTCCACTGTTGCAAGAATAAGGGTATTGAATAATGGAGCATGGGGATTCGCTTCTACAAACGATTTCTCCAAATTGGAAGAGATAAGTGAAAAGGCAATTAAAATATCAAACTCACTTACTGGAGACATTGAACTTGCAGAATGTGAAATTGTTGAGGATAAGGTAAAGACCGATAGAAAAATATCTCTAAGTGATGTAAGCATTGAAGACAAGAAGGAATTGATTCAGGAAGCAAACAAGGCAAGCAATGTTGGAAAGGTAGTGAGTACAACCATCAGCTATTCAGATGGTGAAAGCCAAACAGCCTTCGTAAGCAGTGAAGGAAGCGAAATCCTTGTAGACAGCTCAAGAGTGGCACTTGCACTTAATGCAGTTGCTTCAAATGGGGAACTGATCCAATTCAACCATGGCAGTTTAGGTGGAGTGAAAGGGTTCGAGATATTGCAGGATGCAGACATTGAATCCTTTGGAAGAAAGATTGGAGAGAAAGCAACCGAGCTATTGGATGCTAAGCCAGCCCCATCAGGACGCTTTACAATTGTAGCAGACAACAATCTTACAGGAGTGTTCATTCACGAAGCTGTAGGGCATGCTGTTGAGGCAGACCTTGTCCTTCAGGATGATTCAATATTGCATGACCAGATGAACAAGAAAATTGGAACTGACATTGTAAACATTTATGACGATTCAAGCTATAAGGATGGATTCGGATATTACCCATATGACGTTGAGGGAGTCAAAACCAGAAAGAATCAAATCGTTAAGAACGGTGAGCTTGTTTCATTCCTCACATCAAGAGAAAGTGCAGGAAAATTAGGAATTCCACTTACTGGAAATGCAAGGTCATCAGTCAGTGACCAACCTATTGTCAGAATGAGTAACACTTTCCTTGAGCCTGGAGAATTAAGCTTCGAAGAACTTATTGAAGACATCCACGATGGAATCTATCTTAAAGGTTCAAGAGGCGGACAAGTTGATACAGGTAAAGGAATTTTCCAATTCAATGCAACTGAAGCATACAAGATTGAAAATGGTGAACTTGCAGATCACTTCAGAGATGTTTCATTATCCGGAAACATTCTTGAAACACTCAAGGGTGTTGATGGAATAGGTTCAGATTTCAAGCTTAGTGTTGGCTACTGCGGTAAAGGTGGACAAACTGCACCTGTCGGTGATGGCGGACCACACACCAGAATCTTAAATGCAATGGTAGGTGGAAGCAACTAATATTTATAAAAATTAATTTTATACTGATTTCATCACACCATCAATTTAATTGAAGCTATATTCAAAATAAACGATTGATAATAAATAGTAAACAAATTGATAAATGAATATGTAGATGAAGTTGTTGAAAAATAATATTTTAAACAAAAAGTCGATTTTGAGAGAAATATTTTTAAAAATTTTTCTAAAAAATGCAAAAAATATAATTCATGAATTAGGTTCAAAAATTTGAAGGTGAAAATATGTTAAGTGAAGATGATGGAAAATATTTGTTAAGTGTAGCAAAAGATGCTATTGAAACATATGTTAAAGAAAATAGAAAAATTGACACACCTTCAGATTGTCCGGACTATATGTATGAGGAACTTGGTGTATTCGTTACACTTAACAAACATCATAATCTTAGAGGATGCATTGGTTACCCAGAACCCGTCTACCCATTACTTGATGCAATTATTGATTCTGCAATTTCAGCGGCAATGAGAGATCCTCGTTTTCCAAGTGTGGATGAGAGCGAATTAGATGAGCTTGAATATGAAATCACCGTCTTGACTAAACCACAACAGATTGAAGTTGAAAAGCCAATTGATTATTTAGACAATATCATCATAGGTGAAGATGGATTGATTGTAGAGAGAGGTTTCTATAGAGGATTGTTACTCCCTCAAGTTGCTCCAGAACACAATATGGATAAGGAAGAGTTCCTATCACACACTTGCATGAAGGCAGGGCTCAGACCAGATGCCTGGTTGGATGAAAATACAAGAGTATACAAATTCCAAGGGCAAATATTTAAATAAAGCTTTTTATAAAAGTATTAACTTAAACAATAGAATTATAAGTATTATAATTATTAAATATTAAATTATTACAATTATTAGATAATTAAATATTAAATTATTACAATTATTAGATTATTAAAAAAATTACAAAAATTAAATTATTATGATTACATGGTGATAAAAAATGATGTTACCAACTATTCCAACTCCAGATGAATTATTAGATAAAGGTTTTAGAAGAGGTAAAAAGGCAGCTGATTTGAGAAGAGGGGAAAAGATGCCTAAACACTTAAAAGGCAAGCGTATTGAAGAGACAAGAGTGATCACTGCTTGCCAAGTCATTAAGGACAGACTTAAAATGATCTTGGACCGTACCCCTGAAATCGAAGAATTACCTGAATTCTATCAAGATTACATAGACATCACAGTAGGTGTAGATGATTTCAAGCAAGCATTAGGTGCACTTAATTGGGCTTATGGTATCATTACCCAACTTGAAAAGGAATATGGTGCAAAAATCAGGAAATCCTCCTCTGAAAGGGCAACTGGCCTTAGAAAACAGGCATATGGAAGAATCTCTTCAGTTGTTCATAAGATTGAAAAGGACCTTGATTTCCTGGACTTTGCAAAGCAATCCTTAAGAAACATGCCTACTGTCGACTTTGATGCAATAAGCATTGTAATTGCAGGTTTTCCAAATGTAGGCAAATCAACATTGCTTACCCATATTACAGATGCTGAGCCTCAAGTTGCTAACTATCCATTTACCACAAAAGGTATACAAATAGGACACTTTGAGAAAAAATGGCAGCATTACCAAATCATTGACACCCCAGGTTTATTGGATAGGCCTATTGGAGACATGAATGATATTGAATTGAATGCTATGGTAGCTCTTGAACACTTGGCAGATGCAATACTGTTCATTTTTGATGGATCTGAAACCTGCGGATACCTTCTTGAAAACCAATACAACTTATTAGAAGAAATTCAAAACGTATTTGATGCCCCTATCATCTACTTGTTCAATAAGATGGATATTGCCGAGTATGATGGCATAAGACATGATTACCTACAGCAGTACATTGACAAATGTGAAGATCCATTGCTTATCTCAGCTGCAGAAGGGGAAGGCATTGAAGAGATAATCGATTTAATCATGAAAGTTGAAAAAAGAGAAAGAATTGAAGAAGAAGATGAATACGAAGATGATGAAAATTACTTTGATTTAACTTAAGTGATTTTTCATAACTCTTTTTTAAAATTTTTATTCTAATTTCTTCTTTTTAATTTCTTTATTCTAATTTATTCTTTTTAAAATTTTTATTCTAATTATTTATAATATTTTAAATTTTTATAATATTTTAACTATTTTTTAAAAAAATAATTCCTATTTATCTCAAACTTTTAGTAACTTTTATTTACTAAAATAGAAAAGTTTATAAATGATGAATTACTAGTATACATTGTGAACAAAAAGTATACTAAAAAATTCTAAATTTTTTAAATTTCTGAAAATTTTGAGAAAAACCTTAAAAAAATTAAGATTTTTGTATACTAAATAAATAAAATGTATACAATTCATAGAAATATTTATAAGTTATGAGATATATAGTATACATTAGGAATAAATGTACACTAAGTTTTATAATGAATTATTATAAACTTTTTAGATCATGTTTATAATTTATAAAAATTTTATCTATAAAACGTAGGTACAAGTTTTATGAATTTTAAAAAATAATGTAAAGGAGATATTAAAATGCCTGAAGATGTAAAAGAAGACATTGAAGTAGAATTTGAAGAAGTTGATGTAGAAGTGGAAACTTCCAAATCTGACGAATTAAAAGAAAAAGCAGAAAAATTCAGAGAAGACTTCAAGACCAAAGCGGAAGCAAGAACTGAAGCTAACAAAGAAAAATTAGATGAAACCTTAAACAAAAGTAAAGATGTTGCAGGAAAAGTTGGTGAAAACCTTAGCAAAACTATCGATGACACCATCATTGCAATGAAAGCTCTTCAAAAGAATTTCGATTCCAGATACCAAGTCTACAAAGACACCGTTACAACCGGAAATATAAGCATTGACTTAGCAGAAAACAAAGATTTCTACTACTTGCAAGCTTACTTAGCAGGTATCGAAAAAGAAGACATCTCAATTGAAGCAACTAACAACTCTGTAACCATCAAAGCATGCTTTGAAAACATCATGAAAAACATTGAAAGCACTGAAGAAGATCCAGCAACTTTAATTGTTTCCGGTATCAAAGTAGGTGAAGCAGACAGAACAGTTACTTTAACTGAAGACATTGTAAAAGAAGAAATTACTGCAAAACACAACAACGGAACATTATTCGTAACAATCCCAAAAAGAATAGTTCCTAAAACTAAAATAGACATCGAATAAATTTATTATATTTAATAAATTATTTCGAAACTATCTCAACCTTAAAAAGATTAAATTAATATTTAATCTTTTTTAATTTTTTTAATTTGACTGAAACAACATTGAACACCTCGACTTTTTTTTAATTTTTGCAAGATCTTCTTGCAAAAATATTTTTTAATTTTTCCCACTTATATCCCATTAAAATTTTCCAACTAATTTTAATATAACTTTCTAAAATTTTAAAATATTATATATTAATAATTATTTTTTTAAAACAAATAAAAAATTCAAGTATAATTGAAAAATAAGTCTTGACAATATAGATATGGGAATTTAAGATAATTTAAGTAAAAAAAGGAAAAGTATTAATACTAAGTAGTGATAAAATATTACTATACTATTATAACGGAGGTGAAAAATATGGCAATTCCTAAAGCTCCTGTAAATAGGATTATTAAAGAAGCTGGTGCTGAAAGAGTAAGTGACGCAGCTGTAGTTGCATTAGTAGAATACTTAGAAGCTGACGCAGCAGCAGTAGCTAAAAAAGCAATAGAATACGCTAAAATTGCAAAAAGACAAACTGTAAAAGCAGATGATATTGCTTTAGCTATCGACAAAGAATAAGTAAATTAGCTTTTCTTTAATTTTTTTATAAATTTATTTTATTTTTTACTATTTTTTAATTATTTACTGTTTTATTAACAATTTGAAAACTATCCCTAAAGACCCTTACTACTTTTAAAACTATTTTAAACTATCTTGAGCTATTTTTACACCCATATTATAAGCATCTTCCAAGTCAATAGGGAAATGTTCCTCTTTTCTTTTAGCCTTTAATTCAGGATCAAATGCATAGTTTTCATATTTGGAATAATCTGAAAACTGAAAAGTGTCATAAACTTTTAGTGAATGTGGCTTTGAATATAAATTTCCAATTGCATTTTCTAAAATATCAAATTTTTCCCCATACAATTGTTTGAATATCTCTTCTGTAACATTCATTGTATAAATCATTCCAATAGGCATTCTTTTAGGAGCATTGGATTGGCCTCCATAAACAAGTGCAGAAAACAAAAATCTTTCAAAAAATGACCTAAGCTCACCGGTTATCTCGCCAAAATAAATTGGACTGCCAAAAATAATTCCATCAGAATTTTTAATTTCAGGAAGCAGTTCTCTCAAATCATCCTTAATAGGGCATTGCGCATAATATTTGCCACCGATTCTTTTGCAATGGAAACAGGATTTGCATCCTTTAAAATCCAAATCATAAAGATGAATATGGCGAATGTTTATATCCTCAACGTTATTCTTCTTTAATTCATCGAAAATGCCCCCACTTGCTTTTTCCAATAATTGAGCAGTATTATACTTCTTTCTTGGACCGCCATTAACAATATAAAACTCCATGAGATCACCTAAATTATAAATTAAAAATTATCTGATAAACTAATAAAATAAAAGAAAATGAATTGCAATATTAAAAAAATTAAAAAAAGAAAATGAAAAAAAGGAATAAATAAAAATTATTTATTCATATCTTACTTTACCAATATGTCTTGTGCTGCCAGGATCTTCACCATTGAAGTGTGCCAAATAGTAAACAAACCATTCTAAAGGTATTACAAGTACAAATGGTGCAAGCAATGGATTGACATCAGCATAATCCTTTAAATTATAAATGATTGTTTTAGCTCCCAATTTGTTTTTAGAGAAATTAACAGCTATTTTAGTTAATTCATCACTTTCCAAATCAGCATCCAAGAAAATCAAAGGAACATCTTTTTCAGCCCGTTCAATCAAACCGTGCCTGAATTCTGCAGAGTAAAGAGGGCAAGCATGCTTGATAGCGCCTTCCATCAACATGGTCATAGCTAATTTATATGCAAGACCGAAGTTAACTCCACTTCCTAAGCAATAGAATCCTTCTTCATCTTTTAATTCCTCTGCCAATTTTTTATTGTCCTCTTCAGTGGTTTTTAGAAGTTCTTCAATTAAATCAGGCATGACAGATAACTGTTCTAAAATCTCATCTGCCTTTTCGTATCCTGAAACGGCAAATAAAATCTGATAAAGACATGCCAATTGAGTAATGTAAGTTTTAGTTCCAAGGATGGCTGTTTCGGTATTCCCTAATGTGATTACAGGATATTTTGCCTCTTTAATCATTGAGCTTTCAGGCTCATTGGAAATGGAAACAGTGTCAATATTGAATTCATTAGCCCTTCTTAAAGCGGCTAATGTATCTGCAGTTTCACCAGACTGGGAAGTGGCTATAAATAAGGAATTTTCACCGTCAGTTAATTTCTTATTATAAAAGAATTCGTAACCAGTGAAAACTTCAATTCTTAAGTCAGATATGGATGCCAGTGCATCCCTAATGGAATAACAAGTGGAAATGGAACTTCCACAACCAATTAAATAGATAGTGTCAACAGATTCGGCTAATTTAGAAATATTGGCCATATTATCCAACTCAGAAGCAAAAGTCCTTCTTAAGGCTTCTGGCTGTTCCATCATTTCATAATACATTTGATATCTCATATAAGCACCCTACTAAGTTGAAATAGAAATCCTTGGAATTTTTGATTAAATAATGTGATTTAAACAATTATCATAATCTTTAGCATTTGATATATTATATATAACTTTATTATCTAGAACTTTATTATCTAGAACTTTATTATCTAGAACTTTATAATCTAAAGCTTTATTATTATAACTTTATTATTTATACTATAAAAAGTTTATATAATAAAGTCTTATATAAATACTAATAAGACTAAAAAACAATTTATTGGGGCAAAAAATGGATATCGATTTAAGTGAAATTGGGATGGGAAAAGGACAGCAATATGAAACAATCATTAGCACCATAGACAAGAATGGAAATCCTAACACAGCGCCTTTCGGCCTAAGAGTATTGGATAAGGATAAGATTCAATTGAGAATTTTTGAAGGTGGAAGCAGCATAAAAAACATTAAGGAAAAAAAAGAATTCATTGTAAATATTACAGAAAATCCTTTAATGTTCACCCTTTCAACCATTGACACAATCCCAAAGGAATACCTAAGCAAAATCGATGAAAAAACAAGAAATGACAATGAATTGTTTTACTTGACAAATGCAGATGCCTATTTTATTTGTGAAGTTGAAACCTTAAAATCAGCATTTAGAGAAAATGATCCAATTAAGGATACTGAAGTCAATATTATTAAGGCAAATGTTGTTGAGCTTAATGTCAAAAATAAATGTGCAAGACCAATCAATAGGGCAATTCATGCTTTAATTGAAGCTTTAGTGAATTATTCCAGAATAGATATTGTCAATGATGAAACACAAAAGTATTTCCTTGAAAGGTTTTTAGAATCTGAAAGAATTATAAAAAGAGTGGGAAATAACGAAGAAAAAGAATCCATAAGAATCTTAAAGGAAAATATAATAAAAAAAGGGTATGAGATTTAAGCAATCCCATATAAATCAATTAATCAAACTGGAAACATCTGCTCTCTTTTTTACCATAGCAATTATTGCATCCTTTACATCTGGATACTCCTTCACCATTTTCCTTCCATTCCAACAAAAAGTCCTGTTGAGCAACAAAAGGCTTTGCAAGAGATAAGAATTCAATTTCAGTATTATTTAAGATCTCATTCATTGTTTTCATATCCCTTAAGGTGCCGCCTAATATTAAAGGAATATCCAATTCCTGAGCCAGATCATTTGCATATGACAAGAAGGCATGATCCCCCTCTTCACCAAACTTAAATGAAATGGTTCTTGCTGTAATCTGAATGCTATCTGCACCGTTTTCTGCCAATATCTTAGCAATTTTATAGCTTTCATCAAGTGTCATTCCGCCTTTTCTACCATCAACAGCATTGATTCTGAAGCTTACATGAAAGCCAACCATCTTTTTAATCAACTTGATGATTTCCACTACAATCCTTAATCTGTTTTCAGTGCTGCCTCCATAATCATCAGTTCTCTGATTGAAATAAGGATTTATGAACCTTGCCAAATAAAAATTATGCGCCATATTGATTTGAATTCCATCAAAACCTGCAAAAGAAAACTTTTTGGCTGCCATGACCACTTCTGCCTGGAGTTTTCTAATTCCCTCAATAGTCAAATCATTAGGCTCTGCCTTTTGATTAACTCCATCATCATAAAAGAAAAATGCCAATTGTCCCAAGATAGGCACTTCAAAATGGTGAGATAGGTTAGTAACCTGCTTATAATCCTTAATGAAACCCTTATAATTCATATTCGCACAATATGGATAGAATCTATCCTTTGAATCGAGGGCAAACATTTCAGATACAATCAACCCAACTCCACTTTTTGCAATATTCTCATATCTGTCAAATACTGTAGGCTGGATAAATCCTCCGTCTTCACTCTCCCTTTCCCATCCACCAGTCCTAATGATTCTGCTTTTAAGATTAAATTCACCAAACTGGCATTCATCAAATATTCCTTTCATAAAACATCACCTATTTTAAAAATTATGTATTAAATCTACAAACTCCAGTTTATCCACATCAAATAAACCTGAATCGCTAATTTTAAAGTGAGGGATAGTTAGCAATGCCATAAAGGATAATTTAGTAAATGGAGATGTTAAGTCACATCCGAACTCCTTCACTGCATCATGCAATTTCCTGTTTTTTTCTGCAACATAAGAGATATCCCTATTGGACATCAAACCTGCAAGAGGCAACTCCAACATTTCACAGATGTCATCTTCTGTTGATAGAGCAACCAATCCTCCTTTTTGTTTTCTGATTAGATTTACCACTTTAGCCATGTCTTCACTGTTTGTTCCAATAACTAGGATATTATGGGAATCATGTGATACAGAAGCTCCAAAAGCTCCTTTTTTTAGATGGAAACCTTTTACAAAACCATTAACTATCTTATTAGAACCATACCTATTTACAATGGCAATCTTAACAATATCCTTATTCAAATCTGCTTGAATGACATTGTTTTTAACGAGGAGAGTCTCTTCAGATTTATCTGTAATGAGATTATTGTCATGAGCATTGATTACAAAAACATTAGTGGTTTCATCCATAAGGGAATTTGTCCAGCTCATTTCAATTTTAGCATCAAAATCCTCTCCCTTCACTTCATCTAAAATCATGCAAGACTTTAATTGGGATTCTTCAGTTTCAAATAATAGCTCACCGTCATCAACAACAAGCTCACCGTGAACCCAGACCTTTCGGACATTTAGGTTTCTTAAATCGTCAACCAATAGGAAATTGGCAATTCTATCTGTCTCTATTGCACCACAATTCAAGCCATAATGCTCTGCAGGATTAAATGTAGCCATTTTAATGGCTTCCTTAGGATTGATTTTTAATGAAATTGCTTTTTTTATCACTTTATCCATATGCCCTTCAGACAATTCTTCGGCGACAATGTCATCACATACTAAAAGTCCAAATGGAGGAACAGCCATTGCATCATCAATGGTTTCTACAACAATTCTTCCTGCCATCTCCTCTTCAATTAGGTAATTCAACCTATCATCATAATTTAAAAGAGCATCCATATCCTTTCCAGATGACCCTTCACGAACCATGATCTCCATACCTAATTTTGCTTTTTCAATAGCTTCTTTAAAGCTAGTGCATTCATGGTCAGTGGTGATTCCATAGGAAATATATTTTTCCAAATCCTCACCTGATAATAATGGAGCATGACCATCGATTGGTTTTCCTATTTCATGAGCAGCCTCTATTTTCTTTAAAACTTCTTCGTCTTCTGCTATAATTGCCGGAATATCCATCATTTCTCCAAGAGCAACCATTTCATCACGTTTAAGCAATTCTCCAATGTCAGAACTTGTAAGTTCTGCTCCAGAGCTTTCAAAACTTGTAGCTGGAACACAAGATGGGACAGCATAATAAAAATCAAATGGTGCTTTCTTTCCATCCTCCACCATCCAGTTAATTCCATCAATCCCTAAAACATTTGCAATCTCATGAGGGTCCGCCACTACAGAAGTGGTCCCAAATGGCAAAACAGCTTTAGCAAAATTGGATGGGGTTAATCTTGAACTTTCAATGTGAATATGTGAATCTATAAAACCTGGAATTAAAATGCCTTCATAATCCAATTCAAGGTCCTCTTCATCATCAGTGATGATTGGAATGACCTCCTTAAAGAGCCCATCTTCAATAACAATTTCTGCGGGGTAAACTTCTCCGAATTCAACATTAAGAATTTTCGCAGTGATTATAAGGTCGCCTTCAAGATCTTCTGCATCTTCAATTATTATATCCGCAATTTCCAGTCCTGAAATATCCATATCCCCATTACCTTCTACAGATATTATAATTTCATTTCCATCCACATCTATAATTCTTTCATCCATATTGACACCAATTGAAAAATAATTAAAATCGTTAGAAAAATAATAAAATACTTTAAAAATTCTAAAAATGTTTAAAAATAATTAAAAATTAAAAATTAAAAAAAAAGAAAAAAAAGAATAAAAATTTTTATTCATGTAATGCATTGTATAAAACTGGCAAGAATGCACCTACATCAGTTACAATACCAACAACTTGTGCACTGCCTCTATCTGCAAGCTTAGTAACGGTAGATGGGTTAATGTCTACACAAATACTTTTAACCCTTGAAGGCAATAGATTACCAGTTGCAATGGAATGCAACATAGTTGAAATCATAATGACCATATCAACTTCCTGAGCATATTTACGCATTAACTTTTGTGATTCGATAACATCAGTGATTACGTCTGGAAGTGGACCGTCATCACGAATTGAACCGGCCAATACAAATGGCACATCATTTTTAACACATTCATACATTATACCGCTTTTCAAGGTTCCATCTTCAACAGCTGCCTTGATTGAACCTGACCTGTTGATTCTATTGATTGCTCTCATATGATGAGTATGACCATGAGCAACCACTTCACCTGTTTTTACGTTTACACCTAGGGAAGTGCCGAATTGATCACATTCGATATCGTGAGTAGCCAATGCATTTCCTGCAAAAATGACATCAATGAATCCTTCTTTTATGAGCTGTGCCACAACACCTGCAGAACCTGTGTGAACAATAGCTGGTCCACCGACAAGAGCTATCTTTCCACCTTTTTCCTTAATGTTTTTAATCTCACCAGCCACATCATTGATGATGCTCATCATTGGCTTTTCAGAAGAAACTTCACTGTTCATGAATTCGAATACGCCTTGCTTGCCCCTTGCTCTTTGAGGTGGTGTGATTTTCACTCCTTCTCTACCAACTACAATCAAGTCTCCTTCTTTAATGTCTGCAATTGGCTTGCATCTGGCAGTCTTGTTTTCCTCATCAATGACGATAAGACAATCCATTTCAATTTCTTCTACAAGAATCCATTCACCTTTGTAGTAAATATGAGTTACATGATGGCTTGTTGAATAAAAGCCTTCTGGAGCAACTTTATCTTTTGGAGAAGGGACAAGATTTACCTCTTCAATTTCAGATATTGAAACCCCAATAAAGTTAAGTTCATCAAGAATAGAATTTAAAATATCGGGAGATCCTGCTGAAACCATTATTTTAGCTTTACTAGTATCAGATTTGCGTTTTCCTATATCAAACTCCAGTATATCAAAGTCTCCACCATTATCCATGATAATATCCATGGTTTTAGGAAGAGTTAAAGAATCGATGATATGACCAGACAATTCTATTTCTCTCTTATACATCAAAAATCTCCTTAATTTTTTATAATTTAGTAAATATGATTAATAATTTTGTTATTTTTAAAAATGACTTGCAATAATTTTATTTTTACATGTATAGTAAATAATAAATTATAATTAAGATATGTGTTTAAGTAATATTTATATTATTTGTTAAAAAAATAAAGCTTAAGTTAAAGTAAAAGATAAATGTTGAGAATTGAAAAAATTATTGTTTAAAAAGTAATTTTAAAAATAAATATTAAGCGAATAAAGTCAAGAAATCATAAATCATTTTAGCTGCAAGAACAGCTGTGATATCCCCTAATTTATCACTTGCGACTTCTACAAGGTCAAACCCTATAATGTCAATGGACTCATTATTAGCCAATGCTTCAAAAATGTTTTCTACATCAAGAGGATGCAATCCATTTGGAGTCGGATTTCCTACAGAGGGTGCAAATGATGGATCGATTACATCCATATCAATTGAAATGTACACTTTTCCATCTATTGAATCGAGCTTTTCCAAAAGACTATCGAAATCATCAAAAAGGTCTTTCGCTAAAAAGCTGGTGATATTCTCTTCGCCTTCAACAAATTCCTTTTCTTCAATGGAGAATGATCTGATGCCTATTTGAATCAATTCTTTTGGATTTAAATCATGAACTCTTCTCATAATTGTAGCATGGGAATCCTTTTCTCCAATATAAGTGTCAATAATATCTCTATGGGCATCCAAATGGATGATTGTAATATCAGACAAATCATTTCCCTCTTCCAAATCAGCTAATGCCTTGATGGATCCGACACTTACGCTATGTTCACCGCCAATGACAATCGGCTTTATATTGTACTCAATTAATTCTCCCACAGCATCTTCAAGATAATCACAAGTTTTTCTGCAGTTTCCATGAACAACATTCAAGTCTCCACAGTCATAGAATTCCCCATCCAAAATCTTTTCAAATGCGGAATTATACTGTTCAAAGCCAAATGATGCTTCTCTAATGATTGTTGGGCCATACCTTGAACCATGATGGTAAGAACAGGTGCTGTCAAATGGAACTCCGATTATCCCCCATTTTTTAGATTTTGCAAAATGAGCAGCATCAACAGATTCATGATCATTACCATTATCATCTTTTAATTTGTATAAATCAATTGATTCTGCTGAAAAAGCAAATTTTCCTGGTTCAAAAGTATTGAAAAGCATTATACCACTAACTCTGTAACTTATTGTTTTCTTGAATTAAACTTCTTTTTGAAATTTCAATTAATAATTTCAATTAATTAATTGATTAAATAAAGTCCTCTTAGTTAATCAAGTAATTAATTAAAAATAGGAATAAATAGAATGAATAAAAAAATAAAAAAGTTGATTTGATTTTAGATTTGATTTGATTTGAAAAAAGATTGAAATCGGATTTTAAAAAAATCCGCAAAAAAGTGTAAAAAACTAAAAAATTATACTTTTTTAGTTCTCATAATTTTCATATTGCCTAAAGCAATGATATATTCTACACCTAAATCAGTACCTACAGCACCTCTGATTTCTTCATCGAATTCAGCAGGTATAGGCAATTCAAAGGTTTCGAATGTTTCTAAGTCCATGATTTGAACTTGGTCACCCATTACAGCTAAAATTTGACCGATTCTTTTGTCAAGAATAGGTACTTCAACTTTAGTGTCCACAGGTTTTACTAAACTTCTTTTTTGACCATCAAAAATACCAACAGCTTCTAATCTTGCTTTTGCAGCTCCATGTTTACCTGGAGATGAAGTGGTTAAGCTAGTTACTTTAGAAGCTTCTCCGTCTAATACAATATATTTTCCGACTTTTACGGTTTTAAGTTCTACAACTTTGGTTGACATTAAAATAACCTCACAATAATAATTAAAAATAAATTTAAATTGCAATTTATTGATTGAATTTGCAATTTATCATTTACAACATATCTATAAATTAAAAATTTTGTTAAAAATTAATAATTTCTATATTTAATTTCTTAATTTAATTTTCATTTTTTTTTTTTTGAAATTAAATACGATTAACCTAATAAAATATAGATTAATAATATATTAATTTAAAATTATATATAAACTTTCGTATGGAAAATATGTCAAAAGAGAATATGCGAAATAATATTTTATAAGTTAATATATTATAAAAGATAAATATTATTTAAGATAAAAAAGTTTTTTAATCGAAATGATTTTTAGATTAATTAAACGAATATTTACTAAATATGACAAGACAATAATATGGAATAATCATTAAGAAATTTCAAAAATAAAGTGGTAAAATGAGAATAGCTATTGTTTCAGGTGTAAGCGAAGGCCCAACAGAATTGAATGCTTTTGATAACGCTTTATACGAAGCGGAAATTGGTGATGTGAATTTAATAAAGGTTTCAAGCATGTTAGGCGCTAATGCTAAAGTGGAAAAATTACCTAAATTGAAAGCGGGATCAATGGTGAACTGTGTCTTATCAAGCTTAACCTCCGAGAAGAAAGGGGATGAACTTATTGCTTGTGTTGCAGTGGCTATTGGTGAAGAATTAGGATGTGTCGTTGAGGCGAATGGAAGCAATAGGAATCCAGAAGAAATAAAGAACGAAGCAATAGAAATGGTGAAATACATGATGGACAAGCGCAATGTAAAGATTAAGGAATTGATTGTAGAGGAAGCCCATCATACCGTGAAAGAAATAGGATCTGCAATAGCTGCAGTCATTTACATTACTGATGACATTTTAGAATAAAACCATATTCTGAAATTATTAGAATAATAAAGCAATAATGGGAATTGAAACAAATTATAAAAATTTTAAAACAAGAGAAACAATAATAGGAATTGAAACAAATTATAAAAATTTTAAAACAAGAGAAACAATAATAGGAATTGAAATAAATTAAAAAAATTTTAAATCAAGAGAAACAATAATGGGGATTAAATAAATATAAAAATTTTAAATCAAGAGAAACAATAATATAGGGGATAAAATGAATCAAGAGGATATAGATATTTGCAGAAACATTGCCACTACAGTTTTTGAAAAAGTGGAAAATCTCCTTGAAGGGCAAGTTGGAAATCCAAAAGCAGGAGAATTCGTTAAAATAGGTGCAGATGGCACTCCTACATCTTACATTGACATCATCGCTGAAGATGAGGTAATCAAACTCCTTAAGGATGCGGATTTTGAGTCTTATTTGATTAGTGAGGAAATAGGAGAACTCAAACTCGGAAAAGGAAAACAGGAAGCAATCAGCCTTAGTGAAGAATTGCTTAATAATGTTCCAAAAAATAAAAAGGAAAGAGAAGATCAGGAAAAACCAAAATTCATATTCCTAATCGACCCGCTTGATGGAACAAGCAATGCAATAAAGAACATCCCAGCATATGGAATGTCCATTGCAGTGGCTAATGTGCCGGAAGGAAGAGAAGCCACATTGAATGATGTCCAACTTGGATTTGTAAAGAATTATGCTAATGGAAACTTTTATGAAGCGATTAAAGGAAACGGGGCTAAAAGAAATGGGGAACCGATGACTCCAAGCAGTGAAACTGACTTGACAAAAATAAGCCTTGGAGGATTTACAAAAAGCAAAACATTGTCTGTTTCCAAATTAGTGGACACTGCAAGAAGAATGAGGGTATTAGGTTCTGTAGTGCTTGAACTTGCATATGTTGCAAGCGGCAAATATGATGCATTTCTTGATTTGAGAGGAAGTAGAATCATTGATATTGCCGCATCAAAGCTTATCGTAGAAGAGGCAGGAGCTATTGTAACAGACAAGTATGGTGAAAAATTAGACAGCAGATTAAGCATCTATGAAAAGGCTGTGGTTGTAAGTGCAGGAAATCCTGATTTGCATAATCAAATAATCAAAATCATAAATAACGATGAATTGGATAAAATCCAGAGCGTTGCAATCGTAAGTAGGGTAGATGAGTATAAATCAGTCCTGTTTTCACTTAAAATCTTTGAAACATTGATTCAAAAGAATATGGAAACTGTTATTGAATCATCACTTGCAGAAAAGCTGGAGGAAATCAAAGAAGACCCGGAACTCCATAAGATCATTGCAAAAACAATGAATGAAACTCCAGAAATTGCAAAGCACATTGAAAGCTTGAACTTTAACTACAACTTCAGGGATTATGCTAAGGAATTGAATGTGCTTAGAACTGATATGGCAATAATCCTTGGAGGGGATGGAACCCTCCTTAGAACCCAAAACCAATTGACCAAGGAAATTCCTATTTTTGGAATCAATATGGGTACTGTAGGATTCTTGACAGAAATTGAAGTTGAAAACACTTTCAAGGCTCTTGATGCGATTTTAGATGGGGAATGGTCTAAAGAGAAAAGGACACAAATCATCATTTCTCATGAAAACCAAACTTTCCGTGCATTGAATGAAGTTGTAATCATGACAGCAAGACCTGCTAAAATGCTTCATTACGAGATTTCTGTAGATGGGGAAGTTGTAGAGGAATTAAGGGCAGATGGTTTAATCATCTCTACACCAAGTGGTTCAACCGCTTATTCAATGTCTGCAGGAGGACCAATTGTAGACCCTAAAGTAGGCGCATTCATCATTGTGCCAATTTGTCCTTACAAACTTGGAGTAAGGCCATTTGTTGTCTCTGATGGAAGTGAAATCAGAATCAAGCTCCTAAAAAGAGGTAAGAAAGCAATATTCGTAATGGATGGGCAAATTCAAAAAGAAGTGAACTATATGGAAGAGCTAGTGATCAAGAAATCTGAAAAAGACGTTTACTTCATGAGAATAAATAAGAAATACTTCTATAAGAAAGTTAAGGATAAACTTAATGAGGGAGGATTAAACAGCATCAATAGAGTATTATAAATGCTCTGACACTAATCCTCTATTTTATTTATTTGCAAAGCTAATCTATTTTTTATTTTTTTATTTTTTTACTTTTTATTATTCTATAGCAATTTTTATACTAATAACAATTTAAACAAGAGTGAAACAATGAATGTTTTTTTAGTTGATTTGACTCATGGTGGAGTCAAGATATCCTCTGAACTTGCCAAATCAGGAAATTATGAAAATGTATATGCTTATGACTTATACAATACATTGAAAAGTGAAGATGAAGATCTTTTAATCACTTATGATGTTAATATCATTAAGGACTTGGACTCATTTAAAAATCAGCTAAAATTAAATTCATTTAACAGGATTGTAGAAAAAGGAGAAAAAGGAGAAAAAGAAAGAGATGATGAAAGAGAGGAAAAGGACCTGATAATCAATCCTATTCACTCATCATTAAACATTAAGGAATTATTGATTGAAATAGCTGAACTGATTGATTCAAATGTTGAATCCATATTAAATCAATATGACATCATCAATCATCATCAAGCTACTGAACTGGTTTTATCCCTTTGGAAAGAGGAGACAATTAAGCAAGATGTGAAAACCATTGAAATCACTGGAGTTAAAGGAAAAACAAGCGTTGCATTCCTATTGAAGGAAATATTTTTAGAAAATAATAAGGACACCTTGCTATTGTCCAGTTTAGGAGCTTATCTATTTAGAAAAAACAATTATGATGAGCAGAAGATTATCTTGCAAAAGGATATAAGCATAACCCCTGCAAATATCATAAACACCATTCAACTAGCTAAAAAGATAGCGAATCCTAAATGCAGCACATTTCCAATATGCGATAAGAATCTGGATTTGGAGGAAAGAATGGAAGATAGTGAGATTCTTGAAGAGTTTAATGAAAATCCATATCTCGATTTGAATTATGAAATGGCAATTTTTGAAAATTCTTTAGGAATTTGCGGTTTGGCAGACATTGGAATATTGACTAATCTTGTTGAAAACTATTCCATCGCAAAAGGCCAATCAGATGCAAAGAACGCTAAAAGGCAAGTCTTCAATTCCCCATCAGTTGTGATAGAATACGAAACCTTGAATGAATTCTATCCAAATGAAAAAGATGAGTGCAAAGATAAGATCAATAGCTTTTCCTTAAATGACGCAGAAGCAAATGTCTACTGCGAATCCATTGAATATGATATTGATAAGACAAAAGCCGGAATCATTTATCATGACTTAAAAACTATTGATGGAAAATTAATAAATGGTAAGTTGAGTATAGATTGCTTTGCACCTGGACCCCACCATATCCTAAACGTTTTAGCAGCTGCAACAACCGGATTAGCATTAGGCATTAAAGAGGAAACAATTCAAAATGCTTTATCAAACTTTAAAGGAATCGATGGCAGAACAAATGTTAGAGAAATCTATGCTGAAAAAGGATTGAGGATTATTGAAGAAATCAATCCAGGAATCAATACAAAAGCTATCGAAAGCTCAATAAATATGATAAATGACATTGAAGATTACTATATCATCATTGGTGGAAAGTATGGAGTTACTTGTGAAGAGATAGATGAGGAAAAGCTATCTGAATTTTTACAGGAATACCTAATCCATAATCCAAATGCTAATTTAATCTTGACTGATGAACTTGGAAAAAGTTTAGAGAGTAAAATCAGATTATTAAATAATAAAGATGATGAAGATGCTGAAGATAGATTTAAAATAGAATTTATTGAAGATTGGGAAGAAGCACAAAACGTAGCAATTGATAATAATAAGAATATCCTATTTGTCTATAGATCTAATTATTCACAAGTTTCTAAACGTTAAATAAAAATAAAAATAAAAATCAAATAAAAATTAAGATGATGAGGAGATATCCCAAAATTAAAAGTTTGAATAATTATATTAAGAATAATTTACAAAATTAATATGTTAAAGATTAAAGACATTTAATACAACGATTTTAATCATTAAAATCATTTTTATAAATTCACAAATTTTCATATAAAAAGCTAAGGCGAATCAAATGATTGTTGGAACTAGAGGAAGCAAACTTGCACTTGTACAGACAGACTACATCAGAACCTGCCTATACAATATCACTGGAGAAGAAGTGGAAAAGAATATCATAAAGACCAAAGGGGACAAGATTACAAACTCCCAGTTATATAATATGGATTCTAAAGGACTTTTTACAAGAGAACTTGACAATGCATTACTTGATGAGGAAGTGGATTTTGCGGTTCACAGCCTAAAGGATGTGCCAACCGAATTAAACGAGGACCTTGAGATTGTTGCGGTTCCTCCAAGGGAAAGTCCTAACGAAGTGCTCATTTCAAACTACAGCTGGAGCGAACTTGAAGAAGGCTCCACACTTGGCACAAGCAGCTTAAGAAGGGAAGCATTCTGCAAGCTCCACGACAAGGACTTTGAATTAAAGCCTATCAGAGGAAATGTTGAAACAAGAATCAAGAAGGTCATGGACGGAGAAGTTGATGCAACAATCATGGCAGAAGCGGGATTAAACAGGTTAGGCCTTCAAGAATACATTAAAACCAAGTTCCCAACAGATTACATTATGCCTGCAGCAGGCCAAGGGGCTTTGGCAGTGATAACAAGAAAAGACAGTGAATTTAAAGATACAATAGCTAAATTAAACCATTATTTCTCATTCCAGGAAGTGCTTGCTGAAAAGACCATCCTTGAAGAGATTGGAGTAGGCTGCCAATGGCCAATTGGAGCAATAGCTGGAATAAAAGACAACAAGCTAGAGCTTAATTCAATATTGCTTGACAAGAATGGAGAGATCCTTTATCAGGAAACAATTAGGGGAAGCATTAGAGAAGCTCAGGAAATGGGAAGGAAAATAGGTAAAAACATGCTTGAATTCCTTTAAATATCTAAAAATCCTAAAATTTTTTCAAGCAACTGAAAAGACTGAATTCCTTTTAAGAAATTTATTGTTTAAGATTTTTTAATGGCTGATTACATTTCATGAAAAAACTTGAATTTTCATGAAATCAAAAATTTATCAAAATTTAAAAAAAGGTTAATAATTCTTAAAAATCAATTTATTCTATTTTTTACAATTTTTTAAGAAAATTAACCATTTAATCGTTTTTATTTTAGATATTAATCTGTATAATAGCTATTATAATAATTATTAAGAAAAAAATTATATAAAAAAATATAAAATTTTAATAATATTTATAAGTTATAAAACACAAAAATATAGTTGAATAATTGGAGGAATATCTTTGAGAACCATAAATGTTGGAGTTATAGGTGTAGGTGCAATGGGATATAACCATGCACGTGTATATTCGAAATTGGAAAATGCCAATCTCGTGGCAGTGGCTGATGTAGTAAAGCCAACCTTAGACAAAGTAGTGAAAAAATATAAGACAAAAGGTTACTCTGAAATTGAAGACTTATTGAAAGACCCTGAAATTGAAGCGGTAAGTGTTTGTGTGCCAACAACCTTCCACCACGAAGTGGTTATGGAAGCCATAAAACATGGAAAACACGTTTTAGTTGAAAAGCCAATTGCTTTTACTGCTGAAGAAGCTGAAGAAATGATTGAAGCTGCAAAAGAAGCTGGCGTAAAGCTTGCAACCGGTCACGTTGAAAGATTCAACCCTGCAGTGCAAAAGGCTAAGGAACTCATTGAAAATGAGGTTATCGGTGACTTAGTAACAATTTCAGCTAAAAGAGTAGGTCCTTTCCCACCAAGAATCAAGGATGTTGGAGTGGCAATTGACCTTGCAATTCACGATTTAGACGTGATGAACTTCTTGATTGAAGCACCTGTAAAACAAGTTTATGCTACTATGAGCAGCATTTTAGATCAATCTGACTTTGAAGACCATGCAGAAATCATGATCAGCTTTGATGAAGACATTACAGGTATTTTAGAAGTGAACTGGTTAACTCCATACAAACGTAGACAAATCGAAATCACTGGTACTGATGGAATAATTACCATTGACTACATAGACCAAAGCATTGAAGTTTACGGCAAATTTGCCCAAGACATTCAAATCAAGCCAGTTGAGCCATTAAGTGAAGAACTAAATTCATTCTTATGTAAGATTGAAGCGGATGAAGAACCTGAAATCACTGGTGAAGATGGACTTAAAGCTCTTAAGATGGTTCTTGCAGCAAACAAGTCATCTAAAGAACACAGCCCAATCAATTTTAGATAAAAATTATTCCACTATTAATTAAAACTAATAACTCAAAGATTCCTATAATATTTAACCCAAAATATTAAACTAAAATTTTAAACTAAAATATTAAACTAAAAATTTTAAAATATTGACCTATATTTAATAAAATTTATGATTAATGAGGTAAAAAAATGAACCAAGATCTTATTAACAGAGCTCAGGAACTTAGAAACCATGGATTTACAACTGGTGAAATAGCTGATGAGCTTAATGTATCAATGGATACTGCACAATGGTTAACATTACAAAGAAAAGAAGAGCCTGCACAAACAGAAGCCCCTGTTGACATTGCAATTAACTGGAACAGTTTAGGCGGTAGTGCAAGCAGACTCAGATATGTTGCAGCGGCTTTAAGTGACATTGCATTGAAACATGGTGAAATCGACCTTGTTGTAGGAATTGCAACCAGTGGAGTCCCATTTGCAACCATGATGGCTGATGTAATTGAAGAGTTGACTGGAACCACCACATGCATATCCATTTTCCACCCTAAAAAACACAGAACCAATCCAGCTAACAGTGATGAAGGAGCTATAAGCAGCAACTTCGGTACTGTAGAAGGCAAAAGAATAGTTATTGTTGATGATGTGACTACTAGCGGTGACACCATTACTGATGTAATTAAAGTAGTTAAGGACCATGGTGGAAATCCAATTGTAGTGACTGTTCTAATTGATAAGTCAGGACTCGAAGAAGTGGATGGAGTCCCAATCGAATCATTAATTAAAGTAAGTCAATTAAGATAATCTTAATTGCTTTCTTTCTTTTTTTATTGAATGTTAATTAGTTTGATAAATTGCGAATAAATTAAGATGTCTTTCATTTTTTATCCTGATTCCCAATATTCAATGTAGTTCTGAACAGATGAATAATCTCATCACGTTTATTGTCTGATGGAAAATCATCTTTTTCTAAAGTAAACATAGCCAATTCATAGATGATCTTATTCATTCTTTTTCCTTCATCAGTCAAATAGTACTCAGTCACTTTAGAATTGTCCTCAAAAGTCCTTTTCCCAATCAATCCATTAGATTCCAAATCCTTTAAGCAACTTGTTAAAACCTTATTGCTCAAATCAGGCTTATCTTCTTTGAACTCTTTAAATCTATTTTTACCAAAGAACAAATCTCTGATAATCTGAATATGCCACTTTTTGCTAAACAATTTTAAAGACTGATCTACAGGACAGATATTACCCTCTAATTTTGTCATAAAATACCCCTTTTAAATTAGCATTAAAATATTTTTTTAAATTCGACAATTTTTATAAAATTTCATAACTTAGTTCATATAACAATTCATTAAAACTATTTTATTAAAAATTATTTATAAAATTTTAGTTACTAAAAAGTAACCAAAACCATATAAATGATTATACTCCAATTTGAAGCATTTATGTTACTTTTTGGTTACAAAACCTTTATATTTACCTCTAAACAATCTATAATTAACGTTAAATCCAAAACGTTCAAAATAAATAAAAATATGAACTTATATAAATTTGCGAGATGATAAAATGGAAGAAGTAATTAAATTCTTAACTGAAAACCCACAACAATATTTGGCAACTACCGGACTTGATGGAAATGCAAAAGTAAGGCCTATCCTATTCTACTTTGCAGAAAATGACAAACCATACTTCTGTACTAGCAATCAAAAGCCTATGTACAAAGAATTGGAAGCTAACCCTAACTTTGAAATGACTGCAGCAACCCCTGAATTCCAATGGATAAGAATTGCAGGAAAAGTTGAATTTGTAGATGATTTGGAAATCAAACAAAAGGTCATTGAAGCAAATGAACTTGTAAAAGCATTATATGAAAGTGGAGACAACCCAATCTTTGAAGTATTTACAATTAGTGAAGGTAAGGCAACAATTGCTGACTTCTCTGGAGAACCTCCAAAAGTTTATGAAATATAAATAAGCGAATGCTTATTTATTTTCACTTATTTATCTACACATTATTTACTTCACTTATTTATCTACACATTATTTACTTCACTTATTTATCTTCACTTTATTTTTTTAAAACATCCAATGCTATTTTTATAAAAAACATTGACTAATCAATATTTATTTCCAAAATCATCCCAGAAATGAGTTTGGAAAACACTTCTTTTACTAAGTTCCTCTAATTTTAGGAACAGTTTCCAAGGCATTGACAAGTTCATGTATTCATCTGGAATCAATCTTCTCATATGAGCCCTTGCAGCAAAGTCAAGGGGACTTAATACAGGAACAGGATCATCACTATCATTTTGCTCAAAAGTGAATGCGCCAATAGCTTGACATGCAGATGCCTGAGGAGTCATGATGTGAGCGCTTTCAGCTCTGAATGAACCATTCAATTGGAGTATTGCAGATAATTCCATAGTGTTTAATGTAAATACTACAGAATCAGGAAGTTCTCCCTCACCAAGAAGCTCTATTGGCTTAAAGACCACATATTCACCTTCATCATATAAAGGTCTGTTCTTGATGTTTTCATAAGCTGTATCAAAATCTGAAAAGATCCTTTCCCCTTTCTTAAACATTTCTTGAGTTGGTTTTGGCATGAAACTTAACCTATGAAGAAATGCTTCCTTATCCTTAGCGGATTCTGCGCCTAAAGATAAAAAGGTAGCTTGAAACTCCCTGTCTTCATCTGTCTTGAAACCAGTTCCCCAACCGAAACCTGCAGAGACCCCACCGCAAGTGATGTTTTCACGACCAAATGCAGTGATTTTCCTCTTAGCAATAGTTTGGGCTACAAGAGACATGACACAACCACCCCTACCGGCTTTAGGTGCCAATGCATCCTCTGGCTTTTCATCTGCTTTTAAGAGAACAATAGGATTAAACCGCCCATTCAATTCCTTTACAATATTAAATTCCATTTTAAAAACCCCATTTAAAAAATCATGAAAAAACTAATGTTTTATTCAATTTATATTTTATAGAAGGACATATAAAGATTTTACTATTAACTATTTTAAATACAAATTATTATCAAATTAAGTATTAAAAATAAGATAATATATCTGAAAAGATATTAAAAATGATTAAATAAGATTTGAAGCCATGGCAATGATTAGTTACAAAAAAGTTACAAAAAAGATTTATATATTGCGAACAATATTTAATATAATAAATAAAAAGATGGAGGTAAAAAATGAGCAAAGGCGATAAAAGTTTTGAAATTGATTTTCTTATAAGGGAATTGATTTCAGCTAATGGAAAATTGGATAGCAATATGAAAATTCCAAATGATTATAATGAGAAAAGAAAATTGCTTAGAGCTTTAATGAATACACAAAGCCCAGTTAGATTAAGCGATAGATTCTATGAAATCCAAGATAGGCTCCTTAGTGAAGAGACTGACAATAAAAATCTAATCCGAGAGGAAGACATTGAGACAATAAGCAAGGATTCCAAGGAAACAGACTCAAAAATAGCCTTATGGCAGGGAGACATAACATGCCTTCAAGTTGATGCTATTGTTAATGCAGCAAATAGCCAACTGTTAGGATGCTTTATTCCATTACACAACTGTATTGATAATCAGATACATTCCGCTGCAGGATTTCAGTTGAGAATGGATTGCTACAAAATTATGGCAAAACAAGGCCATGAAGAGGCAAATGGAAAAGCAAAAATCACCTCAGCTTACAATTTGCCTTCAAAATATGTAATACACACAGTAGGTCCAGCCATTCCTAATGGAAGAAAGCCAAATGATAAGGAAATAAAAGAGCTTAAAAACTGTTATAATTCCTGCCTAGAAATTGCAGACAATTATAACTTAAAATCAATAGCTTTTTGTTCCATATCAACTGGAGTATTTAATTTTCCAAAGGACCACGCTTCTGAACTAGCCATTAAAACTGTGAGAGATTATTTAAAACATCACCCTAAAACCAGTTTAAGAAAAATTATTTTTAATACATTTTCAGATGAAGCTACAGAAATCTATAAGAATAATCTGGAAAAATAAAAACAAATATCAAAAAATACTAAAAAATAAGAATACTCCAGAAGGGAAAATAATGGCATTAAAGAGAATTATTGAAGAAATTGGTAAAAAATTGAATGAAACTAAAATGGGGGGAAATTATCTTATGGAAGATTATAGTATTAGAGTAGAAAAATTAAAAGAATTAGTTGAAACTGCAGATTACATATTAATAGGGGCAGGTGCTGGATTATCAAGCTCTGCAGGGCTTGAATACTCTGGAAAACGTTTCACAGACAATTTTGAAGAATTTATTGAAAAATATGGATTTCAAGACATGTACTCTTCAATGTTTTTTCCTTTCAAAAGTTCAGAGGAAAAATGGGCTTACTTCGCAAAACATGTTTATATTAACAATATTGCAATGGAAGGAACATACCTTTATAAAAAATTATTCAATCTCATAAAAGACAAGGATTATTTTGTAATCACAACAAACACTGACGACCAATTCCTGAAATCCGGCTTTGAAAAAGAAAGATTCTTTAGAACACAAGGGACTTATGCTAAACTGCAATGTTCAAAAGCTTGCCATAACAAATTATATGACAATGAAGAATTAATATTAGAGATGATTGAAAGAACAGACAATGAATTGAGAATCCCTAGCGAACTGGTTCCAAAATGCCCTGTTTGTGGAGAGGAAATGGATTTGAACCTAAGAAAAGACCATCTATTTGTAGAAGATCTTGAGTGGCATGAACAGAATCAAAGATATAATGATTTTAGAGAAAATGCATTAGGTGGGAATTTATTGCTTTTGGAATTTGGAATAGGTTTCAATACACCCATAATAATTCGTTTTCCATTTGATGATTTAACCCGATCTTATGAAAATGTAAATCTTGCCAGATTCAATAGAAGTCACTTGGAATTGACTGTTCAGCAAAATGGAAATTATTATTTGCTTATGGAAGATGAATTGGACAAATATCTGACTTCAAATATTAAAGAGAGATATATTCCATTCAGTGAAGATATTGGCACAACCTTAGATAAGCTAATGTGATTTGATATATAAAATTAATTCCGCAAAAGATGAAATTGGAAAATATATAAAATTAATCATACATATTTAAGATTTGAAAAATTAATGAATAGTTTATATTTACCTAAATATACTATAAAATAAAAAATTTTAAAACTATTGAAATTCAAATCTTAATATAAGTAAGAATCTAGTTAAAAAAATTCTTTAAAAAATATAATTTGAAGCAAAAATTGAAAAATAAAGATTTTTATAGGTATGATTATATGGATGAATTATCAAAAAAAATACAAGATGTGAAAAACCTGATTGAAAATACAGACCACATTCTAATTGCTGGGGGAGAATATCTCTCAGAGCAGGCAGGACTTGACATTTACGGCCCTATGTTTACAGATAATTTTCAGGACTTCATAGACAGATATGAATTTACCAATATGTACAATGGAACATTCTTCCCTTATAAATACAGCGAAGAGAAATGGGCTTACATTGCAAGATATTTCCATGTCTACTTAAATTTCGAGCCAACCCAATTATACAAAAAGATTTACAGACTAGTTGAAGATAAGGATTATTTTGTCATAACAAGCACTTTTGATGAGCAATTCTATAAGACAGGATTTCCAAAATCAAAGATCTATGCAAGCAATGGAGACTGCAGACACTTGCAATGCAGCGAACCTTGCCATAACGAACTTTACGATTTTATCGAATTGATTGACAGAATGGTCAAGCAGACAGACGATAAAAGAAAAATCCCTCGTCAGCTCATCCCCCAATGCCCAAAATGTGGAGGGTCAATGGATTTGCACTTGACTACAAACAAGAACTTCATACAGGATGCCGATTGGAAAAAGCAGCATGAGAAATATGGAAGGTTCACAACCAGAAACAAAGATTCAAAAACTTTAGTATTGCAATTCGGAAGCCCTAAAGTATTTGAAAAAACAATTAGGGAAAATCCTAAATGGCATTTGGTAAGATTCATGGAACCAAAAGGAAAGATTGGAAACATAGGATCTTCCCTATTCAAGCCATTCAAAAAGAACACCGAATATTTGAATAGGATTATAACTTTTGAAGAGCCAATAGAAGAGATAGTTGATCAATTATTGAAATGATCTAAATCAAATGACAATTGTAAATGGTCAATGAAAAAATTCATTGATTTTTAACTATTCTAATTTAAACTATTCCTTAAATTGTAAATTCTTATAATTTTAATCAAGCGTTTAATTATTTGCTTTTATTAATCTTTTAATATGCAAATCTGCCCATATCATTGTTATTGTATTCACCACTATCTCACCAAGGATTATTCCCCACCATGCACCATATTCCCCATAACCAAGCACAATGGATAAAAGTATTGCAAATGCGAGAGTGAAAACAGTCTCACGCAATATTGTCTGGAACATTGCAGTGATTCCATTTCCAGTCCCTTGGAAAACAAATGTTGATGTGCACCCATAACCCATTGTTGGGAAATAAATGACTATTACAGATAAGAATGCAATAAGCTGTGGAGTCAATCTTGTGCTTGTGCCTGCATATGCAAATACTGAAACAATTTGAGGAGCGAACAAATAAACGATTATGGCAGCTAAAAATCCGAATAAAATGGCTATTTTCATTGAATATCTGTGAGCGAATAAAATCTCCTCATACTTTTTAGCGCCATAATTTGCACCTACAACTGATATCAAAGCTGTAGCTATTGCAATGATAGGGGTTGTTGCAATTGTAACAACTCTCCAACCGGTTGAATATACAGCAACAGCATCCGTTGAAGCCACAACAACAAGCAAAAGTGAGAACAAAGCCGCAAACAATGCATTATTTATCAATTCCAGACTTGCAGGCAAACCCACTTTCAAGATATCGATTGAAATGGATCTGCTGAATTTATAATTGGATAAGAATGGCTTTAAGTAAGTATCCTTCTTAATGTAGAACCAATAGAACAAAACAATATTTACAAGCAATAGGGAAATCAATGTTGCAATGGCTGCACCTTTAACTCCCAAATTCAGGCCATAAATGAAAATAGGGTCCAGAATCATGTTTAAAATTGAAGAGAACAGCATAGCATACATTGTCCTGCTTGCATCACCTTCACCCCTAAGGACCCCGTACAATGCATTTGATAGAATAACAAGAATGGAAGCGGAAGATAAGATTAGCCCATAATCCATTGCATAATCAATTGTGCTTCCTGCACCCATTCCAAGGAGAATGTCCTTAAGGAAAATAAGCAGCAGAATTGTTGTAATTATTGAAATGATTACAGTGATGAAAATTGTGTGAATTGCCCCATTATTTGCCTTTTTTCTATTTTCCTCACCGATATACTTCGATAATGCAGAGGCGGAACCTGCTCCCAATCCATTTCCGATTCCCATAAGTGCTATGAAAATGGGGCTTACAAAACCAACACCTGCAAGTGCATCTGCACCTAAACCGGATACCCAAATTGCATCGATGACACTGTAAAGGCTTGTGATAAACAATGAAATGATAAGAGGAAGTGACATCTTCCATAAGGCCTTCTTAGGGTCTCCCAAAATGGAGTCCACTCCATCATGTCTTAGATTATTTTCATTCATTTTATCACAAATTATCAAATAGTTTTGAATACTTAAAATTAATTCTTAAAATAGCTTAAAAATCTTTAAAACTTGAATAAATTAACTGTTTTTAATTCTTTTAAGTTTAATCCCTATAATTATATATTAATCAAAATTTATATAAGTAACTATCAAGATGTGGTATTATGGATGAAAATAATTACGTGATATTCAAAAAACAGTATGGAAACATTAAACGCCCAAGAGTAAAGGAATTGTCCATCAATTTAAATGGGGTTAAAATATACGAAAAAGAACAGTCCATGATAATCAATATCATAGTTCCTGTTGAAGATTCAACTAAAACAGTTCAATACTTTGAAGAGTTTAATTTGGGGGAGGATATTCAGTTCAATATTGCAAATACTGGAGACTTTGAATGCACTTTTAGAGGAATTTCACCAGTAATCGATAAAAACAGCTATTCATCTTTTTCAATCACAGTACAGGAAAAGAATCCGAGACTTGATCAACTTCAAGTTGAATCTGACTGCAATCAAGTTGATGAATATGGAAATCCAATTCATGAATGCATTGGCTGTGGACTGCATAGAGAATAAGGCCATGTATTCTAAAAATCGAAAAATCACAAAAACAATTCCATTAATTTAAATAAAAATTCGATTAATATTTTAAGCATTTAGTAATTAAAATATAAATCTAATCAACCATACATTTCATTATTCCATATCTAAAGCTTTTTTTAAAAAATAAAACTAACCTTATCAATGGCTACTCACACCAATATTACCATTTTTATTAAAATTTTAAAAATTTATAATTTAAAAAAATTTATTATTCCTAAAAATTTATAATTTATAAAAATTTATTATTTATAAAAATTTATAAAATAAAGAATTGAAGATTTTAAAAATTTTTCACAACACTCCTTTTTAAAAATTTTTTATTGAACTATTTTTCAAGCTTATTTTTAAAAACAAATATCTAAAAAAAGACATTGTTGTGTTTTAAATTTTTCAAAAAATTACGAACTGACATCAATATTAAAATAAAGTTGCAAAATTGCTTTAATTTTATAATAATATCCTAAAAACTTTTTATAAACGAAAATAATTTAAATAATAAAGATAAATAAAAAAATAAAGAATATTAAGCATTATTAAGGTGAAATATATGATTGACGAAATTTTCGAAGAGTATAAAAAGCAGGAAAATGACAACATTATCCTTATGACAAAGCACTTTGGAATTGATGTGAAGTGTCTCCTCTATCCAAATATAAACAACGATTTTGTAGTCATTTTAGATAGCGTAAATCTCTTAAATGAAAAAGTGGACTCATTTAGGATTATAGATATTTTTTATGAAAAGATCATTAAGGAAGGGATATTGTTAGGAATCGGTTTTGGCAAAGCCCATATGATAAAGAAGATTTTAGAATTTCCCCTTAGCAAAAGTGAAATCCTTGATATGGATCTAAAGGAATACCATGAATATTACCCTCATTTTGACGAAAACAAATCAGAATTTGAAAAAGTTGATGAGGATGGAATCGAAAGACTCAAAGTGTCTGTAAATGATGAGCCAAGCCAACTTGAAGTAGAAATATCTGCAGTGGCATACATCTCCAAGATAATTGATGATAATCATAAGGAATTAAAGAAGATTCTATTTGAAGAGTTTTTAGATGAATTCAAAATAGATAGGAAAAAAGCCAAATTCACATCCAATAAAAAGATTAGGATAGATGGTGAAAATCTAAGGCCAAAAATTAAATCCAGATTTTTCAAAGAGAAAAGAGGGAAATATAAAATCAAGAAGATAATTGAGGACTACTTTGAATATATGATAGATATGGGTTTGGACATAGGAATCAGAACAGGATTGAGATTGGTTATTGAAGACATTCAAAAGGACATCATGCCCTATGAGATATTGGGAAACTTATCTGAAACGGAAACTATGATGTATATTCAAAAGGAGCATAGCGATTATATCTATAAGAAATACGACACTAAAGTTAGCATTTAAATCTAATGAATATTGAATTTATAGAATTTGCAGACTTTATGGAATTCAGATGGGGGTGTTTATAAAGGCAGTTTATGAATAAAAAAGGTGAAAAGATGAGCTATTTAATAAATGAAATTTATGAGCTTTACGAAAAGCATTTGGAGATAACAGAACCTGTTTTGAAGGATATGGGAGTTGAAGACAATATTCATAATTATCTTATTGATGTGAATATAGACCTTGAAATATTGCTTGAATCCAATGACATAATCAGATATGAGTATGATGAGCTTCAAGAGAAAGTGAAGCAGGCATATGATGAGATATTCAAGGAAGGAATATTGTTTGGAATAATAGTCGGGAAAATCATCAAGCTAAACAACTGCTTGGAAGATAAGGAAAAGTACAATGAATATCTCGGTAGAAACTATGATTATTACACTGAATACAGCTTTAAGATAGATTTCTTCAAAAAGGTAATTCCACCAATAAAAATCAGAAAATCCACAAGGGAAAGCAGTCCAAGACAATTGAATTACAGAAACAAAAAGTATGAGGAAAAAAGGAAAGTCAATGGAATCAATGTAAGCTGTGAGGAAATCAAGGATTCATACTACACAATCAATGAGGAAATAATTGAATATAAAAGGATAATAGAAGAAGGGGGAATAATGAAATTCCTAGAAGATGAGGGAATTGATAAAGAGATAAAGAACCAATACTCAAACATAAATGAAAAATTATTCGAAAAGCTATTTAATATTTTAGAAGTAAATCTGAACAATGCGGAAAGGGCTTGTCAAAATTACTATCGCTTCGATACATTTACAGCCCATGACATGTTTGTATCAAATTTGTTTGCAACCCTGGAAGGGGAATTCGAAGCGAGGGAACTGATTAATTTCTACTTAAAACATGTCTTCTTTAAAGGAATAGACATTGGAATATTGAATGGGAAAATGTTTTTTGTATATGATATCCAAGAGGGATTCTTGAATTACTATAAAATACAAAACATGAGCCTTGAAGAAAAAAGCAGATATTTGATTAAAGAATTGTTTGATTAAGTTTTATAAGAACTTAATCAAAAAAGATAAAAGTTAAAAAAATAAACTTTTTAAATTAAATAAAAATTACTGTATCTTCTGACCGCAATTGGTACAGAAATTGTCACCAGGGTCAATTTGAGTTCCACATTTCGGACATGCATTAGCTTTTGAAGCTTGAGGGGTAGCAGGATTCGCTTTACCATACTCTGCAGTTGGTTTAGCATCACCAATTACAGGACCCTTAGTGAAATCTTTATCACTTTCGATTTCAGCAATTAAAGCTTTCATGTTTGCAATTCTTTTTTCATCAGATGGGTGTGTTGAGAAGAATTCAAAATTGTTTCCTCCTCTTTGACTCATGTTTTCCCAAAATGCAGGAATTTGATTGATGTCATATCCTGCCCAGTGGATAATCAACATGCCTAACCTATCTGCTTCCAGTTCCTGATCTCTTCCGAATGGCTTTACAAATAAGAAGTCAGACCCAATGTTTGCAGCATTAATGGATGCTCTTGTAATGTCCCCTATTGCACCCATACCAAAGATATCTAAAAGAAAACTTCCAAAGTAACCTGCAGTTGCAATGGTATTTTTAGCGCTTTCAACACTTGCACGTGTCCTTGAATGGTCAAGCAATGCATGTGCCATTTCGTGACCTAAAATGAAAGCTATTCTCTCTTCGGTATTTGCAATGGAAAGAATGCCTGAAAACATCACTATCTTTCCACCAGGCATACAAAAAGCATTTACTGTTTTATCAGCCAATAAATGCACATCCCAATCATAATAGTCTTGAATGTAGTCCATTCTTCCGATTCTTGTTAAATATGCTTCCACTGCCTTAATCAATCTTACAGCAACAGCCCTAACCAATTGACCTTCAGGGGCATTGTCTAGAACTTGAGCCTGTTGGACCATACCATAATACTGCTTGTAGGAATCCTCTAAAAACTTATCATCATTCACTATATCAAAATGACTTTTGCCAGTGAATGGATTTAAACTGCTTCTTTGATCTTTTGCCATCTTATCACCAAAAACAATTAATCGCTTTATGATATCATATATTGTTCATCAATAAAAATAATTTACATTTGATTGGAAATTTGTTTTAATAATTGGAAATTTATTCTATTGATTTAAAATTTGTTTTAATAATTGTAAATTTATTCTATTGATTGGAAATTTGTTTTAATAATGGAAATTTATTTTATTAATTGTAAATTTATTTTATTGATTGAAATTTATTTTAATAAAATTACATTTTATATCCAGTTCCAACAAAGTGGGCAATTTCCCTTCCAGTGTCATCTGTAATGTCAACATTTATGACTGAGGTTGTCCTCCCATCTTTACGGACTGTAGCCTTTGCTATAAGCTTTTCCCCTTTTGCTCCACTTAAATAGTTTATGCTTACCTGAAGACCTACTGTCAGCTTATGCAGTTGATTGGACATTACTGCAAAGGCAAAATCACCTAGAGTGAATATTGCTCCACCCATTACAGCACCGAACCCATTTCTGAAATCATCCTTGATCTCTACACTGCAAATGCAATAATCCTCTCCAAGCTCATCTAACTGAATACCCAATTTAGCTGCAAATTTATCTCCATTGAAAAACTCTCTTGCTTCCTCTATTGATTCAAATGTTGTCAAAAAATCACCTAATTAAAACGTGCATAAAATTAATTTATAATATTATTATATTCGAAATCATTAAAAAGATTATTCTACTTAATAAGGTTTAGAAATAATGAAAAAGAGATTATTCCTCAGTTTTAACCTTTCTAATAAATTTAGCGGGAATTCCTGCAACAACGGAACATTCCTCAACATCCTTTGTCACAACTGCACCAGCTGCAATGATTGCTCCGTCTCCTATTGTGACTCCAGGCAAAATAGTCGCATTCGAACCTATCCAAACATCGTTTCCAATCCTGATTGGAGCTGCAATTAGATTAGCCCTGTTTTTTGGATTTTCATCATGATTTAATGTAGCCATTACAACATTATGACCTATCAATGCATTATCTCCAATGTAAATTCCTCCCTGATCTTGAAATCTGCAACCAGAATTGATAAAGACATTTTTACCAAGATGTATGTTTTTTCCAAAATCGGTAGTGAATGGAGGGAAAAGCCTGAAGTCCTCACTAACTTCCTTTCCAATTAACTGTGAAAATAATTCTCTAATTTCATCAAAATCATGATATTTGCCATTAATTTCAAATGTGATTTTTTGAGCTTCCTGTGAATAATAATTGCATGCAAAAGCCGCTTCTTCATCCATGACCAAAGCTTTACCTGCATTAAAAATTTCTAAGAGTTTTTTAAGTTCCAACATAATATTAAATTGAATTTTATAAAATATAAATATTTATAGACAAGAATTTATTGTAAAAATGAAATTAAATTAGAAAAACAGCATATTTTATAGGGGGAAATATGAAATAAAAAACAATAATGCTGGTATGGAAAATAAAAAATAGATAATGAGAAACTAGAAAATAAAAAAAGAAAAGAGAAAAAATAGAAAAATGATAAAGAGATTATTTAAACATGCTCCTTTAGATTGAAATCCTATTTAAAGTCTTAAGTTTTTATGCAAAATTATTTTATTTGACTTGAGTTCACGGGATGAGTAGAATCCCAATCCAAAAGAACATGCTTAAAATAAATATGATTTTTTGAATTAATCAATGAGTTTGAGTGGTATATTTTGCTCAAAATCCCATAATATATGATTATCAATCACATTCCCATCTACAACACTATAATCAGCTAATGGAGCGTCAACACTTGAAACTGATGCAGTGTCAGATACTGATGCAGTATCAGATACTGCCTCACCAGCTGAAGCCATTGATAAATGACCTCCTAAAACACCACCAGTAACACCAGCAACAACAGATCCACCAATCACAATCAAAGCAGTCTTTACCCTATCATAATTTGCATCATAATGGTTAGCAACAATATAAGCAGTTCCTGCTGAACCTACAGCTGCTCCTACAGCTGCTCCTACAGCAGCACCTACTACAGGGTTAGCAGTGACAACACCAGTAACAAAACCTGCAACAAAACTTACACCAATACACAAAGCACCAGTAATAACAGTATTGGTAGTAGACATACTTTTAACAAAGGTAACAGGACCGGTAGTGCCATTTAAAGCTACACCGTTGAGGATGACTTTTCCGTTGTCTCCAACACAGACATCATTGCCTTCACCGTAAGCTTTATTGTTTGCGAATAAACAGTTTTCCAATATTAAGGTTCCTTGGTTGAATATAGCTCCGCCGTTTTTAGCGTAGTTGTTTTCGAAAGAACAGTTGTTACAAATTACAACACCTAAGTTAAGCATTGCAGCACCCCAATCTCTATCAAAAGTGTAATCCATACGATTATCCTTAAATAAGACATTGTCGAATATGCATTGCCCTGCCATATTTTCAATTGCAGTGTTGAATCCGGAAACTGTTAAGTTATTAGCGCAGAAAATAACATTATTGGTAAGACTTACCCATTTGTTTTCATCATCATCCTTGGATGTGGTCTTGATATGTGATCCATGACCATCAATATTAATTGCATCAAATCCGAGATTGGAAGCCATAATTGTTTCGCCGTTATCAATAGTCATTCCATCTGCAAGAACAATGTTTAATAATTTGGTTTTGATGTAAGAAGGATTACCTGAATCAGCTTTTTCCATCATATAACCCATAACAGACTCGAAACAGTCACTAGTGGTTTTGATTGCAGAGGAGTAACTGTTGCTGTCATTTACATATACGTTTTTGATAAGGCTGTAGTCCAATTGATAGTTAAAGTTTTTAGTTAATGCAAATACATCTGATACTGCAGATACATTTTTGAAGTGGTAACCTTTACCAAACAATATTCCAGTGTCGGCAAAGTTTCTGAAGACATTCAATACCACATCATGTGATTCATTATAGTAATCACAGTAGTACCAGGTATCCTTATCGAGGTAGTGAGTACCTCCTTCACCTAAAGCGTAATATAACATTCCATATAATTCAATATCTTTGTCAGCTACTTTTGATGGGTATGAATCAGCAAAAAGGCTAACATTCAAACTAGACCCTTTACCATCATAGATCTTTGAGTTTCTATCCAATATGCATTTTTGAATTATTGCATTTTTTTGACAGTTTTCGAGATATATTGCATCCTGGGTTAATCCAGAAGAACAGTTATCGAAACGGCAGCTGCTGATTATGTTACGGAACCCTTCCATATATATAGCTCCACCGAAAGATTTTGCTTCAACATTGGAAAAGCTGCACCTATTAATTTTACCGTAATTACCGGTCCAGAAGATTGAACCACCGTTTACAGCTTTGGTTGCTATGAATTTACATCCGTTAATTTCATCATGATTTCCGTTCACTACAACTGGGCTGTAACCATAGTTACTGACTTTTACATGACTACTAGATGGTAGATGAAGTAAAAGTTCACTGTTACTTAACTCATAATCCGGATTGGTAAAAACAAGATTATTGATCTTTACACCATCAGCAGTGATCTTGAAGATTCTGGAATCCCCTTTGTAGCCGATAATCTTATGGCCGTTACCATTTATGGTAACGTTCTCTTTGTCTAAAGTGAGGAAATGGTAATTTTTGGAATCCAAATTATAATCTTTAGTTAATTTGACAACTGAACCTGGAGTTAAATTTCCAAGGTCCTTAACGAAATCCTCATAAGTACCAGGAGTTTTAACTGCTCTTTTGTTAGATAAAGCCTTTTTAGAAGTCTTGTGAATATTATTGTCCTTAACTTCATCCAAAGTATTTTTAGAGGTCTTGTGAACATTGTTGTCCTTGACTTCATCTAAAGCATCATTTAATTCAACAGCACTTGCTTCATCATCAATAGCGCTAATTTCAACGTTATTGATTTCAAAATCAACAGAATTTTCATATACATTTGATGCGTCGTTAATGTCGCTTGCAGCACATACACAAGACATGCTTAAGACAACACATAAAGCAAGCATCAATAATAAAATTGGTTTAAAAATATTTTTTTCAATTTTCATAGATTTCATCCCATAAAATCATAATAATTTTGCATTTTGATAGTAGTATTATGTATTGAAACATATATAAAGATAATCGAATGCAAGTGCTTACTTACATCGTATAAACCAATAATTATGCTTAATTTAGAATATAAAGGATAAAAAATACGAATTAATTAAAATAAATAAATATTTCCAATTAAAAATGTGAAAAACAACATTTAAGGAGAATAAAAAATAGGATTTTTCAGGCAAAAAATAAAATTTATAAAATATTAAAATTAATAAAATAAAAAATTAAAGAATATGAAAAATAAAAGAATAAAGAAATGAAAGAATAAAAAATAAAAGAATATAAAGAATAGAAGAATATAAAAAATAAAAGAATAAAAAAATTTTAAAAAAAAAGAAAAAATAAGAAAAGTATAGAAGACCTATACTATTCCTTGAGCGTTCATTGCGTCAACTACTTTTAAGAATCCTGCAATGTTAGCTCCAACTACATAGTTTTTCTCAAATCCGTATTCTTTAGCTGCTGCATCAACATTAGCAAAGATGTTTTCCATAATACCTTGGAGTTTTGAATCGACTTCTTCAAAGGTCCAGGATAATCTTTGGGAGTTTTGAGACATTTCAAGTGCGGAAGTAGCTACTCCACCAGCATTGGAAGCTTTACCTGGTGCGAATAATACACCGTTTTCTTGTAAGTATTCTGTTGCTTCAATAGTGGTAGGCATGTTTGCACCTTCAGCCACTGCAGTTACTCCATTAGCAACTAAAGCTTTAGCATCTTCTAATTGCAATTCGTTTTGAGTAGCGCATGGAAGAGCAATGTCACATTTTACAGTCCATACACCTTTACCTTCGTGGTATTCAGCGGATGGTCTTGCTTCAGCATAAGCGGTTAATCTTTCACGTCTTACTTCTTTAACTTCTTTTAATAACTCTACATCGATTCCTTCTGGATCGTAAATCCAACCGGTGGAATCGGAACAGGTTACAGGTTTACCACCTAATTGTTGAGCTTTTTGAATAGCGTAAATTGCTACGTTACCTGCACCGGATACTGCAATGGTTTTTCCTGCAATATCAATATCATTAGCTTTTAACATTGCATTGGTGAAGTATAATAAACCATATCCAGTTGCTTCAGTTCTTGCAAGAGATCCTCCGAAGGTTAATCCTTTACCAGTGAGAACTCCTTCGTATAATCCTTGAAGTCTTTTGTATTGACCGAATAAGTAACCGATTTCTCTACCACCTACACCGATATCTCCAGCAGGAACATCAGTGTCAGCACCAATGTATTTGCAGAGTTCAGTCATGAAGCTTTGACAGAATTTCATGATTTCTCTGTCAGATTTTCCTTTAGGGTCAAAGTTGGAACCTCCTTTACCTCCACCAATTGGAAGGCCAGTTAAGGAGTTTTTGAAGATTTGTTCAAATCCTAAGAATTTAATGATACCAACATTTACGGAAGGGTGGAAACGGAGACCTCCTTTGTAAGGTCCAATTGCACTGTTGAACTGTACTCTGTAACCGGTGTTCACTTGTACTTGACCGTTGTCGTCTACCCAAGGGACTCTGAATTTGATTTGTCTTTCCGGGTTGACTAATCTTTCTAAAAGTGCATCTTTTCTGTATTGCTCTTCGTTTTCTTCGATTACGACTCTTAAAGATTCTAAAACTTCTTTTACAGCTTGATGAAACTCAGGTTCATCAGGGTTTTCTTTAACAATTAAGTCAATTACTTCATCAACATAGGACATAATTTAATCTCCATTTGTTTAAATAAAAAAATGAATTTAAGATATTTTTAAATTTGAATAATTAATTAACTAATAATTAATTATTATTGATTAAAAATAGCTAAGAAAATTCAACTATATTTCAACTAACTATACTTAACTACAAAAGACATTTAACTATTTTTAGCCATTTCTAAACAAATATAAGAAAATATTAGTAAATTAATTATTAGTAAAACATTATTTAAAGAATTTAAATAATATCTTTAGACATCTTCAGACAAGATCAACTATCATTAATGATAGTGGAAAACCATTTCCGATTTGATGCCTAATTATAAATTGAATAATATTCAATATAAAGGTACCTATTTTTAAAAAAAATTTATTTACAATTCAATATCAAAGGTATACAAATTTTAAGCATCTGAGAAAATTAAAACCAAAAATATAAAATATCACTAATAAAGCTTTAAAATAAAAAATATTAGCGAAAATAATATATAGACAAGTCAATGTTAAAGGTAGACAAAAACAAAAAATTTAATAATTATCAACTACAATAATAAAAAATGTAGGCAAAATATTAAGGAAAATGCTAATTTTTCCAATACTGAAAATAATTTTAGAAGATAAAATCTCATTGAAATTTTTGAAAAATTTAAAATTTGATCCAAACATTATTTTCAAAATATTTTAACAAAATAGAATTTATTTAAAATAAAAATAAATAATATATAAAAAATAAATAAAAAAAATAAAAAATGTTTAAAAAATTTATGAAATAATTTTCAATGATAACCATAATTTAAATTTTTCATTAATCCGCACTAGTCGGAAAACAAAGTGCCAATCAAAATTGAACAGAATAATAATAAAAATAATTATTTTATAGACAATATAATAAATCATATCTTAAAAAATTGAACGTTAATAAATTTGAAATTTTTAAAAAATGAGGGAAACATATGAGAATTTTAATATCAAACCTTAAGGGAAAAGAACTCTTAGACATAGCTATGAAAAACAGGATTGAAAAATTGATATCAATATATACAAACTATAACGAAACCAGCTTGCTTGATCAGTACATGGTGAAGGAAAACATTAAAATCAGCACAACAAGCGCTATTGAAGCTTCAAAGCAATTAAGTTATATAATCAGAAATGCAAAGGAAGATGGAAATGAAATCTTTGTTGCAACTGACGGGAACTTCATAGGATCCCTCTTAAACTTCGTTGCAAATAAGGAATGTGCAGACCACATTTACTATTGCTTCAATGACCAAGCCATACAAATGCCAAAATTAAGCATAAACCTATCCAAAACAAAAATGAAAATCTTAAAAACCCTTGAAGAGTCAGAGCAAACCGCAATCCTAATTGGAAAGAATGTTGGAATTTCAAGAGCTATGGTCTACAAACATATCAATAGCTTAATGGAAGACGGTTTGGTGGGACAAACAAAACAGTACGAAAAATATTACCTTACAAATGCAGGAAAGATGGTAATTATTTAAAAATTCAAATTTCAGATTTAAAAAAAAATAATGGCCAATGAAAAAATATGCCCATAGAAAAATTTACTTATAGAAAATATCCCATAGAAAAATAACCCCTAGAAAAAATAGAAAATTACAATCCATATAAATCCAATAAAAAAAAGAAAATGTTAAAATGTGAAATCAAAGATGAATTTACATTTTTTAAAATTTTTAATTTAATTTTAATTTGATATAACTAATTAATATTCGCCTGAAACTAATTTTAAATTAATTAAGCTTCTGCTGGCTTTCCTTTTTCAGCCCATCTTACTGTCATGGTAGTGAATGGCTGAGCAATAGCTGTCCAGATTAAACTGAGTAACCAATGAGTGATAATCATTATTAGAATATCAACAACTGAGTAAACTCCAATAAATGCTAATCCAATGAATACGAAGTTATCTATAAATTCACTGAAAGCAAGAACCAATAAGTTTATTCCAGAGGCATAAGCCTTACCTTCGTTTACAATTGTAGTCAATCTTGCATTTACCAAGTTACCAATCAAGTAACTAATGTAGGAAGCTACAAGAATTCTTGGGGTTTGGGTAAATACAAAGGATAATGCTGCATCACCAGTGAAGAAATCTGGGGATGGCAAGAATAATATTAAAGTAGTCATAAATACGAATAATACGTCAGCAGCAATTCCTAATACAAGGGTTCTTTGTGCAACTTTTTCACCGTATACATCAGCAATTACGTTAGTTAAAATATATACTAAAGGATAGATCAATACTCCAGCAGGAGTTTCCATACCTAAGAAATTAATATTGATAATCTTAACTGTAATTAAGTTTGCAATGGTAAAAGCCATACAGAAGAATACTGTGAGTATTACTCTTTTTTCTGTAAAGTCAAAATTTAAATCCATTTAATCAATCCTTAATCAAATAAAGTTAAAATAATAGATTAAAATATTTAAGTTAATGAAATATTAATTTAAAAAGAAGATTTTTAAAAAATAAGATATTTCATACAACATATTAAATATTTAACTTAATCTAATATAAATATTTAGTATTGCTTAACAATCTAATTTAATTCATATATAATCAATTATACAGCTTTTCATTAAAGCAGTGAAATTTCATGAATCTAAGAAAATTTTATATAATTCATAAACATATTAATTAATAGAATTAAAAGATTTAATTAATTAAAAGAATAAATTAACTAAAAGAATTAATTAACAGAATTAAATGAATTAATTAATTTAAGATTAATAATATTCAATTAATTTTTATCTAATTTTAAAAAATAGGGAATAAAATAATGAGCTCCAAAGACAAACAAGAAAATCTAAGTCCAATTGAGGAAATCAAAAAGGAATACTTGGAAAAAATAGACTATTTTGGAAATAGAAGAAGCAAATATGCTCTTTATAAAAAGTTTTCTAAAAAATACAACCTTAACAAGAGAGTTTTCCTTTACATTATCAATCAGGCACATGAAGATGTTGGAAGCCCAAAAAGATATGAATTGAATGGAAATAGAAATAGAAAATAAGAAATGAACTTAACTAATTTTTAAAAGATTTCATATTGAAATAAAAAATGTTTCATATCCTAAATAATATCTATTTTTTATATCCTTTAAAAATAAAACGAAAGATTTATAAGTTTCCATAACATATTATTATACGATATGTATATAATTACATATCATATTAATAAATTTATAATCTCCAATAAAAATAATTTATTAAGCAATAATATTAATATAAGAGGATATTTGGATATTATCTTTAATTGAAAAGTCCTATATAAATTACCTTAAAACTTGATATTTTGCTCAAGTAAAATATCTTATACAAATTACCTAAATACTATAATAAAGTGCTTATTAATTTTTAAAAAGATAATGAAAAATATCCTCTTATTTTAAATTTCTTTTAAACATAAACCAATTAATAAAATATCTTTATATGATAATTAACCATTATTTTTTTAAATTTTTAAAAAATAATATAATATTTTCATAAAAAACTAAAAAAATTTTAATTATTAGTAATGTTAAAAATAGTTCTAAAATATGAAAATATTTATAAATTAAAAAAATAAAAATAAATATAGGATTAACATCCATTGGGTAAATGAAAAATATTATAAATTCTTTATAGTAATTTTCATTAAAGAACATAGTAAAACGGAATTTTTATGATTTATATTGTAAAAATAAATTTTAAAAATTTTTAAAAGATTAGAAGCTAACAAACTAACTACTATGTTCTTTCCAATCTTTTTTTCTATTTTTTCTTTTTTTTCTTTTATTTAAATTTTTAAACACTGTTAAAACCGTTTACTGTTTTAAGAATTTTTAAACGCTCTTAAAACCATTCAAAGTTAAAAAATCAACAGAACACTCTTAAAACCATTCAAAGTTAAAAAATCAACAGAACACTCTTAAAACCATTCAAAGTTAAAAAAAGATGAAATTAAAGCAAATCATTAAATGAATTTAAATATCATCAAGGATTTCTTTTGGAGCTCCAGCAATTTCCACCAAATATTCCGCTTCAACAATATGCAGTTTGGAAGGAATTACAATGCAATGAAGAGGACCGCCAAAATCAAAATCAATCAAATCCTTAATATATCCTGCCTTTACAAGATTATCCTTTGATCCAACTCTTGCAATTCCGATTGCTAAGGTATCCTCATTAACGAGTCCTTCATGTTCAAGATTATCCTTGATTGTCATCAAATTCTCTAAACCTTCATTTACAGTCATGTACTTATCATTATGGGCTTGGATATCCAATAGAACCAATGTATGCATATCCATCTTTAAGTTCTCTTCAATAGCAATATAAGGGGATTTGGGGAAATAATTATATTCCAAATCAGGAAATGGAATGGTTGTGACCTTACCGAACTTATATGCCTGAAGGCCAGAAATAGCTGGTGCCGAAGACAAGATGCTTGATCCATGAATTACTTCAAAATCAATATCGTTTCTTGCACATTCAACTAGAAAATCAGAGTGTGTTGTAGCTATTAATGGGTCTCCGCCAGTAATCAATGCGACATCCAAATCTTTTGATTCCCTTAAAAAGATTGACTCCTCTTCCACCTGAGTTCTGTCAAGAACAATGATCTCCTTTCCAATAATTGATTCAATCTTCTCAAAATTGGAACCGAATAAACGTGAAGTGAAAAACTCAGCATAAACCTTATCCACTTTTTTTAATGCTTCCACACCTTTTAAGGATATGTCCTTTTCATCGAATAATCCTAAACCAACCAAATAAAACATAAAATCACTTAAAGAATATTAATAAAATCAATCTAAATGTACAATCAAAATAACAAAATAAAGAGTTATAATTTTAAGTAAAAAGTAAAAATAGATTAATAAAAAAAGGGCGCTTAATAACACAGGCCCACCATAAACCTGCTCTTCACGTTAAAAAGCAACCCTTTTTACACCATACATCACCACTTTATTTTAAAAAAAAAGCGTAGCTGTTTTATAAACAGCTAATAATATTTTATACATAACTTATATTTAAAGGTTCGTGAAAATTCGTATCATATGAAACATTTCCAAATCCTAGAAAAGTCAAATATTAAAATTAAAGGATTCGCCTATTAATCAAATAATGCAGACACTTTTTTCATTTCATCACTTATCTTCAAGTGTTGAGGGCAAAAGTCTTCACAATTGCCACACCCTATGCACTGGGAAGCTTTAGGGGAATTCTCTGAAATTCTCTTATAAGTATCGTAAACATCAGATTCCAATTCAAATGAGTTCTTATCTAAATTGTATAAATCAAAATATTTGGATATTGGCATGTCAATAGGGCAATGGCCTACACAATAATCGCAAGTTGAACAGTTTATGGGAGAGTCATATCTGCTTAATTCCCTTGCTTTATTGATAACCCTCAATTCTAATCCATTCAATTTTTTGAATGATTGGATGAATTCAATATCCCTTTCCATTTCATCAATATTGCTTATTCCACTTAATACCATATCAACATTATCCAAATTAAAGACAAAGGAAAATGCCCAATCTGAAGGACTTTTAAAGTCATTATTTCCATTGGCAGAATTTTCATACTCTTTAAAAAGCTTTGAAACATCTTTATTGACTCTTGCTAAGCTCCCTCCCTTAAGTGGACCCATTACAAAAACAGGAATGCCATGATCCTTTGCCACATCATACAATTTATCAGTTTCAAGACTTGGATTGAACCAATCCTTATAATTGACTTGCAATAATACAAATTCCATTTCAGGATGCTCTGTTAATATCTTGTCGAGAACCTTAGGACTGTCATGCAAGCTTAAACCTAATCTTCTTATTTTACCCTCATTTTTGTATTTGGACAAGAGATTGAAAATGTCCAATTCATTACATAAACCTCCATAATATCTGTCTTCAGGGTCATGAACCAAATAATAGTCAAAATAATCGACACCGCATCTTTCAAGTTGGGTTTTAAAGATCTCTTCGGGGTCATCCCCTTTAGACATTGAATAAACAGGCATCTTATCGGATATCAATATTTCATCACGAGGATATCTTTTCACAACCGATTCCCGTATAGCGATTTCACTTTCACCGCCCAAATAATCATAACCTGTATCAAAAAAATTAGCTCCTGATTCAATGAACTTATCCACCATCTGATTAGTCTTTTCATAATCTATATCAAAACCTTTACGAGGAAGCCTCATAAAACCAAAACCAAACCTCTTCATATCCTCTTCCATATAATCACCACTAATGACCCTCATGATAAATATAACTATAAATATAAATATAAAAAATTTTTTAGAAAATATCACATTTCCCTTTCGTTAAACATTATTTCCAACTGCCCTATATTCCATCCACTTGCCGCTGAAGTACCTGTAAATATAGAAACCTGCCCGTACATACCAGTCTATAAACATTGCAATCCATGTCCCAAATACACCTACTCCCATGAAGTCTGCAATCACATAGGACAATCCAATTCTGCAAATGAACATCACAGCTAAACTAACCATCATCGGCCATCTTGCATCACCAGCTCCCCTAAATGCAGTTGGCAAAGTAAATGCAATCGGCCAAATCAAGATTGCAAAAATCCCATGCCAAATAATCATTTCAGTGGCCATGGAAGCAGTTGTTGAAGATAAATCATATATCTGCAATATAAATGGCAACAATGCAAATATAATTAAATTAATGATTAAATGAGCCAAGAAAACATTGAGCAATATCTTCTTATTATAAAACTTAGCCTGCTCATAATCATTGCTTCCGACACAACGTGAAATGACAGCAGTGAACCCAAGATTTATTGCAAAGCCAGGCAAGACTGAAAAAACCCCAATGACATAACCTACAGAATTTGCAGCAATAGCTATTGTTCCAAAGGTGGATACCAGACTTAAGATTAAAACTCTGCCCAATTGGAAAAGTCCATTTTCAATACCATATGGAATACCTACATCCAACACTTTCTTAAGCAATGATTTGTCGAAGTGATGCTTTAAGGTCTTTTTGATATGTATTTCATATCTTTCCTGAAGCATGTAATGCAATATTACAAATGCAGCAAGGGCTCTTGCCAATACTGTTGGAATAGCAACACCTTCAACTCCAAAACCAAACCCGAAAAGCAAAATGGCATTTCCAATGATATTCAGAATATCACAAACGAACATTATCTGCATAGGCAAAATGGATTTCCCCAATGTTCTAAACATTGCTGCACCACAGTTAAAAATAGCGATAAATGGAATTGAAATAGCCATATAACTTAAATAAATATCTGCAGTGTGAAAAACGTCTTGATCTATTTGGCCAAAGAGGGTATTGATTAAAAAAGATTTTGCAAATAAAACAAGCACAGTCATTATTATTGCCAAAATAGTTGTAAACCATATCAATTGATTAGAGGCATCACATGCCTTATCACTCTCGTCATTTCCCAAGTACTGGCCAGCAATTACCGCTCCCCCAGTAGCCAGTGCAGAAAAGCTGAATATAAGCAGCTGAACTAAAAAATCAACTAATGAAACTCCTGAAATAGCAACTTCACCAAGAGAGGCAACCATCATTGAGTCAGCAAGACCTACAAAAAATTCCAATGCCTGTTCAATTAAAAGTGGGATGAATAATGCCCATAAAAGCTTGTTAGTAAAAAAATAACCCCTTTCATGAACCACCCTATCACTTAAAATATCTGCAAAACTTCTAATAACGTTCATAAATACTCCAATATCATTAAGAAATTATTAAATAAATTAATAAATTAAATAAATTAATTAAATTAAATAAATTAAATAAATTAATTAATTAAATAAATTAAAAAAATAAAAAAATAAGAATTACAAAAAAATTAAGCTAAAAAATTAAATTTGATACAGATTAGGAATCCTCTGATTAATCCTTAGAAAATCCATAAACTTCTGTTTCAAATGTTTTAGCAACCTCAGGCATTAAGCTTGCAATGTCAAGCTGTTGAGGGCATTCCTTCATGCATGCTTCACAGCCAGTGCAATCAGAAGCGATTCCCACACCATCTAAGCATGAATAGTTCCTATATGCATTTCCAACTGCAGTGAATTCACCAACCTTTAAACCTTGGATCTTCTCATTGTTATACAAGTCAAACAATTTAGGAATCATGATGTTTGAAGGGCAGGAACTAATGCAGTAATTACATTTAGTGCAAGGGATTGCAATGTTGCTGTTAATAATTTCAGTAACGTCCTCAATGATCTTATGCTCTTCCTCATTAAGTGGCTTGTAGTCATCCATGAAACCGATGTTTTCTTCCATTTGCTCCAAGCTGCTTGCACCAGACAATACCATGAACACACCATCGATTCCTGCTACATAACGCAATGCCCAAGATACGGGAGATTCATCAGGATCATATTCCTTCAATTTTTTCTCTGCCTCTTCAGGAAGATCCGCTAAAAATCCTCCTTTCAATGGTTCCATAACAATAATTGGCAAATCATACTTATGAGCAACTTCAACACATTTTCTTGATTCCACACCATCATTTTCCCAATCCAAATAGTTTATTTGCAATTGCACAAATTCCATTTCCGGATGCTCCTTCAAGATATTGTCCAGAAATTCCGCATTTGCATGGGTGGAAAGACCTAACTTTTTGATTTTACCTTCCTCTTTCATCCTTTTGCAAAAGCCGAAGGTGTCCACATATTTCCATCCTGCTTCGGAAAAGCTGCTTACATTATGAACCATGTAATAATCAAAGTAATCCACGCCACAACGTTCCAATTGTTCCTTGAAGATTGGTTCCACCTGTGACTCTTCAGTAATTAAAAAAGTTGGCATCTTGTCGGCAATTACAAATGAGTCTCTTGGATAACGTTCTACAACAGCCTTTCTTAAAGCAACTTCACTAACTCCATCATGATATGCATAAGCTGTATCGAAGTAATTGAAACCGTTTTCCATATAGACATCAGCCATCTTCTTTACCTGTTCAAAATCCACACTTGAAAAATCATTCTCATCCAATTGCGGCAATCTCATCATTCCAAATCCCATATTTTTCATATTTAATCTCCCATTTTCTAAAATAATGATTTAATAAATATTTAATTAATATTTAAAAAAATTCTAATAAAATTCTAATAAAATTCTAATAAAAATCTAATTATTCTAATTATTCTAATTATTCTAATTATTCTAATTATTCTAATTAAATTCTAATTATTCTAATTAAATTCTAATAAAATACATTGCTAAGACTATAATATTAATCATCAATCATTATACAACATCTGTTTGTTGTATTCCTTTTCCAATTCCAATTGTCTGATTTTCCTATCATATTGAGCAGCTTCCTCCTCTTTAAATTCTATCAAGCCGCTAATGAGAATATCAATCTTCTTTTGACAATCAGCCATAGCCTTTTCCTTTTGAATCTTCAATGATTCGATTTCATTATCTATTTCCATAAGCCTAAGTTCACTCATGGGACAATAGCTTAATCCTAAAGCTTCATCAAGAGCATGGTCCAAAAGATCCTGCAATTTCAATCCCTTGGATTTGGCAAGATCCTTTTTCTCCTTATTTATCTTCACACTAGTTGTCTCATTAAAACAACCCATAATTATCACCTAAAGATAATCCTAATCAATATATTTCCAAATAATACTTAAATAATATTGTATAATATATAATCTAAAATTTTATATATATAAAATTAATGTTAAAGAACAATATATATGATTTTTCAAAAAAATGATTTTGAAGATAAGATAATCTTAAAAACAATAAAAATTAAATATTTATTCAAAAGAGAAAAATAATTTAAAATAATAAACTAATTAAATAATAAAAAAATATTGAAAATTCGATGCGAAAAAAGTATCGATTTAAACAAAATAACGATTGATAAAACTTAAGGCATATACAACAAATAGCAAAATTATAAATGATAAAACTAGTTTAATAAAAGATATTATGTTAACACTAAAAATTCCAGTGCAGAATATAGAGGCGACAAGACAAATTGTACTAAATCATAAAATTATTGACTTTGACTATAAGATTAAAGTCGAAAATGGTTTCGGACATATTCCCATTAAAGAAGGAACAGATGAGGAATTGCTTTCAAAAGTTATGGAAGAGTGCAAGGAAGAAATCATTAAGCAAAATGATAATTATACAATCGAAATAATAGATTTAAGCCAAGATGAAGACCTTGAAACTGTAAAGAGGTTTCCAAGAAGCATAACAGAACTTCTTAAAGACAAATTAAGTGAAGAGGAAATTGAAGAGCTTAAAAAATCCTTTGACATCATTGGAGATGTTGTCATTGTAGAGATTCCAGAAGATCTTGAAGCCCATAAAAAGGAAATAGGTCAAGCAACCCTCCAATTCACTAAACGAAAAACTGTTTACATGAAAAAAAGTGCAGTTAAAGGTGTGACAAGAGTTAGGGAACTCGAGCTTATCGCTGGAGAGGATAATCCAATCACAATCCATAAGGAACATGGAACAAGATTGAAATTGGATGTTAAGAAGGTTTACTTCTCACCAAGACTTGCTACTGAAAGGAAAAGGGTGCAAGAAGCAACACAAGATGGAGAAGAGATTCTTGACATGTTTGCAGGAATCGGACCGTTTCCAATTGTAATCGCTCATGAAAAGAATGTGAACATAACTGCAGTGGACATCAATGAATATGCGATTAAGTACTTGAATGAGAATATCAAGCTAAATAAGTTGGCGCCTAATGCTCACATCACGGCAATTTGTGGTGATACAAATGAAGTTGCATTAAATGAATTAAAGGGCAAGAAATTCGATAGACTTATTATGAATCTTCCAGGATTAGCACCGGAATTCTTAGATTTGGCTGTTTCATTATGCAAGGAAGGTGGAGTCATTCACTATTACGAGTTTTCAGATGGATTTTCACAAGGTATAAAAAGAGCACAAATAGCTTGTGAGAAACAAAACAAGGAAGTTGAAATACTAAATACACGTAAAGTTAAATCATCAAGCCCGGGAATGTGGCATGTAGCTATTGATTGTAAAGTAAGTGAAAATAATAGTTAAAATAGATTAAAAAAATAATTAAAAAATTATTAAAAAATTATTAAAAAATTATTAAAATAAAAAAATATTATTTTTGAGGAACTACAGTATAAAACACCAAATCCTCATCACCAACATTTATTATGGAGTGAGTGGATCCCTTTGGACAAACATGACAAGTTCCAGCTTTTAAAATCTCTTCTGAATCATCACATATTGCAATCCCTTCACCAGAGACAATGAAATTTATATCATCATTTGTTTCCTGAAGATGAGGTCCGATTGATGATTTAGGTGGAATGACAGTTTGAATAAATCTCCCACAATCATTCACATCCATTTTTGCAATTACCTTTCCTTCCCCACCATTCATATTTGGAATTGTGATTTCTGAAAGTTCATTAAAATCAATTAACATTTCATCACCAATTTAAAGAATATTAGAAAAGATCCTTAAAGTCCTTTTCTAAATTGTTTAAATCTATTACTCCTTTTTCTGTAATGATTCCACTTATTAAGTCTTTAGGAACTATATCAAAAGCAGGGTTGATTACTTCAGTTCCTTCTGGACAGATTCTTGCTCCACCATAGTAAATCACTTCATTTGGATCTCTTTCTTCAATAACTGTATCAAAGATGGAAATCTCCTTATCAAAGGTACTGAAAGGAGCTGCTATATAAAATGGAATGTCAAATCTTTTAGCAGCAAGAGCTACCATAAATGAGCCTATCTTGTTTGCAATGCCGTCATAAGCCACTCTATCTGCACCTATAACAACCTTATCAATCTTTCCGATTGACATGAGATATCCGCTTGCCACATCTGGAATAAGTTTTACAGGGATTCCCTCCTGTTGCATTTCCCAAACGCTTAAGCTTGCACCTTGTCCTCTTGGACGTGTTTCATCACAGATGACTTGAATATCCTTTCCTTGATTGAATGCAGAACGGAAAACACCTAATGCAGTACCATAATCTACACAGGCAAGTGCTCCTGCATTACAATGGGTTAAGACTGTATCTCCATCATCAATAAGCTCAGCCCCATATTCACCTATAGCTAAGTTAGTGTTTATATCTTCTCCAGCCATTGCCATTGCTTCATTAAGCATATTGTCAGCCTTCATGACCCTGTCAACTGCCCACATAAGATTGACTGCAGTAGGTCTTGCATTTTTCATCTCTACAGCAACCTTTTCCATGTCTTCACCTGCAATCTGAGCAAGAGCCATACCGAAAGCAGCTGAAACACCTATTGCAGGAGCTCCACGAACAACCATGGTCTTGATTGCATCTATAACTTCCTGATAAGTGCAGCAATAGACATAAGTCAATTCATCAGGCAATTTGGTTTGGTCTATAAGCTTTAATTTATTGTCTTCCCATTCTAAAGTTCTCATAATAATCACATGATAAAAATAATTAATCTATAAATAAAATTGTTAAAATACAATAAAATATTGGTCTTTTCTAAATAAATAGATTATTATAAAAATTTCCAATGAAAAAAATAGTTAAAAAAATTAAAAAAAGAAAAAGGACATAAAGTCCTTAAAATTTATTCGTCAAATTCTTCAAAGGTGATTACTGCTCTTCCTTCAACTCTTCCGTTTCTTAAGTCATCCAGAGCATCAAGAACTTTGCTGAATGGATATTGTTGAGCTTCAACCTTGATTTTACCGGCTTTTGCCAAGTCCATGATTTCATAAAGGTCAGTGATGGTTCCACCTTGAGTTAATCTTACCATAACACCAGGTTTGACAGTGGTCCAACTTACAGGGAGTGTTCCTCCACCAAGACCTAAAATGGAAATGAGACCTAATCCTTTGGTGATTTGTGCTGCAAGTTCTAAAGTGTTGTCTCTACCTACAAAGTCAAATACAGCATCTACACCTTTGCCGTCAGTGAGTTCCATGATTTTGTCATATGCATTGTCATCCAGTACAACCAATTCATCAGCACCGTAGTTAACCATCTTAGCCATTTTTTCAGCAGATCTGTTAACTACAATTACACGAGCGGAGGTTGTTAAGGCCAAGTATTGACAGCAGTAGAATCCAAGTCCACCTACACCAATAACAACTGCAGTACCGTTATTTGGGATGAATGGTTTTGCAGTTTGCACAGCACCGTATGGAGATAAACCTGCATCAGCCAATGCCACATATTCTGTTGGGTCAAGGTCACCTAAAGGTGCAACTTCTCTTGCATCAGCAATCATATATTCTGCCATACCTCCGTCTTCCTTAAGACCACGTGCACTTGCAACTTCACAGAAGTTGTCACGACCGGAAAGACAGTATTGACATTTACCGCATGCATGTAATGTGTCTACAATAACGTTTTGACCAACTTCGACAGTATCGACTCCAGGTCCGAGTTTTACAACCTCACCTGCATTTTCGTGACCAAAGGTGAATGGTCCTTCAAATGGAACGGTGATGAAACCTTCATCAATAACTTCAAGGTCAGTTCTGCACATTCCCGCACCTTTCATTTTAATTAAGATTTCTCCAAAAGTAGGTTCTGGGATAGGTACTTCCTCCATTACAGGAGGTTTTCCTAATTCATTAATTCTCCAAGCTTTCATCATTTCTGCCATATTAATCCCTCAATTAATTTAAAGTAAAATTTTTAATTTTACATGTAAGTATATGTTTATAGTTAATATTAAATCTTACTATTTTAATTAAAAAATATTCATTAAAACCAAAAAATTACTAAAAATTATTCGATAAATATAAAATAAAATATTATTTTATCTATAAATCATTTAAAAAAAATAAACATTGTTTATTTAACTTAATAAAGGGCATAAATGAAAATAAAAAATTTTGAAAAAAATAGAAAAAATGAATAAAAAAAATAAAATATAATTTACAAATAACTAAAATTAAAAAAATAATTATTAAAAAAATAAAATTAGTAAAAAAAGAAATAGGGAATATAATAATCCCATTAAAATAAATATAATCGCTTAGAAGTGAGACTGAGGAGCATTTCCTAAGTGATGGTCTTCGTGTTTCTTACCAGGAATTCCATAAGCGTCTGCTCTACATTGAGTGCATGCTCTGAAAACTGGAAGATACTCTTCAACATCACTACGTGCCTTTTCAATCTCTCCACATCCAGGTCTTGGATAATCAGCCATCTTGTTTAATGGAATGAGTGGGAGAACATTCACTAAGTCTGCACCACATTCTTTTACTGTTTTAGCGATTTCCACAATATGCTCATCATTCAATCCAGGAATAAGAACAATGTTGACTTTTACAACTACACCGAGATCAGTGATTTTCTTGATTCCTTCCAATTGGTTTCTGGAGAGAATTTCAGCTGCTTCAAGTCCTTTGTATGCTTTGCCTTCATAGACAATGAAACCATTGATTTCCTTTAGGATTTCAGGATCAACAGCATTTACGGTTACAGTTACAGTATTTACACCAAGCTCTGCAATTCTTTCAGCATACTTTGGAAGCAAAAGACCATTTGTACTCATACATTTAATTAAATCCGGCTTTACCTCATTGATTTTTTCAAAGAATTCAAAGGTAGCCTCGTTAGCTAATGAATCTCCAGGCCCTGCAACACCTACAACAGTGATTGCACTGTCTTTAGTTACATTCAATACATGTTCCACTGCTGCATCTGCATCCATAATGGAACCTGCAACTCCTGGTCTGTCCTCTTCAGTATTAATTGATCTTATACAGAAATTACATCCAATATTACATTTAGGAGCGATTGGCACATGAACTCTACCTACCTTATCATGCAATTTTTCATTATAGCATGGATGCACTTTTGTAATGTGTGCAAATTTTGCCCCTTTATGACTTCCTCCACATGTTAAATCTTTTTTAGTCATAGTATTACCTCAACACAATATTTTAATTAATATAATCATTTAATTAACAAATTATTATAATTAATAACCTATTATAATTATAATTAATAACTCATTTTAATTTAGAACTTATTATAATTAATTAGTCATTTTAATTAACTTAATTTTTTCTCCAATTTTAATTTAATCCCACTACAATTTACAAAATCTATTCGTTTACACTTAAACTGATAACTATTGTTATTAACGATATAGTATTTAAAGCTTCCTATTTGTTTTTAATATATACGAACAAACAAATGGAAATTACGAACCGTTTTAAAAAATCAATGAAAAATTGGACAAAAAATTAAAACAACCCGATAAAAATGAAAATTAATGATTTGAAAAAATAAATGGATTAAATCTAAAAAGATTTAATCAATCAGACGAATTAAATTTAATCCCAAGTTTTAGGAGTGTTCAATTCCACAATATATCCTTCTGCCTTTTCAACCCATTCATCCTTGATTAATTCATCGGTAGCGATGACAGAAACGATATCATCACGGGAAATGTCCTTCATTATCTTGAATCCTTCAGGAACTATCCTGAATATTGCATCATAGATTCTTCTTTTAAGATTCTGTTGGGGATCATCCACAACCAAATCAGAGACTTCATGCTCTCCTTTCATGTGAATAACATATCTGCTTGGCTGATGAACATTTTCCCGACCATTAGTCTCCCAAAGCTTTTTAAGAATATGTGGGAGATAATTCTCATTGTCAATCAATACAACTGTAGTGTCATCTTCAGCTTCATAGTTCACTTTAGCCACTTCCTTTAAAGTGATATGCTTTGAAGTCTTTCTCATCTTAATGGCTATGATAAAGCAAACCTCATCTGGATTGACATAAGCGCGCATGTCATCGATGGAAGGGGGCAAGACCAAATCCTGCAAGATCTGTCTGATAATCATGTCGTAGACTTTTGCTCCTTCAGGGTCATTTGATTCAATATACATATAATCACTCTACTTAAAATAATGAATAAAAATGAAAATAGGAAAAATATTTGAAATATCTAATCCAATCATAAAATGAAAATGGATAAAATATTAGAAATATTTAAATCCAAAATGAATTATTTACTCATGTCTGTTTCCCATACCAGATACAAGCAATGCTGCACCTACTGCACCAATATGCTGTGAGTATTCAGGCACAATAACTTCTATTCCACCTAAAGTTTCACTTACCGCTTCAACAAGTCCTGAAATCAAACTGGTTCCACCTACTTGGATTAAAGGTTCACGAATGTCAATTTCCTGCAATTGCTGTTCATAAACCTGTTCAGATACGGAGTGACATGCAGCAGCCGCTACATCTGCCTTAGATCCTCCAGCAGCAAGAGTGGTAACCAAGTCTTGAATACCGAATACAATACAGTAGGAGTTAAGCATAGCCTTTCTCCAATCACCTTGCACTGCAAGAGGTCCAAGCTCTGTAATGTCTACATCTAACCTTCTTGAAGTCATATCCAGAAATCTTCCTGATGCACCTGCACAGATACCACCCATGGTGAAGTTGTCCGGAATACCGTTGTTTACAGTAATTACCTTGTTGTCCATACCTCCTATATCAAGTACAGTAGCTTCACCTTTTTGGCAATCAGCTAAGTACACTGCTCCTTTTGCATTTACAGACAATTCCTCTTGGATAAGTTCTGCTCCAAATTCCTGACCCATGGTAAACCTACCGTAACCGGTAGTTCCTATACCATCAACATCATCCCATTTGTAGCCTGTACCTTCAAATGCCTCTGCAGCTGCAGTTTGAGCGGATGCGATGATGTCTTTAGTGGAAGTCCAACCGGTTCCAATAACCTTGTTGTTTTCCATAAGAACTGCCTTTGTAGTGGTTGAACCTGAGTCAAGTCCAAGGGTAAGCCCTTCTTGCTTTTCACGAGCAAGAATGCTTCTACGTGTAACAGTGGTGGCCAATGCTTCCATACGGATGAACAGTTCATCTGCTTTTGTCCTTTCAGTAAAGGAATATGTTACTACTGGTATACGTGTATTGTTTTGTATGAAACGCCTTACTTCATTTCTAACCAATGCACCTTCCGCACATCTGAAACAGGTAGCAATGAATACTGCATCAGGTTTGCATTTTCCTTCCACAATAGACATGGCTCTTGCAATCATAAGCTTTAAGCTTGAACTTTGAGCAGAGAAACCGAATTTCTCATAAGCTTCATTAATGTAATCCAAATCAATTTCAGGAAGAATAATTTCTGCTCCGAATTTTAAAGCCGCCTTTTCGATTTCCTTTTGGATACCACTGTACTCGGTACCGCAGGAAACCAATGCAATCTGAACCATATTATTTTCCTCCTTTATTTGCTATTGGTTCACCTAAAACATCGCTGTCTCCTTCCAAGTCTCCTCCGCCTCCAGGCAAGGAATCAAGGAATTCCATGATTTGATTTACCATAAGCCTTGTTCCATCCTCATCATCAGGGTAAGTAACTTCCAAGACAGGTATGTCCTTTTTACGTAAACAGAAAATTGATAATTCATTTGTTCTTGCACATCCTACACAACCAAAACCAAATGGAGCGCCATCAACAATGATTGCTGCTTCTGCTGCATCTATTAGAGGTCCAATAATGGACATTCTTCCTCTAACCCCTGAAGGCACTTCAATAGCCGCATACTTTAATCCGTTAATTGGATCCTCTTCTGTAATGTTCATTGGAGGAGAATCAATCTCCGGATCTTTAATCTTTTGTCTTATTTGTTTTTGAAGAGCTAAAGGAGTGTGACCTTTTCTCTCAATCAAGTCAGCTAGAACCAATGAATTTGGTGGATAAATAGCTACTTTTACCATAATATCATCCTCTTAATATAATCAAAGAAAACTTTTTGCAAACAATCCCATTTAAAAAGTTTTCTTATTGTTTATCATCCTCTCTTTTATTTTCTTCTTCTTCTAAAATCTCTTTGAAGTAATCAACGGAAACAGGTTCCTTTTTCTCAATTACAACTTCCTTAGGATTCTTTAAAGCTTCTCCAACATAATCAAGAATTCTAAATTCCTTTTCCATTTGGTGGAAACCTTCTCTTGGCCCATACCTGTGACCTCTACACCTTCTTGGATCACCTGGAGCAAAACCTCTTTCCTTTGTAAAAATTCCATAAGGGTCTAATTTACGGAGTTCACGAATAGCCTCTCTAACATATTCATCCTTTCCACTAATCATAGCCCCATAACAAGTCCATTTAATTGTAATAGGCAAGTTCAACATATGAAGGAAGTTCACTACCTCACTTTCGCTTACATTGGCTTTGGAACTTAAGATAATCATCCTAGTTGAAACTTCCGGATCCATGTCCTCTTTACCTAAATCTGGAGTTATACATAAATTTGCAGGCATAATCATTCCTCCTAATCATCATCCTCGTATACTTCATGAACATATAGAGTGCTTCCATCCTTAAGCTTGTTCAATCCTTCAATGTTTCCAACAACTTCTCCGACAACATTTGTAGCTGAGAAAGGCTCACCTGTAGGTCCGAAATCAGTGGTATCAATGGTTCTTATACCAATAAGCCCCACATTCTTCTTGGACATGTTGGTCACACCTATCTCTCCTGCTTTCATCATATCAGTTGGATTGTTTTCAGGAATAAGCCCCTTGGACTCATCGTTATCTCCATTGAACATGAACATATTCATGTCAGGCACGGCAAAGTAAACCTTCAATGTTCCAACAGGCTTTTCTGCCAATCCAGTGATTTTTTCCAGGTACCATCTGGTTCTTGGAGCCTTATCAGTAAGCTTTACCTTAAGCAACTCATCGCTTGCAATACCAAATGTGCTTACTTCTCCAGCTTCAATGATGCCGACAGTGCTTTCAGGTTCCTGAGTGACGACAATCGCATCATCATCCTCGTTACCTGTTCTTACATGAGTGATGCCTAAGGATGCGAGTTTTTCTTCCGCCTCTTTTTGAGTCATCATCATAAGCATGATTCTATCAGGGCTGCTTCTAACGGTAATGAAATCCCCTTCTTTCGCTATATCAAACAATTCCATACCTTGCTTGACAGTAGCCAAATTTGTGTGGGTTTCAGCCCTAACCCTGTCTTCTCTATAAATATAAACTCTACCTTTACCGAATCCATCATTTCTTAAGGTAACTGTTCCTCTTTTACGTTCTGTAATCTCTTCCTTATCTTTAGTTAAACCAGTCAATTCATAGAACCCGACAAAAGAGTTGGATTCAAAGTTAACTTCAATCCTATCGTTCCTAATTAGTGAGAATAGGTGTTCAACAGATTGAGGGGAGTTGAAGTTAGGTTCGAAAAGAACATAGGTGAACAATTGATTTCCTTCCTCCAAGACTTCATCCAAGTTTGAACCACCAGTGCTCTCTCTAACTGTACTGCGCTCTATTACAGGTTCAATGGCTAAAATCTCATCATCATCAGTAAGGGAGAATAATGTTTTTCTTCCACCTATCACCCTTGCAAAGACTCCACGGTCACTGTATTTTGGAACACCATAAATGTTCTTGTGGTCATCCTTGACAAAGATAATGTGAGTGGCATCATTGGAAAATCCTGATAAGCTAATCAAGACCTCATTGTCGAAATATGCAAATTCCTCATGTGAAGGTTCAAAATTAGAGTTAACAGGACCTATAGCCACTTCATTAGATGTTTCCCAACGAACATTATTAGAGATAAACTGAGAATAGTTTTCCTTGAAGAAATCAGTTAAAGGTTGTGATTTTTCAGAAACTTCCAATTCAATGAGAATACTTCCCTTAGGTGTTTTGATCTTATACTTGAGAATGTTACTTTGTATTTCACTTTCTCCCTTGATAAGACAAACGATACTTCCTTTCTTGTAAGGAGCATTTGAGATTTCAATTGCATCCTTAATGGTAGAACCTTCAGGAATATCCACATCTTCTCCATTAATCTTAATTAGCATAGGCTTGCCTCTTTCTTTATAAAATAATAATCATCATTTAATTATAAAACAAGAAATGAATAATATCCCCTATTTTATAAATTAAATATATGTATATTTTTAATAATATAAAATAGTTTTTAAATAAATTGAGAATAATAAAAAAAGAGTTAAAAATAATAATTCTGTTTTTATGAAATTGTGAAAAATAAGAAAAGTCAATGAGTTTTAAAATGGAAAAATAAATAGAACGTTAAACAAGTTAAGTAAAGTGAAAAATATTGGAACTGAAGAAGGAATAGTGGAATGAATAAAAAAATAGTATACTAATAAAAAATAGGAAAAGAATAAATAAAAAATAGAAATCTTTTGGTCAAGGTTTTTGAGGCGAAGCCTCAAAAAGCTTGGAGTGAATCCTATTTATTCATAGAATTTACCTAAGAATTCTTTCATTCTTTTGTTGTCTGATGAGAATACCTCTTCAGGAGCGCCTTGCTCTACAATGACTCCCCCATCCATAAATATAATTTTATCAGATACATTGCGAGCAAAATTCATCTCGTGGGTAACGATAACCATAGTCATATTCTCTGCAGCCAAATCCTTGATTACCTGAAGGATCTCACCGGTAAGCTCAGGGTCAAGTGCAGAAGTAGGTTCGTCAAAGAAGAGAATGTCAGGATTCATACAAAGTGCCCTTGCAATAGAGACCCTTTGCTGCTGCCCTCCAGAGAGTTCAGAAGGGTAAAAGTCTTCCTTATCTTCAAGACCCATCTTTTTAAGCAAGTATCTCGCATGAGCGTAAACCTCATCCTTGTTTCTTTTTTGAACCCTTATAGGGGCATTTGCAATATTCTTCATTACAGAATGATGAGGGAACAAGTTGAAGTTCTGGAACACCAAACCAAATGTTCCATCAAAATTGATTTCACCACTGTCTTCACTCTCCAAATCTGTAATGCACCTAAGCAATGTAGATTTGCCTGATCCAGAAGGTCCAATAATGGATAGCACTTCTCCCTTTTCAACATTGAAAGAGATATCCTTTAACACTACATTGTCACCGAAACTTTTCTTTAGATTTTTTACTTCCAATAAACTCATGATATCTCTCCAATTTTTATGTATCGTAATAATCCAATCTCTTTTCAAAGCGTTCCATCACAAATGCCACAAATGCATTGAATACATAATAGAAACCACCTGCAATCAGCAATGCTGAAATGGATGCTTCAGCCGCTGCAATCTGTTTTGCAACAGTGAACATTTCTGGAATTGCAAGTACAAATGAAAGAGAAGTGTCCTTTACCAAAGTAATAACCTCATTTGTAATTGAAGGAAGCACAATCTTGATTACTTGTGGCAAGATAATGATAAAGAATGTCTCCAATCTATTATAACCCAATACTTGAGCAGCTTCATACTGACCATTTGGGATGGATTCGATTCCTCCACGGAAGATTTCTGCAAAGTATGCCGCATAGTTGATGGTGAATGCAATGATAACCGCAATCATCCTGAACTCCCTTGAAAGGGTCATGCCAAATATATAGTATGGCCCAAAGAACACCACAATCAATTGCAGCATCAATGGAGTTCCTCTCATAATTGAAATATAAGCTTTCATAAACCATTGCAATGGCTTGAAACTGCTCATTCTTCCAGCAGCCACTACAAGCCCTAATGGAATGGAAAAGAGCAAGGTAAGCAAGAATATTTCAATAGAAGTGCCCATACCCCACATCAATTCTTCAATAATTTTACTTAATAACATTTAGAATTCTCCAAAATAAATATAATCACTAATAAAAAAATATTAATAAACTTAAATAAATTATTTAAATGAGATTTGAATAAAAGTAGACTTTTAAATAATTTATTTAAAATTACTAAATTCATTAAAGATTTTTTTATTAAATAAAAAGAATAAAAAAAGTTTATACATAAATAATTATGCATAAACTAAGAACATGTCACTTATTCTTGAATAAGAGAACCTGGAACACCGAATTCATCGTATTTTTGTGCGATTTTTTCAACGGTTCCATCTTCAAACATTTCATCTAAAGTAGCTTGGATTTGGTCTCTTAATTCTTCATTGCCTTTTTTGAAACCTACACCATATTGTTCAGAAGAGATTTCTTCATCTAATATTTTGTATTGGTCACTGCCTTTTTGGCTGATTTGGTATTGAGCTACACCAATATCGATTGCAACTGCGTCACAAGCACCGGATTCTAAGTCCATGAATGCGGTGTTATAGTCAGCAATTTGAGTTAAGGAATCAAAGGTGTCTGCTAAAGGTTTTTGATCTCCTTCAAGAGCTGCTAATGCAGATGAATCTTTTTGGGTTTCTACGATTTTACCTTCTAAATCATCTAAATCGTTGATACCGGAATCAGTTTTTACAACAATAACTTGTTTGTTGTCAATGTATGGTTCAGACCAGGTGTAATCGTCTTCTCTACCGTTGATGGTAAATCCGTTCCAAATACAGTCAATAGAACCAGAGTCTAATTCACTGTCTTTAGCATCCCAATCTATTGGTTGTTTTACTAAAGTCCAGTTATTTCTGTCACAGACTTCTTGAGCTAAGTCTAAGTCAAATCCAACATATTCCCCACTGTCATCTTTGTATCCGTATGGAGGGAATTCTGCATCGAAACCAACAACTAAAGTGCTGTCATCGTTATCAGTAGCTGCTTCATCTCCACCTAAAAAGTCAAACCAACCTGCGCTGGAAGCACCGATTAATAAGAAGACTAATAATGCAGCCCCTAATATAATTCCTATTTTTTTATTCATATTCACACCAAATATTTTTAATTTATAATATATTATAAATTAGATAAATAAAAAAATCTAATCTACATATTTATTTAAGAAAATCATATTATATAAAATAGTGTCATTTATTCAAAAAAATATTAAAAATCAAGCCAAAAAGGCAAGTTATGACTAATAAAAGCAAAAAATAATAAATATTGTTTAAGTTTTAATAAATTGGAAAATGAATAATTTTTAATAAAAATTATAAAACAATTTGATAAAAATTTTCAATAAAAATAGAAATTATAGTAAAAATTTATTTCATATAATAAAAACAGATGGGAATGTTTAAAAAAATGAAAATTTTAGAGGACAATGAATCCAATAAAAGTAAAATAAAGAACTGAACATAAGTTATAAGTAAAATAAAGAACTATGATTAAAATTTTGAAAAATTTTAAAAATAAAGGAGAATTAAAAAAAATATCAAAGATAAAAAATTATAAAAAAGATAAAAAAATAGAAAAATCAAAAAAATATCAAAGATTAAAAAAAATATAAAAAAGATAAAAAAATAGAAAAATCAAAAATTGGATGAAATTAGAAGACTAGAATAATTTTAAAAATAAATTTATTCATTCATTTTCAATACAGGATTCCTTTCCTGAGAGAATAAAACCGCTTTTTCATCGCCATGTTCCAAATAAAGGACTTTCTCTTCTATCACATCACCAACAACAGCAACTTCAAATGAATATGGGCTTAAAGTGTCAATGATCTTTTGGCAGTTCTCCTCTTTGGCAGTCAATACAAAGGCCGCTCCAGGATAAGCCCTAAGCCAATCCTCCCAAGAGACATCAGGATTTCTTGGAATCAAATCAAGTTTGACGCAAGCACCTACGCCAGATGCCTCAAGAAGCATCTCTAAAGTGCCTAATGTTCCAGGATTGCTTATATCCTTTCCAGCTGTAGGAAGATGCGCTTCTGCAATTTCCTGCATGACCTTTATTTGATCTTGAACCAACTTGTCATCCTTTTCATAGGTTGTGTCCCAATTTAAAGCGAATTGAGGGTGCTGTCTGCCATCGGTATCAATAGCTACAAGGACCTTATCCCCAACGCTTGCACCTGCAGAGGTGATTAATGAATCCTTCTTCGCAATTCCCGCAATAGCCACATCCAATGAATTGAATTCTGAATCAGGGTGAAGATGCCCTCCAACCATAGGAACATTGAACTTCTTGCATCCATCTACAATCCCTTGAAGAAGGTCATCATAGATTTCATCATCAAAGATGGACATTGTATTTACCATAGCTATTGGCTTTCCACCCATAGCTGCAATATCATTAACGTTTACAAGTACGGAACAATAACCTGCCCAATAAGGATTTACACTCATCAATTGGCCCCAAATCCCATCGGCAGCAAGCAAGATAACCTGATTGTTTCCTATGTCAATAGCTGAAGCGTCATCTCCAAAGTCAAGAAGGACTTCACCAGAGATATTATAAACTTCATCTAAAGTTTTTGTAACCTTTTCAATGGAATTCTTACGGCTGACTCCTACAAATTCCTGAAGTGATTTAACAAGTTCTTCAAAATCCATATTCTTTCTCCCAAAAGGTAATAGCTAACTAAAAGGAACATATTTTTTTAATGACAATTTTAAAATTTAATTTAGAAAATAACTCCTTTTTATTAAATTAACACTATTATTTTTATCATACCCATATATTTAATTTATGCATTAGCTTAAAAAAGAGTAAAAAAAGTAATTAAAAAAAATAAAGAGTAAAAAAAGTAATTAAAAAAATAAAGAAAAAAATAGTTAATAGACTTTTAATTTTTATTTTCTTAAAATAAATACTTTTAGATGTCCAAATGCGAGTAATTTTTCACTTTCTTCAATATCTTTAAATCCCACTTCTTTTGCTTCATCCTTAAAAAGGTTTTCAGTCATATATATGTCCATTCCATTCATTGCATATGGAAGCCATGATAGAACGAATTCCTTTGGTTTTGAGTAATCTAAACTAATTTCATCTACAATTGTCATGAATACTCCTCCGTTGTTTAAGCTATCATATATCTTTTCAAGGAATGTTGCCATCATAAACTTTGCAAAGAAAAATGTTCCAACACTTAAAACAAAATCATAGCCATTACCGATATCATCTTCCAAGAAATCACCTAACTTGACTTCTACTCGATTTCCAAGATTCTTTTCTTCAACACACTGATTTATCAAAGGCCCCATTTCAGGCTTATCAAACAATACTCCAGAAATGTCATCTCTTGATGAGACTATTGACAATCCCATCAATCCTGCTCCACAACCTAAGTCCAATATCTTCTTAATACTTGAATATTCCTTTAGTTTACGGACAATCTCAACTATTTCAGTTGAACGAATTGCTGACTGTGAATCCTTCATATCCTGAAACATATCTTCAAAAGACAATTCATCATTTTCTATTGCCCCTATATTCGGCCCATATTTAATCATTTCCACGAAGTCAAAATCTTTTGGATCGTTTATATTTGTAGAAGCCCTTAAAAAATCACCGAAAAAATAAGGGCTAGAACTTATTAGATACCTATTTGTTTCCTCCATATTTTGAAACTTATCATCTTCCTTTTTTAGAAGACCTAAACTGTATAGTCCATTTAAAAACAATTCCGTATTTTGATGATGAAACTTCAATTCATCAGAAATTTCTTTGGATGTTTTCGCTTCTTTTAAATAATCAAATAGTTTCAATTCCAAAGCAGAAAACAACACTTTGGTGTATATGCTCAAATAAGGTATTTGAACTAGATTTTCATATATTTTTTTCATAAAATCACCCATATTTAGGTATACCTAAATATATGGGGTCAATATATATAAATCTATCTGTTAAAAACAAACAAAAATATGGAAAATCTTATAAAATAAAGCATTAAAAATAATTAAAAGAAAATAAATATAAAAAATAGTGAAAAAATAAAAGCCTAAAAGTTATGAAAATTTAAGAACATTTCCCAATGAATGCTTGGAAAAAGCTAATCATTTTCACCAGATTCCTTTGATTCTTCAGTAGAATCTCCAAATTCCTCTTCAATATATTCTGCCCATCCGTCAGACTCATCTGCTTCTTCATCAACAGACTCTTCTGGAGAAACATCATTTATATTTTCATCCAAATAAACCTCTTCAACAGGAACATCTTCATAAATGACCTCTTCGTCATCATGATCGACAAAAATCTCCTCAACCAAAGGTTCATCGCTATCATGCTCAACATAAATCTCCTCAACTAAAGGCTCATCGGCAGTTTCTTCAAATGGAACTTCATCATAATAAATGGCATCCTCTTCATCAGGATAGACTTCATCATCAAGGTAAATCTCTTCATCATAGTAAACCTCTTCGTATTCACCAGATCCATGTTCAACTAAAAGTTCTTCAAGTTGAGCATCTGAAAGTTCCTCAAAATCATCATCTGTATATTCTTCAAATTTAGAATCGTAATTTTCATTCAAATAAACTTCTTCCCCTTCCTCGAAGGACTCATATTCAAATCCGTCAATAAACTCATCAAGGTTTTCAACAAGCTCAGGGTTTTCATCAACAACCTCATGATATGAGTCAATTACATTATAATCGCAATCCTTCTCTACGAAACTTGGAACGATATCCTTTACCTTCTCAATCACAAGCCCCTTGAAGACATTGAATATTGCATTTTTAAACTCTTCTACAGAATTGGCTTCCTCATCAAAAGGCATTTCAAAAGTGTCCTTTGACATGAATATTTCCTCATGGACATATTGTCCAACAATATCATCAAAACCTGAAGCGACTTCAAGGAATATTGATTTTTCATTGACAAAACCGTTTTCAACAACCTTATCCAAATCCCCATCAATGATTCCAATGATTGGAATATTGAATCTGTACAAAATGTCGGAAGCAACCAATGAAGTGTCATCACCAATTGTAACAACCAAGTCAAAATCCTTGAATTTATAAATGTCATAAGCGGCATGATCTACATAAGCCACTTTAAATGAATACTCATCCTCAGAAATTTCACCGGAATAAAGATTTCTCTCAGTATCCTTTACATAAATATCATTATGGGACAGTATCCTCGGATTAACGTCTTCGGATTTTCTAAGCAAACCAGTTTTCACAATAATCCTTTCCAAATCAACAGGCCCTAATTTTTCCAGTCCATGATATTTGATGGTTCCGTTGAGGATGTCTACAATCATCCCATCACGGGCAATAAGAACAATTGAATCTGCGTTTGAATATCCTACAACAATACCATTGATGAAGATATTTTCATCAGGGCTTACACCATGAATCTTACGGTAAGTGTAATGGCTGCTTTCATAATCATCATAGGATTTCAATAAGTTTTCAATGGATTCTTCATCTTCACTCTCTTGATTATTTGAAAAATAGTTTGAAACAACTTCTTCAGGTGTGACTTCAATCAAATCCAAAGCTGCCTTTAGGCCATCAAACAATTCTTCAAAGTTAAAGGAAAGGGATTCGAGCATGTTTTTGCCTCCTAAGCCTAAACGTACCCGTTTGCTTTTTTTGCTTTTAGCCAATTGTTCATTTAGAATCACATTCCAGCTGATGATTGCACCATCTTCCTCTCCAGGCCTTTCTATCTGAATAACCGGAATGCTTGATTCATACAATGGCTTATGATTGGTAGCCAAGAAATCCTCATTGGAAATCTGTTTGAAATAATGAGTGAACACTTTATAACCAAAAACACGTCCTGTTTCAGGGGACTTTCCATAATTCAATAGGAAAATGACATCAGCGTGTTCCCTGTTGAACAACTCCAATGATTGGCTAGGCAATAATTTTAACGATATGTCAATGATATCCTCTAATCCAGCATCAATTACTGCTGTTCTGCCCATTGTTCCCCCTAAACGACAGCTGACATTACCAAAATTAGACAGAATATCAATAATCTTTTTGGCCCATCCTGAATCAACTATTCCTGGACCATGTACAACTACACCAATTTCCATATTCACACCAAATACAGTTTAATAGGTTTTAATTCTTCTTTTAAATAAGTAAAATTTACTTTAATAGGTTTTAATTCTTCTTTTAAATAAGTAAAATTTACTTTAATAGGTTTTAATTCTTCTTTTAAATACTTTAGACCCGCATATCTCACAATCATCGAAAGGATAATCTGCATCAAACTCTTTCTTGCATCCTTCACATGTTTTAACCCAATTATAGACACCTTTTATTCCTTCAGTTATGATGCTGCCATATGGAACACCAAGTATCCTTAAAACATTCTGCATTGAATAATCATCGGTTAAAACCTTAATGTTTTCATTTTCACGCTTTAAGTCTAAAGCTAAAGCCAATAACTTTTTATCCGCTTCTGATAAGCGCAAATCATCTCCAGATTTGGAGATTGTTTCATTCAATTCTTTAATAAACTCTTCTTTTGGCTCTTTTATTATTATTTTTCCTTCTTCAATAGTTTGATCTAACAATATCTTGGATTTTAAGTCCTTGACTTCATCAGTTATCTCAGAAACCGTGAAGTTAAACTGGCTTTTTGGTTCAAAGCCATTGATAAATGCAGACGCATCCAAGATATAAAATAAATCATTCATGATAAATATATTTATATTTTAAATAAATAAACTTAATGATATTAATTTAAGTAATTATCGTATAGGAATATGAAAAACATAATAATTATAAAAAATATTTTATATGAAATCGATAAAAATTAATATGAAATATATCAATTAAAAAAAAAAAAAAAAAAAAAAAGAAATTTTAAAAAAAAAAATAAAAAAAAAAAAAAAAAAAAAAAATAAAATAAAACAAAAAAAAAAAAAAAAAAAAAGAATAAGGAATTTTAAAAAAAATAATCAAATGGAAGTAATCTTATGAAAAGCGAAACTATGGAATTGCATAAAAAGAAAGCGCCAATAAAAGTATCATGTGGTGTAATCACTCTTAGCGACAGATTTTCCAATGACAAGGAAGGGGAAGAAAAGGACTTGTCTGGAAAATACTTAAAAGAAGAATTGGCTAAAAAATATGACGTTGATGCTTACGCAATTATTCCTGATGAAATGGACACCTTAAGAAACACTATTGAGGAAATGATTGATAACGGAATAGAAGTTATCATTACAACTGGTGGAACAGGACTTGAATCAAGGGACATCACAATTGAAACAATTGAACCTCTCTTTGAAAAGGAAATCAAGGGATTTGGAGAAATATTCAGAGCTATTTCCTATGAGGAATTAGGAGCGGGATCACTATTGTCAAGAGCAACTGCAGGAATCTATAGAAAAACCATGATATTTGCAATGCCTGGCTCTCCAAATGCAGTGAAGACTGGTCTTGGAATCATTATTGATGAACTAGGTCACTTGAAAAAGCATGCAAGAAAATAAGTTTTAATTGAATAACATTTTTTTAAAATAAGTTGAAAATAAGTTTAAATAATATTTTTTTAAAATAAGTAAAAAATTAGCTTCCAAAAGAAATAGATTATCTATTTCTTAATGGAATCACTATTAAAAACAATAAAGACAATAATAAGATAGCAATAGGATTTCCAGCTTTAGGACTTAAGTCACTACTATTTTGAGAATCATCATTTGAATTTGATGCCATTTCACCATTCATGCCCTTTGCACTTGAAAGATCTAAACCTGCAGATAATGCTGTAAACTCTCCATCAAATTCACCATCGAATTCTTCTTCCTCTTCATCAGAATCATCCTCATCAGAATCATCCTCATCATCGTCTAAATCATTCTCATCATCAGGATCATCATCCAAATCTTCATCCAAATCTCCATCTGAATTTTCAGAATCATCATTCTCATCGCCATCATCAAGCTCAAAATCATCTTCATTATCTTCACCGAAATCATCACCATCAGAAAGAAGACCATCATCAGTTCCTGCACAAACAGAACCAATAGCTACGAGAAGAACTATAAATGTAACTATCATTAAACTAATTATCTTCATATTGACACCCGAATAAGTTATACTTAATTTCAATTATATCTCTATCAATTATAAAATATATACTTAATCAAATTAACATTGGAATATTTAAAAAAGATAAAAAAATAAAAAATGATAAAAAAGAAATGAAAATAATTGAAAAAGAATGAAATAAAATTAGAAAAATGAAAAAAAACAAATAATGAAAAAATTATCATTATTTAAAATCAATTATTCAAAAAATTCGCTTACGGAAATTAATGGTTCAAGTGTGATTCCTTCATTTGCAAAGGTCTCCATTGCACCTTCTTCCCTGTCCACAACAACAAATGCTTTTTTAACTACTCCACCATTATCAAGTATTGCATTTATTGCTTTTAATAAAGATCCACCAGTAGTGGTAACATCTTCAACAAGGATTACATTGTCACCCTCAATCAAATCGCCTTCAATCAGTTTGGAAGTTCCGTAACCTTTTTTCTCTTTTCTAATCATTAAGAGAGGTTTTCTTGATTCAAGTGAAACAGCGGTTGCTATAGGGACAGCTCCTAATGCAGGGCCTGCAATCTTATCGATGTCATCATCAATCCTTTCATTGATCAATTGAGCTATTGTGGACAATATTTCCGGTTCGGTAATAACTCTTTTCATGTTAACATAATAATTGCTTTTCTTGCCTGAAGCGAGAGTGAAATCCCCCTCTTCAAACACCTTATTTTCCTTTAATATTTCAATCAAATACTCTTTTGTAACCATTGAACTCACAACTTAAAAAAATTGACCTATAATTGACTTTTCAAATCTTCAATTTCCTCTTCCATTTGAGCAAGGTCTTCATTAAAAATGTCTTTTAAAATAATCTTGTCCCCAATTTTACTAATCATGTCAAAAGGAATTACCAATTCACTTTTACTGATGTTTAAGGATTCTTGAATTCCTCCTTTAGAGACTATAATTGATTCTATGGCATTATCATCTAGGTCAATGTCTACATCAACAACTTTTCCCATACTCACTACGTCGTTGCCTAAAACCTCTTTACCGACTAATTCCTTAACTATTCTCATAAAACTCTCTCCGAAAATAAGTTGGATAATAATTTAATTGAAATTTTTATATTAATAAACAATATTCTTTTTATTTTAATCAATTAATAAATATTTTGAAAAAATGAATGAAAATAAGAATAATTATAAAAAAGTAAAAAAAGTAAAAAAATAAATAGAAATAAAAAAATAAAAAATAAAAAATAGAACGAATAAAAAGAAAAAGAAAAAGATAAGGATTAAATTAATCCTCACTATTCCATTTTAATGCTCCATACACAATACAAATCAATGTAATTAAAATTATTAATACATAAGCTCCCCAAATCCAAGGGTCTTCAATTCCTAAAACCATCATAATATCACCTATTCTTTAGAAATCCCCTCAAAGGATTTGTTAAGGACTTTTTCATCAATTGGTTGTGTAAGCAAACTTACTGCAATGGTAAATATTGTTGAAACAGGTATAGCGAAAATCATTACATCAATTGAATACCATGGCATGGTATTGATTAACATGTCTACACCGAATATGAATTTACAAATACCTAAACCTGTTGCAGTTTTCTTAAATACAAATACAAGCAGGAATAAGCTTGTTAATGTACCGGATAAAAGCCCTGCAATTGCGCCTGCCTTAGTGGTGCGTTTCCAGAATAGAGCTGCACAATAAACAGGCAAGAATGCCGCAGCACATAATCCCATGAACAATGAAGTACCAAGTGCTACAATACTGCCTGGCAAGGCCAAACCAATTACCAATGAAAGAATGACAGCTATTAGAATACCTGCTTGGCTAACTGAAATAAATCCTATTTTACTTTCTTCAACGGATTTGCTTGCACTGAGTTCCTCTTCGCTATATTCATCACTACCTCCTCTGTTTCTAATTGCATCTACAATATCGTGACCTAATGCAGTTCCTTGAGTGTGATACTGTGAACTTAAAGTGGACATAGCTGCTGCAAGCAATGACAATAGGAAAATGTATACGAACCATTCAGGAAGTGCTGTTGAAATGAATGTTGGAATGATTGAATCCATGTTTCCTCCAACATAATCAATTGCAATCTGTCCAAAGTTCTGATAGAAGTATACATTAGATAAAGAACCTACAATATAAGCAGTACAAGTCATTACAGCAATGAAGATCGCACCGATTAAAAGTGATCTGTGTAACTCTTTGTTGGATTTTACAGTCATGAATCTTACTGCAAGCTGTGGTTGAGCCAATGCACCGATACCTACACCCATGATGGTTGTGGTTACAAGAGACCACCAGAATGGACTTCCAAGTGATGGGAAACTAGTCCAACCTGTACCTCCTTCGGCGATAGCATCAGGAGGGTAAAGATGAGCCATATTTGTAAGTGCAGTATTCGCTTCGGTAACACCACCTAATACCCAGTAAATGAATACAAGCAATATTATCATACCTACAAACATGATTGTTCCTTGCAATGCATCGGTATACATAACACCTTTTAAACCACCGAACAATACATAAGCACAGATAACAACTGCAAGCACCAAAAGCGCCAAATTAAAGTCAAGCATTAAAGAACTTTCCATAAATCTTGCTGCACCGATAAGAACTACAGCCGCATAAATCGGCATAGCACAGAAGATTAAAACTCCACTAAAGTACTGTATGAATTTACTATTGAATCTGCGGCCTAAAAACTCTGGGAATGTGAGAGATCCAAGATTCTTACCCATTCTACGAGTTCTTTTACCAAAGAAAACGAAGGCAATGAAAACCCCTACAAAAATATTTAAGAATACGAGCCATAGTATACCCATACCGTATTTACCTGCAACCCCTCCGAAACCGACTATAGCTGCAGTGGAAATAAAAGTAGCCCCATAACTTAATGCCATGATGTATGGGTGGGTTTCCCTACCTGCAATCATAAAGTCTTCTGAGGAATTGGTTCTCTTCCAAGCAAGGTATCCGACATACCCTACCATAATAAAATAAACAATAAAAACAATCCCTAATAAAAAATAATTCATTCAAAAACCTCTAAATAAAGATTATATTAAAAATAATAATTTAGTAATATTTACACTTTAATTTTTAATGAATATTATATATAAATTTTTTTAGAAAGAAATAAAAGCACCATAAAAAACTTAATTAAGTCTTAAATAGGTTAATGGATTGATAAAATACAATTATTTCAAAAATAAAAAATAATATGTGCATAAATAAACAAAAAGTATACATTTTAGACATTTAAAAGAATTTTTAAACTAGTAAATTTATTAATGATTAAAAATAAAATTAATACTGTCATAAAATTATAAATTTTTAAAATAAAATAGAAGATGATTTAAAATTTATAATATTACCTAAACGATTACTCAAAAGACATATTGAATCATTGGAGATATTATATGATTTGGAATGAAAATGCAGAATGTATGGGAAGGGAAGAAAAAGAGGAAATGCAGCTTGCCCTATTCCAGCAACAAGTAAAAAGAGTTTATGAAAATGTGCCATTCTACAAGAAGAAGTTTGATGATGCAGGATTCCATCCAGAAGACTTGAAAACTCTTGAGGACATTAGCAAAATACCATTTACAACCAAGGCAGATTTAAGGGAAGCTTACCCATTTGGATTATTTGCTGTACCTGATGATGAGATTATAGAAATCCACAGTACCTCTGGAACAACTGGAACCCCTGTTGTATCCGGATACACTCAAAAGGACATTGACATTTGGGGAGAATGTACCGCAAGAGCTATTGCTATGGCTGGAGGAGACAAAAACTCAAAAATCCAAAATTCATACGGATATGGATTATTCACAGGAGGATTTGGAATAGACCACGGTGCAAAGGCCATGGGTGCAACAGTCATACCAATGTCTTCAGGAAACACTGCAAGACAATTGAAGATTATGGAAGATTTCCAAAGCGATATTCTAACATGCACTCCTTCCTATGCCATGTATTTAGCAGAATCCCTTGAAAAAGAAGGATTCGATGCAGAAAGCATCAGTTTGCATGCAGGCATTTTCGGAGCTGAGATGTGGACTGAAGAGATGAGACACAGCTTAGAGGAAAAGCTTGGAATCACTGCACATAACATATATGGATTAACTGAATTGATGGGACCTGGAGTCTCTACCGAATGTGAATACCAAACAGGATTACATATTCAAGAAGATCACTTCTACCCTGAAATCATCGACTCTGAAACTGGAGAAATCCTTGAAGATGGGCAAAAAGGAGAATTGGTCTTAACTAATCTTACAAGAGAAGGAATGCCAGTTATAAGATTCAGAACAAAAGACATTACTGCACTTAGAAGAGATGAATGTCCTTGTGGAAGAACCACTGTGAGAATGGATAGAATCACTGGTAGAAGCGACGACATGTTGAAAATCAAAGGAGTTATGGTTTACCCATCTCAAATCGAAGCAGCTATCTTGCAAATTGAAGGATTAACCGCAAACTATCAAATTCATGTATCAAGACCAAAAACTCTTGACGAAATTGAAGTGAAAGTGGAAACTTCACCTGAAGTGTTCTCTGATGAAATGAAAAAGATTGAGGAATTTGAAAGAAGAATTGCAAGAAAGATTCAAAGCGCTATTGGAATCAGTGTAGATGTAACTTTAGTAGAACCTGAATCCTTACCAAGAAGTGAAGGAAAAGCCATTAGGGTTATTGATGAGAGGAACTTTGATTAAATGAACTTATTAGAACTTATTAAATAACTGAAGAAATGAGTTTTATTAATAAAATTGTTAACTATTAAGAAAGTGATAACATGAGTGTAAAGCAACTTTCCGTATTTCTTGAAAACAAAGAAGGAAAATTAAAAAAAGCTGTTAATGCAATGTCACAGGCAGGAGTAAACATTAGAGCTCTTTCCATTGCAGACAGTTCCAAATATGGAATCTTAAGATTAATTGTTTCCGACAATGAAACAGCAATCAAAGCTTTGAAAGAAGAAAAATTCACAGTAAAAGAAACTGATGTGATTGTTGTAGGAGTTAAAGACGAACCTAACGGTCTTAATACAATGCTTGAAATCCTTGAAAAGAAAAGCATTAATGTTGAATACCTATATGCATTCGTCAGCTCTAAAACCGAGGAAGCTATTGTTGTAGTTAAAATTGAAAACTATGAAGATGGTGTAAAAGCATTGGAAGATGCTAATGCCAACCTCTTATCCAAAGAAGATTTAGCTGAATTATAAATCTTCTCATTTTCTCTTTTTTATTTTTTATTTTTTTAATTTAATTTTTTTACTTTACTTTGAAACTATTCCTTAAAACTTAATTTTTTTAATTTAATTTTTTTACTTTACTTTGAAACTATTCCTTAAAACTTAATTTTTTTAATATATTTTTTTAATTTATTTAGAAAAACTTTTTTAAAAATTTATTTTTTATTACTGCTATTTTTTATAATTTGTTTTTTTAAATGTTTAGTTCTCATTGCCATTTTCTAATCTCTCTATCAGTTTTAACAAAGAAATTTAAAAAAAATTAATATAGGTATAAACATATAGTATACAATATCAATAAATGATTATGGAGATAATATGTTAAACAGACTTAAGGAAATTAGCTTAGGCAATTGGATTCTAATCGCAATGATACTGGGTATGATTGTAGGCATTATACTGAATTTTTATGTTAGCGACCCACTTATCAAAGATGTGATATTAATAGACAATGTCTTCTTTTTAGGAGGAAATCTGTTTATCAAATTGATGAAGATGTTGGTAGTTCCACTTGTTTTCTGTTCCATAATTGTAGGCGTAACCTCCATTTCAGATATTAGAAAAATCGGTTCAATCGGTGGAAGAGCCATTTTAATCTATCTTTTAACCACTGCATTGGCGGTTTCAATAGCTCTTTTTATAGCAGGGATCATCGAACCAGGTATCGGTTTGAATATGGCCAATCTTGCAGATCCTTCAAATGTTACAACTAATGTGACAATAACCAACACTATTTTAGACATGATTCCGGATAATCCTTTAAACTCATTAGCTAACGGGGATATGTTACCAGTGATTATTTTTGGAGTTATTGTGGGATTTATCCTTGCTAAATTAAAAGAAGAAACAAAAACAGTAAATAAACTTTTTACTGAAGGGAATACAATTATGATGGAAATGACTAATATAGTCATGAAATTTGCTCCAATAGGCGTTTTTTGTTTAATCGCTAAGACATTTGCCACATTAGGAATGGATGGATTAATGCCTTTAAGCAAATATGTTGCATGCATACTCCTAGCTTTAGCAGTGCAAGCGTTTATTGTTTATCCAACATTACTTGTCATTTTCACAAGATTAAATCCGATAAAATTCTTTAAGAGATTTTTCTCTGTAATGCTATTCGCATTTTCATCCTCATCATCAAATGCAACCATCCCATTAACTTTAGAGAAATTAAGTGAACTGGGAGTGTCTAAAGATGTTTCATCATTTACAATACCATTAGGCGCTACCATCAATATGGATGGAACCGCGATAATGCAAGGTGTTGTAGTTATGTTTGCAGCACAGGCCTATGGAATTGATTTGGGGTTAAGCGCATTGATTATAGTGGTATTTACAGCAGTTATGGCTTCAATTGGAACTGCAGGTATCCCATCCGTAGGATTAGTTACCTTGAATATGGTATTTGCCTCTGTAGGATTGCCAACTGATGCAATAGGCATAATCATGGGAATAGACCATATCCTGGATATGATTAGATCTGCAGTGAATGTGACTGGTGATGCAATCTGTACCATAATCGTTTCATTCAAAAACAAATCTGTGGATATTGATTTATTTAATGATAAAAAAGAAGCTAAAAATCCATAATGGAAAATAGGTTCCTTAAACATCTCCAGCTTTAAAGCTGGAACTTTCTCTTTTTTTAAAAAATTTTAATTAAAATGATAAAAATAAGAAAAAATAGAAAAAATATCTAAAAAATTTAAATTAAAAAATGATAAAAATAAGAAAAAATAGAAAAAATATCTAAAAAAATTTAAATTAAAAAATGATAAAAATAAGAAAATAGGTTAATAGAAAATAAAACAATTTCTATTGATAAAAATTAAAATTCCTTAAGCAATTCGACAATTTCATCCCTGCCATATCCTAATTTAACAAGAATGGCTTTGAGACTGTCAGAATCATTCCACTTAACTTCTTTCCATGCTTTAAAATCGTTTCTGATAATTGCATTAATTATCAATTGCATAGTAATGAAGTCATCGCTTTCAACTACCATTAAAGCATCTTTTTTATTGAACTTTCCATCCGGATCCACTAAATCGTATTTGCCGGTTTCTGTATCTAATTTCATTATTGCACTATCAATTTTAAAAGGCATTTTAACACCACATATGATAAATAAGAAAGAAAATGGAGTAAATCTCCATTAATAAACTTTTAAAAAATCTAAATGTTTGCTATATGATCATTTGATGATTAACACCAGAATATCCCTTAAATGTTTGCTATATGATCATTTAATGATTTGACTTTCAACTCATTCTCTTTAACAGCTTCAATTGCATTTAAAGCAGCTCTTGCCCCTGCTAAAGTGGTTACATAAGGAATACCGAGCTCTACAGCCAAACGTCTAATGGTATAGCCATCTTTGGAAGCCTGTTCACCATGAGGTGTGTTGATGATCATGTCAATCTTTCCATCTAAAATAGCTTCCTTAATGTTAGGGGTTCCTTGGGAAACTTTTTTAATTCTTGTAATAGGAACATCAAATATGGCATTAGCTGTACCTTTAGTAGCAAAAATATTGAATCCTAATGCATGAGCCTTATCAGCAATTGGCTGTATTTTCTTTTGGTCCTGTTCCCTTACACTGATTAAGAGATTTCCACCCTTAGGCAAGTCCATACCTGCTGAAAGCTGTGACTTGTAGAATGCAAGACCGAAGTTCTCATCTACACCAATACTTTCACCAGTGGATTTCATTTCAGGACCTAAGATACTGTCGGACTCTGTTAATTTCAAGAATGGGAAAACAGATTCCTTAACAGCAACGTGATTGATCTTAATCTCTTTGGTTAAATTAAGTTCTTTGAGTTTTGCACCCATCATCAAGGAGGTTGCAACTTTTGCAAGAGGAACACCAATAGCTTTACTTACAAATGGAACTGTCCTACTTGCCCTTGGATTAGCTTCAATGATGTAAACTTTCTCTTCGTCTAATTTAACTGCATACTGAATGTTCATCAATCCAATTACATCCAATTCTAAAGCCAATTTTCTTGTATTGTCTCTAATGACTTCAAGCAAATGTTCTGGAATTGTTTGAGGAGGTATTACGCATGCAGAGTCTCCAGAGTGAACACCCGCCTCTTCAATGTGCTCCATAATACCTGCAATGAACACATCTTCACCATCACATAAGAGGTCAACATCAAGTTCAACAGCATCTTCCAAGAACTTGTCTACAAGAATAGGGTGCTCTGGGGAAACCTTTACAGCTTCTTTCATATACTCTTCAAGTTCCTCTACACAGTAAACGATTTCCATTGCCCTTCCACCGATAACATATGATGGACGAACAAGAACTGGGAATCCAATTCTTTCAGCTGCTTCTCTTGCTTCATCAAAGGAATTAGCCAATCCATAAGGCGCTTGACGAATGTTTAAATCGTTAAGCACTTCAGTGAATCTTTCCCTGTCTTCAACTCTGTCAATGCTTTCATATGGAGTACCTAAGATTTTGACTCCTGCTTTTGCAAGAGGGACAGATAGGTTAATGGAAGTTTGTCCTCCAAATTGGACTATTACACCTTCAGGTTCAACTTGTTCAATAATTCCCATAATGTCTTCAAAGGTTAATGGTTCAAAGAACAGTTCATCTGAAATGTCATAATCAGTACTTACAGTTTCAGGGTTGTTGTTTACAAGGATAGTTTCAATTCCTTGATCTTTTAATGCGAGAGAGGAGTGTACACAACAGTAATCGAACTCAATACCTTGTCCAATTCTAATAGGGCCTGCACCAATAATCAATATTTTCTTGTTATCGGTCTTTATAAGCTCATTACCTTTGTCATAACTACTGTAATAATATGGAGTTTTTGCTTCAAACTCTGCTGCACAGGTATCTACCATCTTATATGATGGCTTAATGTCAAACTTATCAAGAAGTGCTTTGACATCTTCTTCTTTTATTCCTGCGAGTTTTGCAAGAGTGAAGTTAGAGAATCCTAATTTTTTAGCCTTAATCAGGAATTTTTCATCTTCAAGTGCTTCTTTTGTAACTTTATTTTCAAACTCTACTATGTTTTCAATCTTGTATAGGAAGAATGCATCCATTTTAGAAATTTCTGCAAGTTCTTCTACGCTTCTTCCATCTTTTATAGCAGAGTACATGTGGAATAATCTTTCATCGGTAGGATTTGCCAAATTATCTTCAGTGTATTCTAAATATTCAAATCCATGCAAGCCAATGTCCAAGGAACGAATAGCTTTTTGAATGGCTTCCTCATATGTTCTACCAATAGCCATTACTTCCCCAGTAGCTTTCATTTGAACACCGATTTTTCTGTCAATGCCTTTGAACTTGTCAAATGGCCATCTTGGGATTTTCACTACAATATAATCGATAGACGGTTCAAAGGAAGCAGGAGTTTCCTTGGTAATGTCATTTCTGATTTCATCCAAAGTGAGTCCAAGTGCAACTTTTGAAGAGATTTTTGCAATTGGATAACCTGTTGCCTTAGATGCAAGCGCACTACTTCTACTTACACGAGGGTTCACTTCAATGATCTTATATTCATTGGTTTCAGGGTTTAAAGCAAATTGGATGTTACATCCACCATTGATTCCCAAGTTTCTAATGATCTTGATGGAAGCATCCCTTAACCTTTGACACACTTCATCATTAAGGTTTTGAATAGGGGCAACTACAATACTGTCTCCTGTATGTATACCCATAGGGTCCACATTTTCCATGTTACATACAATGATACAGGTGTCGTTCTTATCCCTCATCACCTCAAATTCGATTTCCTTCCATCCGAGGACTGATTCGTCGATTAAAACTTGGTTAATGTAACTCATGTCAAGACCATGGGTGGTAACTTCGATAAGCTCTTCCTTATTATGAGCCACTCCACCACCAGTACCTCCTAAGGTGAATGCTGGACGTACAATTACAGGATATCCGATTTCCTCAACAGCCTCTAAAGCCTCTTCAACAGATTCAACAGCATGACATTTAGGAATAGGCTCATCTAACCTATCCATAAAGTTTGCAAACAAGTCCCTGTCTTCCACATCTGCAATTGTTTGAACATCAGAACCAATGACCTTGATTCCTTCCAATAATCCCAATTTTCCAAGTTCAGTTGCAATGTTTAAACCGGTTTGTCCACCCATAGTAGGCAAAATAGCATCAATATTCTCTTTTTCAATAATCTGAGCAACAAGTTCTGGAGTCAATGGTTCAGTATAGACAGTGTCTGCCATATCCATATCGGTTTGAATGGTAGCAGGATTACTGTTTACAAGAACAGTTTCCAATCCCTCTTCTCTAAGTGATTTACAAGCTTGAGAACCAGAGTAGTCGAACTCAGCAGCCTGACCAATCTGAATAGGTCCAGAACCAATTATAAGCACTTTTTTAATATCCTCATCAACAGGCATATTATCCTCTCTCAATCCACATTAAAGTAATAATTTTTAAAATTTTAATAATCTAATAATCAATTAAACATAATCAATTAAATACAATGAAATTCGAATCCTAATACTCCTTAATCATATTTCCAAATTCTTCAAACAAGACTCTTGTATCATTTGGACCTGGGCCAGATTCTGGGTGGTATTGGATAGTCCTTAAAGGCAATTCCTTATGCAAGAATCCTTCTGGAGTGCCATCGTTTAAGTTGATTTGGGTCAATTCCAAATCAGTCCCTTTTAATGAATCTGGATCTATAGCGAATCCATGATTTTGAGAAGTGATGAAAACTTTTCCAGTTTGCAAGTCTTTAACAGGTTGATTTGCTCCCCTATGACCAAATTTCATTTTATATGTTGTAGCTCCAAATGTCTTTGCAATAACATGTTGGCCCATACAAATACCAAATACAGGGAACTTTGTAATTAATTTTTTCACATTTGCAATTGTGTCAGTTAATCTTTCTGGGTTTCCAGGACCTGGAGATACCATAAGTCCATTTACACCATAATCTAAAATGGTTTGATAATCAGTATCGTAAGGGAATAAAGCAACACCAATATCATTTTCCAAGAAACAGTTGATGATGTTCTTTTTAACACCGCAATCAAGAATAGCTACAGTTTTATCAAAGTCACCGAAAGTCTTTATTTCAGGAGTGGAAACTAAAGGAACCAAATCTAAATCAACGATGCTTTTATGTTCTTGAGCACGAGCTACAAGCTCATCATCATCAATCTCTTCAGTAGCGAGTGCTGCTTTTAGAGAACCTTTTTCACGAATCTTCAAAGTCAAGTCTCTTGTGTCGATATCTTCGATTCCAGGCACCTTAAACTCCTTTAGGAAGTCATCTAATGTCTTCTTAGTACCGAAATTGGATAATTTTTTGCAAGCTTCTCTCACTACAAAACCTTCAACCTGCACCTTATCGGATTGATACCATTCTTCACTGACTCCATAGTTACCTTCCAAAGGATAAGTTGACATCAATATTTGCCCTTTGAATGATGGGTCAGTAAGCGCTTCGGTATAACCAGACATACCGGTTGAGAAAGCAAGCTCACCTACAGTTACTGTTTCATAACCAAAGGCTTCACCTTTTAGAACAGTTCCATCTTCTAAAGCTAATTTTGCTTCATTTCCCATATTTTCACCATTTAATTCATTGTATTTAATCTAAAATAATCATCAAATTAACAGCAATCCCAAGTATTTTTTATATGAAAATGATACTTTTTGCTAAATTAATTTACCTTAATTATTTATGTAATTTATTTAATTTAAACTATTCTATAAATCAGATTTCTATAAAAAAATCTCATGAAAAATTCATAGAATTTCATCAAATTTCAACTAAACATTACATTATAATATAATGTATATTATACAAAATATTTTAACTTATCTATTGAAAAAATAAATTTTAAAAAAATAGGTTAAAAATCATTAAATTGTTAATAAAAAATAATTGATTATTAATAAAAATTGAACAAGAAATAATGATAAAATTAAAAATAAAAAACAAGAATTTGAGCCAACTTTAAAATGCTTAAGTTAAACTCTGAGTAGGAATCAGCGCTCTTCACTAGAGCATCTATCAAATTTCATTTGCTTTGAGATCTCTCTTTTTCTTTTTTCTGAAATCTCAGCATTCATTTGATTCATGAAATCATCAAATTTCCCAGACTCATTGGAACCATTACCCTTCCCCTCCAAATAATCCTCTTCATTGGATTTGAGAAAATCTGATTTGTTTAGATTGGACTTGATCATTGAGTACCTTACAACCAATTCATCATAAAACCATCTGACTGCAAATCCGTCAGAACTGCTTAAAGAGATTAGATGCTTGGTATAGCCATTTTTAGAATAAACGATAACAATGGAAGAAAATAATGAAGACAAATCAGACTTATTAAGTTTCAAATCAATTATTTCACTATAAAAAATCTTAAGGGACCCCATAGATTTACGTTGGAGCAAGGATTTCTTTTTCAGTGAAATGTAATTCTCCTCAAGTGTAGTCTCAGAGATGATGTTTGAACTCATGCATGATTTGGAAAATGCTTTATGGTCTAAAGCATTATCATCATCTTTAGAGCTTAATCTCTTTTGTGAAAAAGAAAAATTAAGAAGATATTTAGAATCTGGAGAGTAATTTGAATTGTTTTTTTCCATAATATCACATTGAAGTATTGATTTTCCCCTCTAAGAAGTACAATGGGATTATATAAATCCCCATGGATCCAAAATAGCAGACAATATCCATGAAATCGAATATTGAACCTGCCTTGATAAACAACGCCACATATTCCCATACGAATGAAGCCAATATTGTTACAATAATTATTAGCCAAACGTTTGTCAATTTATAAGGATAAACAAGATTTAAAAAGCTTAACAGCACAAGAATAGCTAGAAAATCATTGAAATAAAACATGAAGAACCAATTGATTTCATGCAAAAAATGATTATTCAATAAGTAAAGGGACAATCCCACTATCAAAATAATGAGATTATAAATCCTAAACCCATTATCATTTTTCTCAAATGAAAATCTTTTAAATAAATTCTCCAAATCTAACATTTAAATCAATGAGGTAATGAAAAATAAATAAATGAAAAATAAATGAGACTGCCCTTAATCAAAAGTCATTATAAAAATAGCTATTAATACAATAGCAACCATTAAAATAATCAATAAGGAAGTGTTATTCAATGAAATAGACTTATAAAATCCATTAACGTGGCCTTGATTTTCATATCCCCTATCGTATTCCTTTTGATTGAAATCACCTTGGTCATCTTCATTATCTGTTTCTATAATCTGAGTATCCTTTACTTCATAATCTTCAATTTCAATAATGTCATCAGCCATATTATCACATCATTGCCAAGAAATATATCTTAATCTACAATGTCAGTTTTCACTAATTAAAAATTTATAAATCTTTTTATAAATAATTGTCCTTATAGTTGTCCCTAATAAATCCTAAATAATTTATAAATCTTTTTATAAATAATTGTCCTTATAGTTGTCCCTAATAAATCCTAAATAATTTATAAATCTTTTTATAAATAATTGTCCTTATAGTTGTCCCTAATAAATCCTAAATAATTTATAAATAATTATCCATATAATTGTCCTTAATGAATGCAAAATAAATTATAGATATCTATAAAAACAATTAAAGTAATAATTAAATTATATTTAATTAAATAATATTTAAAAGTTGAAGGTGAAATAATGAACCAATTTTGTCCAAAGTGTGGGGCAAAGCTTTATGATATCAATGCTAAGTTTTGTAGCCAATGCGGTGCTAATTTAACTGAAAAGAAGGAAATAGACCCTAATGACATGCCAGAAGAAAGAATTGACTTAAGGGAAGGCATGACAAAAAGAAATACTGGAATGTGGAAATCAACCAAATGGGGAAGACGAAAGAAAAAACCGGTTAATTGGGATATGGAAAAATAATTTTTCTTAAAATTACACGTAAGAATAAATAAAAATAAAATAAAAAATAATAAAACAGATTCATTAACAAAAATTTTAATAAAATTGATGATTATTGGAGATTATAAAATGAAAACAAAAGAGGAAATTGGAGAAAAGATTGAAGTATTGAATGATAAGATTGCAGGATTGAGAGCTGAAGAAGATGGTTTAACAAACGAACTTAAGGTAATCCTTGCAGGATCTGAATTGCAATCAATTATGTTAACAAGCACTTTAGTCAGCTCTGAAAGCCAAGTTCGTGACTTGCTTGAAAAATTTGAACTAAGGGCAGAGGAATTGACCGAAAAATATGAAGAGGCTTCCGTTGCAGGAAATGCTGAAATGAAAAATCAAATCCATGCAATGATTTGGACAAATGATATCAGGTTAGACACCATCAAATGGGTCCTTGAAGAGGATAACGAAGAAATTTAATCCCATTTATCGACTAAAAAAGAATGAGAATCTAAATTTTTGTATCTAAGATATATTGACTTAAGAGATAAAACTATGAAAAAGATTATTCCATTATTGCTTTTATCATTGATCATCTTATGCCCGATAATTGCGGAAAGTGCTGATGCGACCACAGTATTTTTAACTTCAGACAATTTGCATGAGCATGATGCAGATTTTGCAAGATTGAATGACATCAAAGAAAGAATTGAATCGAAAACCAATGGCGACATTGTAGTTGTGGTTGATGATTCAGCTTCAAATCCTGGAGAAGGGACAAGGGTAATGGCAGCCAGATGCGATGTGGCAGTTACAATAGCTGGGGCTTGCGCAGGAAATTTAGTTGACCTGGCAGATTACTCCACTAAAGTCAGCAAAAAGATCATCTATGTGAATGCAGGTACACTTGACTTGAATACAATAAATTTCCTTAGAAGGTCCTATGATGACAATTGGTCACATTACACATTCGCATCAGTCAAAAGCCCTGGGAAGTTCTTGAATGATGCTGGAATAACTTTAATTCAACCGGCACAGGAATATCCTGATGATTGCTACAAAGGAATAATCGCATATGATAGCGATAATGTGAACGAATACATTGCAAATGAAATCATTAATGCAGTCTATGCAGGAACAAGTGAAAACAAGCAATTGGATACCGATTTAATAGTTTATCACAAGCTAGACCCTAAATACTTGGCAGAGGATTCCAAAAAAATTGTTGATGGCCATGGTAGTGATATGCAGGAATCCTACGGTTCCTACACCACCCCTCAATTATTGTACATGAGTGCCTCATATATAGACGGATATGGTCTGGAAGTTCCTGGAGAATTTGGAGCCCCTGACAATCCTCAGAAATATTCAAGCTTTACCAAAGGGGAATATTCCTTTAACGATTATTACAATATGGCAGATATGGTTGTAGACTATATGAATGAACATGGGAAAGCACCTGATTCCATTAATTATGAAGGTGCAACCATAGGATACTATGACTTGGTTTACAATTTTGCACTTCTTAGTGAAGATGATACAAGTGCAAGCACTATGAATTTCCCATCAGAAATGGCATTCCATAAATATTACAGCGATTTCCTATTCGACATCTTGCCAATAGGAATGATAATCGTTGCAATAATTCTAATCCTATTGATAGTGAGAAGCATAATAAGAAGAATAAAAAGAAGGATAAGAAGAAGAAAGGAAAGGAAATATAGGAAAAGAATGCAAAAAGAAAGATATGGCAGAAATCCTAGACAATTCCATAGGAATATGGATTCAAGATATTATTCAGATTACGATTATCCTTCCAATCAGCCAAAAAGATTGAATAGGCAAGAGAGAAGACGCAGATAAATACAAGGAGTTTGAAAATGACAGAAGCTCAAAATAATGTGAAAAATGAGGAGGAGGTTGATGGTTTAAAAGATGAAATAAGCTATTTAAGAGAGATTCTAGCCAGCAAACTCTTTGAAGAAGATTATTTGATAAATTTTACCTGCAGAGAAATTGAAACAGATTATTCATTGAAATTTGGAGTTTATAAATACAAGATTAAAGATTATAAACTTAAAATCAAGAAAACAAAAAGAACAATTGAAATGATTAAAAAAATGGTTAATCGACAATCATCTAATCAATTCAATAAGGAATTAAGCGATTTAGAGGAAAATCAAATCAGGATCAACAAGACCAAAATCAATAAGCCAAAAATCAACATGAGCGAAATTGAAAGCCATGTTGAAAATGAGTTTAAAGAGGAAGAACTTGAATTGAAAACAGAAACTGCAAAAGTGAATATTCTTATTGAAGAGCATAGGAATTATTTAAGTGAAAAACAGGACTTCAAACAATTGCATACCATTTATAAAGATTGCATAAGAAAGATTCATCCGGATTTATTGCTTGAACCAACAGATTACGAAGAAAACCTATTCTATAGCTCTAAAGAGGCTTATGAAGATAGGAATTTGGAAGAATTGGAATCCACACAAAATCTGATAAATAGGCATGAAATTGAAAACGAACCTATAACTGTGGAAGACTTTGAAAAACTAAGGGACATGCTTGAAATAAATATAGAGCTGGAAGATAAAGAAATTTCAAATATAGTCAACTCCAAACCATATACCCAACAGAAGTTCCTATTGGACACCAAAAAAGTGAATAACTATAGGGAAGGCTTGGTGACATCTTTATTGGAAGTTGAAAAAGAGTATATACGAATCAATAAGGAATTAAGTGAATTGAAAAAAGAGAACAATCTTAGCTATAAACTAGATTTGACTAAAAATAATTAATTCTTATTAATTTTTATAACTTTATTTTTTTTATTAATTTACTTATTTTTATTAATTTTATTATTTTAATAAATTTTATTATTTTAATAACTTTATTAATTTTATTAATTTAATTATTTTTATTAATTAAATTATTTTTATAAATTTTATTATTTTAATAAATTTTATTATTTTTATTAATTAAATTATTTTTATAAATTTTATTGTTATAATAACTTTTTTAATTTCCAATTATTTAATCTTCTAATTTATTTGATTATGTAATCAATTACTGATTTTATTGGTGTTGAATAACATTACATAGGCATCAGATCCGTCCTCATAGTAATTAGGCACTTTCCTATCAATATCAAACCCGAATTTTTGATAGAAACTGACTGCGATTTCATTATGGGATTTCACTTCCAAGGTTATCCTATGAATATCAATATTCTTGAAGATGCTTATTGCCATCATAAGCAATCGAGTTGCTATATGTTGCCTGCGGAATCTGCTATCAACTGCAAGAGCAATTATATGGCCTAATCCCTCTTCCTTTACCCAAAAAATAATATACCCTACAATTTCACCATCTTCAATAGCTACAAGAAATCCTGCACCTATTTCATATAATTGCTGAAGAATGGCCAATTCATAAGGTGTGGAAAAGGACTCCACTTCAATTTGATATACCCTAGCCAAATCAGAAGGGACAAATTCACGAATAAACATAAAAAACACTTTAATAATCAAATAAATATTAGTTTCCAATCATTTTTTTATAATTGTAAATTTACTATTAATATTATATAATTTACTCTATTAAAAACATTTCTAAAAATTAAATTTAAGAATAAAAGTAAAATAAAATAAGATTAAACTAGGGCTAAAATAGAACATATTAAATTATTGAAAGATAAATACAATATTGACAAAGAAAAAAACTTCAAAAGGAATAAAAATGTGGAACGACCTAGAGGAATATATACTAAAATTAGCTATTGAAAATAGCGAAAAAACAGGCAAAAAAACAAGGATAGTTGAAATTGGAGCGGGAAAATTCCAAACAATCTCTAAAAACTTAAGTGAAAATGAAAATATTAATATTATAATGACTGATATTGATCCTGCAAATGAAAACATTATTAAAGATGATGTTTTCAATCCAAACATGAATATCTATAATGGTGCAGACATTTTGTTTTCAATCAGACCCCCTGCAGAATTGCAGGAAGCAATTATGAAAATAAGGGACGAGGTTAATGCGACATTGATAATAAAACCTTTGTTCAATGAGGATTTGAACATGAAAACCAAAAAAATGAAACTGAAAAATTATAACCGCGCCTCTTTTTACATTTATGAAAGATAAATAGTGATTTTGCAGATTAAAATCTTAAATATTTAAATAAAATAAATTAAAGATATAAACTTACAAACTTATTATATTATATATAAGTAAAAATTAAATTAAATATTAAATTAAATAAAATATTAATTAAAAAACTATTTTTAGCTAATTAGGAACTTGGGGATTATATTGATAGAAGAAATATTAAAACAGTATTCCACTCAAAATGAAGGGTTAAGCAATGCTGAGGCCAATGCTCGATTAGATAAGTATGGGCCAAATAAACTAAAAGAACAAAAGAAAAACAGCCCTTTAAAACTATTTTTATCACAATTTTTAGATGTTTTAATATTCATGCTTATCATTGCAGCTATTGCAAGTTATATGATTGGAAATCATTTAGATGCAATTGTCATACTTGTAGTTGTGATAATCAACTCAATTATCGGTTTCGTTCAGGAATATCGTGCTGAAAATGCTATGGAAAAGCTTAAGAGTTTAGTTCATACCGATGCCCATGTTAAAAGAGAAAATAACCTAAAAAGGATTCCAAGTGAAAAACTTGTGCCAGGGGACATCGTTATTCTTGAAGAGGGAGACAAAGTTCCAGCAGACTTGATTTTAATAGAATCTTATGATTTGAGGGTGGATGAATCATCCATAACTGGAGAGTCCACTTTAGTTAAAAAGGACAATAATTACGAAAAAATTGAAGACTTCTCAAATAAGATTAAAGATATTCAGAAATATTCAAAAGAGGAAAATATACAATCTAAACTCGTATCCATGAACTCTAATGTGCTCTTTGGAAAAGGAACAGGAGTTGTGATAGCGACCGGAATGGAAACAAGCATAGGTAGAATCGCTACCATGATTCAGGAAGGGGAAGATGAAACTCCTTTAACAATTCAAGTGGGCAAGTTAGGTAAAAAGATTGGAATACTATCCATAATCGTTTGTATATTTGTATTCATTATAGACTTTTTCCAAGCTATGGATATTCTTGAAAGCTTTATGACTGCAGTTTCTTTAGCTGTTGCAGCAATTCCTGAAGGCCTTCCAGCAGTATTGACTTTGACTTTGGCATTAGGAATGCAGAAAATGGCAAAATCCAATGCAATCGTTAAAAAATTGTCATCTGTAGAAACATTAGGGTCCTGCACTTACATCTGTACAGATAAAACCGGAACCTTAACAGAAAACAAGATGGCAGTTAAAAAAACATTATTAACCAACAGCGAACGTTCTACATTAATTGCAGGATTATGCAATGGAGTGAGATGTGAAGATGATGAATTGATAGGAAACCCTACTGACTTGGCATCATACTACTTTGCACTTGATAACGATTTTGAAAAGCTTAAATCAAATAGGAATTTTGAAAAGGAATTTGAAATACCTTTTGACAGCAATAGAAAAAGAATGACATTCATTTACAGTGAAATGGATGAAGAAAACAATAAAGATTATTACGTTTTAACAAAGGGAGCCCCTGAATTGATTTTAGAATTATCCGATAAAATCGATTTCAATGGGCATATAAACAATTTTGACGAGCCAACCAAAAAAGACATAATGCATGAAATTGACATGATGACAATGAGGTCATTAAGAGTCATAGGTCTTGCTTACAAAAAGCTGGATAATGATGAATATGGAAAAGTTTTAGATTTGGATAATAAGGAATTTGAAAATAATGATTCTGAAATGCATAAAACATATTCAAAAAATAAGCATCATGGAGAGTCTTTTGAGAAGGATTTGGTATTTGCAGGCCTTCTTGGTATCATAGATCCTCCAAGGGAGGAAGCCATTGATGCAATAGCAGATTGTCAGAAGGCAGGAATCAATGTGGTGATGATTACAGGAGACCATAAGGATACTGCAACTGCAATAGCTATGAAACTAGGCATTCTCCCTAGAGATTATCATATCAATAAGGAAAATTATCATAATGAAATCTTGACTGGGCAGGAATTGGAAGATTTAAGTGATGAGGAATACAATGAGATTGCAAAGGACATCAGAGTTTATGCAAGAGTGTATCCTGAACAGAAAAGAAGAATCATTGAAGTTCTCCAAAACCATGGTGAAATCGTATCAATGACCGGTGATGGTGTAAACGATGCACCAGCACTTAAGAAAGCTTCCATTGGAGTGGCTATGGGTAGTGGAACCGATGTTACAAAAGAATCTGCAGACATGATTATACAGGATGATAACTTTGCCACAATAGTCTCTTCAATAAAGGAAGGAAGAACCATCTTCGATAACATTAAAAGGTTTTTAAAATTCCAATTGTCTACAAATATTGGGGCAATACTAACCATCACCATAGGATCATTATTGCCAATACCAACTCCATTCACTCCTATTCAGCTTTTATGGATCAATATAATAATGGATGGGCCTCCAGCACAATCCTTAGGTTTGGAAGGACCCGAAAAGGACATAATGAGAAGGCCTCCTGAAAAAGGGGAATTGATCAACAGAAAAACCATGATGAAGATAGCAATTTCTGGAATTGTCATGGCAATCGGCACATTAGGACTATTCATTTATGAATTGAATAATGGGGTAGGTGATGTGAAAACCAAGGCAATCACCATTGCATTTACAGTGTTTGTATTGTATCAATTGTTCAATGCATTGAATTACAGGTCCAGTTCAAAAGCAAGAAATGCCGCTCTTTGGCTATCACTTATTGGATCATTCATATTGCAGGTTCTTGTCATTTATGTTCCATTCCTTCAAACAATCTTCAAGACCTGTGCAATTGGACTCATAGATTGGGTCTTGATCATCATTGTGGCAGCAATAATCTTGGTAACAGATAAAATTGCTAATAGGGTTATTGATGGACACATTTAAATTATGCATTAACTTTTTAAGATGAAAAAAATTTAAAGAAAATTAAAAAAATTATAAATAGTATATTAACAAAAATATTATTAAATAAAATTATAATTATTAAATTAATTATTGGTTTTTTAGGAGGAATATTATGAATTTAGTAGCAGATATCATTAACGGACTTTCATCAATGTCCATTGTTATGATTGTAGGTTTCATATTTGTTGTTGCATTAATGACTGTCATAGCAAAAAAAGCTTAAAGATATTTAGTATTAATTTTTATAATTAATATTAAATCATCTAAATTATTACCACCATAAACTACTTTTTTTATTCTTCAAAAAAATTTATACATCAAAAAATCATCATTAATAAGCTATTTTTTAATAAATTATTAAATTTAACTAACCTCATATAGATTACTATTTTTCAATAATTATGATGAAAGCATTATTTTAATTAAATTAAAATTCTGTGCAATTAAATTAAAACTTTTATAAAAAGTATCATTTTAATTAAAGTTATGATTAATTAAACTATGATAAATTTTTTAATCAAAAAATTTAATTGAAAAATTGAATTTTGAATGAAAATTTTTAAAAATTTGAAAATAAAAATCGAGAAAACTATAAAAAATTAAAGAATAAAAAATTTTAAAAAAATGAAAAATAAAAAATATAAAAAATTAGAAAAAAAAAAAAAATAAAAAAAAAAAAAAAAAAAAAAAAAATTAGAAAAAAAAAAAAAAAGAAAAAAAAAAAAAAAAAAAAAAATAAAACTTTGAAAAAAAAAAATAAAGAAAATATTAAAAAATTAAAAAATAAAAAATTAGAAAAATAAAAAAATAATAAAAAAAGCAATAATAGAAACGCCGAGACTGGGATTTGAACCCAGGCGGCTATTACACCACGGGATTTCAAGTCCCGCGCCTTACCAGGCTAGACTATCTCGGCATATGAATATTAAAATAAATATAAATATAATTAAGAGTGATCTAATTAAAAAATTTAGTGAAAATTTAAAATAAAAGTATGAAAATTAATTCTGAAAATAATTTCAGAACAATAACTTAATTATTTAAGTTCAATTTCAATACTTACGTTATCAGGAACGCTTACTTTCATAATTTGTCTCATAGCTCTTTCATCAGCGCCGATTCCAATTAAACGTTTGTGGATACGAAGTTCCCATTTTTCCCAAGTAGCTTTTCCTTCTCCATCTGGAGATTTTCTAGTTGGTACAACTAATTTTTTAGTAGGTAATGGAATAGGGCCAGAAATATCTACACCAGTTCTTTCAGAAATTTTCTTTAACTGGTCACAGACATAATTAATTTTTTCAGGATCAGTACCTGTAAGTTTAATTCTAGCTTGATTCATTTTAATCCTCCTTAAACAGGTTAATAATCTAGTTTAAACCTAAAATATGATTAAACTAGATTACTAGATTAAAACATACTATAGATTTAAAATAAGTATTATTTAAAACCTAAAAATAAAGATTGATTTATTAGAAAAATTAAACTTTCTCTAATAAATTTTCAAAATTAAAACTAAAAAAAAATAAAAAATGAATAATTTAATTAAAAATTAATCATTGATCTTATTTTTTGTCAGTTACTTTAAGACATAAACCAGCTGCTACGGTTTGACCCATATCTCTGATAGCGAATCTTCCCATTGGAGGAATGCTTGCAGCTTCTTCCATAACCATAGGTTTGGTTGGTTTAATTTGTACAATAGCTGCGTCACCAGTTTTAATGAAGTCAGGTTTGGTTGCTTCAGGTTGACCGGTAGCAGGGTCGAGTTTGGAAGTTAAGTCTAAGAAAGTACATGCAGTTTGTGAGGTGTGACAGTGGAATACAGGAGTGTATCCAACGGTGATTACACCAGGGTGTTGTAATACAACAACTTGTGCAGTAAATTCTTTAGCTACAGTAGGAGCGTCAGTAGTGTGTCCAGCTACATCTCCTCTTCTGATATCGTTTTTACCTACACCTCTTACGTTGAATCCGATGTTGTCACCAGGTTCAGCTTCAGGGAAAGTTTCGTGGTGCATTTCGATAGATTTTACTTCACCAGATACTCCAGCAGGTTCAAAGATAACGTTGTCACCTTGTTTCATGATACCAGTTTCTACTCTTCCTACAGGTACAGTACCTACACCAGTAATGGAGTATACGTCTTGAATAGGAATTCTTAATGGTAAGTCGACAGGTTTTTCAGGTGGTACTAATTTGTCTAATTCATCCATTAATGGACTACCTTTGTACCAGCTCATGTTGTCAGATAATTCTTTGATGTTGTCTCCTTCAAATGCAGACATTGGGATGAAAGGAGTGCTTGCTGGGTCTCTACCAATGGATCTGAGTAAGTCAGATACTTCGCCTTTTACTTCGTTGAATCTGTCTTCACTGTAATCTACCATATCCATTTTGTTTACAGCAATGATTAATTGTTTAATACCTAAAGTCATGGATAAGAACATGTGTTCTTTGGTTTGTGGCATTACACCGTCGTTAGCAGCTACTACTAATACAGCTGCGTCAGCTTGGGATGCACCAGTAATCATGTTTTTAACGAAGTCTCTGTGTCCAGGACAGTCTACAACAGTGTAGTCGTATTTGTTGGTGGAGAATTTTTGGTGAGCTAAGTCAATGGTTACTCCTCTTTCTCTTTCTTCACCTAATTTGTCCATAACAAATCTGAATTTGTCTTCACCTTCATCTAATTGTTGTTCAGCGATTGCACCAGCTTTTAATAATAAGTGTCCTACTAAAGTGGATTTACCGTGGTCAACGTGTCCAATAAATGCTAAATTTAAATGTTCTTTTGCTTTTGCCATTATAAAAACCTCTTTTTATAAATTGTATATAAGTTAAGTATATAATTAAGTAATATTATTTGTTAAGTTATTTATATTGTTGAATATTTTTGAAATACTTATGAATCAATAATCAATAAATGTATCAACGATATATCAACGGATTTATTCTATAACTTACATGTAAAAATTACATGGTAACAATTACATGCAATATAAAATAAATCACATGTAATATAAGAATACTCAACTATATGTATATTATTATATTTTTTATAATATATAAACTATATGATTATAACACTATTTTTTTAATAATTAAAAAAATTAAAAAAACAGCATATTAAGTATTGAAACTTAATGAAATTTAATTAAAAAAATAATTAATTAAAATAAAAATTTAAATTAGGAAAAATTCCTAATTTAATAAAAACAGATCAGAAAAAATTAAGATAAAGATTATCTTAATTTACTTAGAACTCATCTAAATTAGAACTAATATAAATTAGAACTCATCTAACTTAGAACTAATCTAGATTAGAACTTATCTAAATTAGAACTTATCCTAAGTAGTGGTCAGGACCAAATGGTTGTGGGGATAATCCTTTTCTTTCTCTGATTTGTCTGATAATTTGACTTTGCAATTCTCTTGGTAATCTTTCGAAACCGGAGTTTTCAGTAGACCATAAACATCTACCTTGAGTTGCAGATCTGATTTCACCAGCGAAACCAAACATTTCAGCTACAGGTACTTTAGCTTCAACATTTACCATGTCACCTTCAGTTGGCATATCTACAATTTGTCCTCTTCTGTTTAAGATTTCTTTAGTAACAGACCCCATATAGTCAGTAGGAGTGTTAATGAAAACTTTTTGAACAGGTTCAAGTAAGGTAGGGTCAGCCATCATCATACCACCTTTAATAGCGTTACGGATAGCAGGTAAAATTTGAGCAGGTCCTCTGTGAACTGCGTCTTCGTGAAGTTTTGCATCTACAAGAGTGAATTTCATACCCATTGCAATTTCGTTTGCAACTGGACCTTCTTCAAGTGCAGATTCGAAACCTTCAATAACAAGCTCTTTGATCTCATCTAAGTATTGAATACCACGAGTCATGTTGATGAATAAGGATTTGTTGTAAACATCCCATACCCTTCTAGCTTCTTCTTTGTCAAGACCATGTTCAATGAATTTTTGAGCTTCTTCCTTATCTTTGATTTTACCTTCTTTGATGTCACCGTTTTGCAATGCTTGGAAGATTGAATCTTCTAAAGGTGCAACTTCAAGGTATAATCTGTTATGCTTGTTAGGAGATTTACCCTCTACAGGGTTAGCAGTTTTTCCTGCTACGGTTTCTCTGTATACAACAATAGGTTCAGAAGTGTTGATATCTACACCTTTGTTGTTGATTCTTACACCGATAACTTCTAAGTGAAGTTCTCCCATACCGGATACTAAGTGTTCACCAGTTTCTTCGTTAATGTTAACGTGAATGGTAGGGTCTTCTTTTGCAGTTTGTCTTAACACTTCAATAAGTTTTGGTAAGTCTTTGGTGTTTTTAGCTTCTACAGCTACAGTAACTACAGGTTCAGAGATGTGTTCAATTCCTTCAAACTCTACAATCTTGTTTTCTGGTGAACAGATGGTTTCCCCTGCGGTAGCTCCTTTTGCACCAGTGATGTAAACAATGTTACCAGCAGGAACCTTTTCAGTAGGAACTCTTTCAGGACCGAAGAAAACACCAACTTGTTGTACTCTGGATCTAGCTTGACCTCCTACCAAGAACACTTCAGTACCTTGTTCTACAGTACCACCGTATACTCTACCGGTAGCTACTTCACCAGCGTGCTTATCTACAGATACATTAGTGACCATTACAGCTAAAGGTCCGTCAGGGCTGGTGTTAACCATGGTTTGACCAGCTTCACTTTCAATGTCTCCATCCCAAATGTTAGGACATCTGTATTGTTGGGAAACTTCAGGAGAAGGTAAGTGTTCTACTACCATACCTAATAATACTTCAGCTAAAGGCACTTTTTTAGCTAATTCTTTTTGGTTTTCATCATTACAGTAATCAATGATGTCTTTAAAGTTGATTCCAGTTTCTTGCATCATTGGAATGTTAATAGCCCAGTTGTGGTATGCTGAACCGAATGCTACACTACCGTCATCCACTTTTACAAGCCATTCATCTTTTTTATCTTTAGGAGCCATTTTACTGATTAATTTGTTAGCTTCATTGATGATTCCAATGAATTTGTTTGCTAATTCTTCTGGTCCTAATTTTACTTCGTTGATTAATCTGTCAACTTTGTTAATGAATAATACTGGTTTAACTTTTTCTCTTAAAGCTTGTCTAAGTACAGTTTCAGTTTGAGGCATGATACCTTCTACTGCACATACAACTACTACTGCACCGTCTACAGCTCTCATTGCACGGGTTACGTCTCCACCGAAGTCAACGTGACCAGGAGTGTCAATTAAGTTAATTAAATATTCATCATCATGATATTCGTGTACCATAGATACGTTTGCAGCGTCAATGGTAATACCACGAGCTTGTTCTTGTTCGTCAAAATCTAAGAATCTTTGATCTCCTGCAAGTTCTTCGGAAATCATTCCTGCACCTGCCAAGAGATTGTCGGATAAAGTAGTTTTACCGTGGTCAATGTGTGCACAAATACCAATGTTTCTGATATTTGTAGGTTGATACATCAATTCTTTGATTTTTGCAATCATTTTGTCTCGTCTACTCAAAATCATCACCTATAAACATTAGTTTATTATTTTAGTCCATATTTAAGTCAATATTATGTCTTTTAGATTAAAAAATATAAAAAATTAAAAAATATAAAAATTAAACAGAATTTGAATTAGAACTCTTTTTTAAAAATTTATAAATAATTTAATCAAAAACTTAATAAAAATTTAAAAAAGAAATTAAAAAGAAAACTCTGATTAATTCTATAATTATTAAAAACACTAAAATTAGTGTGCTGCTTTTGCAACTCTTTCTTTTTCTTCTTTTTTCTGTAAAGCGAAACTTCTAGTATCTTCTTCAGATGCAAAAATTAATTCATTTGCTAAACATTCAGCTACAGATTTTCTGTTTTTGAATGCAGATTGTAAAGTACCTCTGGTCAAGAAACCTAAGGATAAGTCAACTCTTCTTTG